>WGER01000082.1 GCA_015492645.1 Nitrospirota bacterium
CTTTTATACTTTGCCTGATTTACACCTGAGGTCACCCTTTGCCAAAAAAGAGGGAAATGTTCGCTAGTAAGGTTTTCAGGAGATGCCTCAACCATTGAAATACCAATAGATGCCTCTGAGAAGAAGTGCTTATAAAACCATTCATCCATCTCTTCTCGGGCCTGTTGAATTGCTTCAACTGTTCTGGATGTATTAGGGGCAACAATGGTAAACTTACCTGCTGCAGATAGGACAACTGAGAGAGGAGTTAGCCCAATCTTTCTACATATCAGGTCGGCAGCCAGTTCGCTGAGAAGGGAGATGTAAAAAGACCTTCCTCTAAGGAGTTTGGCAGCAGCCATTTGAGTGCTGCCCCCTTTAGAAAAAATGAAATCCTGGATGCCGTAAAAATCTCCTGTAATGAAAAGAAATTTTCGCTGTGAATAGTCTACAATTGAATTAATATCTTCAATGTCTCCATTTTCGTAATGATACAAATAAAGCGATGCTGCCAGTGCGGCCGTGGTCTTAGAATGGTCATACAATGACACATCTGGTATAATATCGCCAACTGTCACAGCGGGTATAAAAGAAGTATAATGCTGATAAAGGCTATCAAAATGGTCAACCCAGAGATGGATCTGCTCTTTATGATAAAGCCCTTTCAAGCCTTCCAGAAAGGCATCGAATAATATTTTATATTGGTTTTCAGCAGTTTGATTATCTTCTGGTTCGGCTTCCTTTTTTAAGACTGGAAAGATATTTTCAGCAGTAAAAGGTTTTAGAGGATACCTGTATTGTAAATCTTTCTTGGTTAATTCAGTAATGTTAATCTCCTCAAGAACGCTTACCAACCTAGTTTTTTTGTAGTCCTTTACATCATGGGATTGATTATAACGGTCAAAGGTGTTTCTGTCCATGCCGCTACTTATTCTATCTGCCACTGCAATAATCCACTGCATTGGTGTTTCAGGTTTATGATGTGAGGCAGCAAGGTTTATAAATGTATCACCCGGTCCCCAATCTGGCTGATTGAGTTCTTGAGGAAGGTCTTTCTTTAATAATTCAATAAAGGCAGCCGTATAAGTAGCGTGCTTATGTGTAGACCTACCTTTATAGAGAGGCTGATATAAAACGGCATTTCTGTTTATATAGTCTTCTGGCACTTCAAAACCTGCCCTCTCTGCAAACTTGCCCACATCATGCATCAATGCGGCGAGGGTGATTTTCAGCACAGTTTCAGAAAGCACAGGTGTTCTCCTTTCTCATAATTAGCAGTAAATCTATATGATTTTTACCTTCACAGAAGATGTAGATTTCTGTATATCCTGCCTTTATACTCTTCATCCTCATCCCTCCTGGCAAAAAAATCTAACATATTAAATCTTAGAAAATCAATGGGATATATCATCTTCGCCCCCTTGAGATTGACTCTACAATAATTATACCACTGGAATTCAGAGAGGGCAAGGAAAGAAATATTTTGAAAATGTTTCCCAAAACTTGCACTTACGACGTGCAAGTTCAGTAGCGATACTGAAAGGCATCAATTGGTTGATTCTTATGGAGTTTCTTCACGGAAGTATTCCCTTCCCCAAATCTAAAACGGAATAATCCTCTCTCTATTCCAAGTTCTTCTCTGCATGCTGTAATACACTCACCACAGTTTACACAGTTAATCTCCTTTTTTGGAGATCTTGGCCTTACATCCATAAAACATACCCTCTCACACCTTCGACAGTCAGTGCAACGGGAGATGTTTTCCCTGTCAAAGACCACCCTTAATGACCTGGGGCTGAACCATCCAAAGAGTGTCTGCATAAGTCCTGGAGCACAGACATACTTACAGAAGGTATGTCTTACAAGGATAGAAGTAATTACGATATAAATGGTTACCCCTATCATACCTGCCATTAGACCTGTTGAGAGATTACGCATAGTTATTTCATTCCATATCCGTGAAGGTGCAATAAAGAAGCCGCTAAGTAGCGCACCTATAATTGGTGGAACTGTTAGATAAAAGAAAAGTGCCAGAAATATATAGATTAATCTTCTCCCATTTCTTGAGTAATTTCCATTGAGGTTTTTCTTCTTGAATAAAGACCTTCTCCCCAGAATCTTTTCATTAAGATAATCAGCAAACTCAAAGAGAAATCCCTCAGGGCAGAGCCATCCGCAGAAGAATCTGCCAAATATTGCACCCATTACAGGAAAGAAGGCAAGGACAACGAGCCATGGTAGTATCGCCTTGAGGACTATAATACCTGCAACCTCACCAGAGCCGCTGAGTGTCCCTTCTATGAGTGCATCCCTTATGCCAAGGCTCCACACCTTTCCCAGAAGGTAAAACTCCTTTGTGTCTGAATCGTAGCGAAGTATGTTGAATATGGGCATGGTGAGGAAGAAGAGAAGAAACGATATCTGAGACAGTCTTCGTAAAAGATGTAGTTTTCTAACTCTTTGCATACTTAATTTAAAACTCTTTTTATGGGAGATTATTATGATCCAGATCATAAGCAAAATATCCCTCAAACCTGCACGTCGTAAGTGCAAGTTTTGTTCAGAGGATGATGCTAAATAAATCTAAATTAAAGTATAATCTTGTAGGAATTTATGAAAGGTAATAAACTGGTAATAATAGGGCTTGGCAGTATAGGACTCATCCTGTTGAGGTCACTACCAAAGGAGTATGATGTAGTATGTGTAGACAAGGACGAGGAGGCCCTTGTAAAGGTAAAGGAACTGAGAGAGGATATAGAAATTGTACATGGAGATGCCACAAGTAGACTGGTGCTGGAGGAGACACCTGTAGATGAGGCAGATTGTGTAATAATAACTACCAGAGATGAGAAGGTGAATATAGAAGTCTCAAGACTCCTCCATGAACACTTCGAACCGAAGAGAGTGATAGCAATAGGGATGAGTGAATCTGGAATCAGGGAACTTGAATCCATGGGGGTAGAGGTTGAAAATATCTTTGAAGACAGTGCCATAGGGATACTGAACAGGCTCCAGAAGACGAGGACAACCCATGAGATAGGACTTGGAAAGAACGAGATTATGGAGGTAGAGGTCCATCCCAACAGCCGTCTTGCCAATAAGCCGATCGGAATTATTGCCCCTATAAAGTGGAGGCTGGGCCTGATTTACAGAGATGGCAACATCATTGTGCCCAGAAAGGATACCATTCTGAAGCCCAGGGACAGGGTGGTAATACTGGGCGATCCCAATGTGCTTAAAACTGTAGCGGAAATCCTCACATTCAGTTTCGAGCGATTCCCTTTAGAGTATGGTTCAGTGATCCTAACATATTTAAAAGGTTCAGAGGACGAGAGTTTCTTTGAAGAACTCGGTTATATAATCTCTTCCTTTCCTATAGAGAAAAACATTTTCATCTGCACAAAAAAATCAATGGAAAGAAGGGAAGAAATCGAGGACTTATGCGAAAGACATCACATAAAACAGAGAACCTTCAAGGAGAGCGTACTTCCATTAGTTGGGGCTGTAGAAGAAACGGTAAATGAGATAAACAGTGAACAGGGACTCCTTATCCTCTCAAAGGATGTGGTGGTTGAACCCCGTTTTCCCCTCTTGTTTCAAGGGAGGAAGAGCCTTTACACACTTGTCGATCTGGTCTCCTGTCCTGTATTTTTGCTCTCAGGCACACACCCCTACCATAAGATACTCCTGCCATGCTTTATTGAGACAGATGTGGAGAGGATAATAGAGACAGGAATCGAGATATCCTATATTATAAACTCCAGCCTTACAGCCATCACCCTTGAGCCCTCCCGTTATATCACAACAGAGGAAGAACAGAAGAGATACACAGAAATAAAGAAACAGATCACCTCCCTCACATCAATGTACAAGACATCTGTTCAGATACTCACAAAAAGGGGCAACCCGATAAAGGTAACACATATGCTCCAGAATGAATACAATCTCGCCATAATCAATAGAGGCACATCCAGAAAGGGAGTATTATCCTTTCTTTTCCCTGATGTGATATGGAGGATTATAACTGGTATGAAGATAACCACTTTGATCATACCACCTATGGAAGAAACACTGTAGATGAAAGAACAGATCCTTCTAATGCTGGTTATGCTCGGAGGGGCCGCCCTGGTCCCGTTTGTGGCAAGGCGTCTCCATATACCCTCCTCAGTGCTCGAGATTATTTACGGGGTAATACTTTTCAACACCGTTTTAACAGAGAGACCTGAATGGTTCCTCCTGATGAAGGAACTGGGGCTTATATATCTGATGTTCATAGCAGGCATGGAACTGGATCTCAGAAGAATCCTGCATCAGAAAAGGTTAATATGGTACATACTTATTCCTCTGTCCTCCTTTATCTTCACACCCCTGGTTCTCTCCTACCTTGGATACCCCTTTTATATCGGGATAGCCCTCTCGATGATCTCGGCAGGCATTGTGATACCTCTCCTGAAGGAACTGAGGTTTACGGAAAGCCCTCTTGGTAGAGATGTAATGGGTATAGCAATTATAGGCGAACTCCTTTCCATAATCATTCTCACCCTCCTTGATATCTACCATAAGAGAGGACTAACCCTGACAGCCCTGTGCGAGACGACAAAACTGCTCGCACTCCTTGCACTTGCAGCACTACTGCTCAGAATACTGTACCTCATAGCATGGTGGTATCCTGAAAGGGTAGAAAAGGTGATGGAGAGTGAAGACCCTGTGGAGGAGGGGATAAGGGCAGTGGTCTCTATTGCCTTTGCAGGTGCATTAATAGCCTACTTCTCGGGCATTGAACCCATCCTCGGTTCATTCCTGGTAGGGGTGGTCTTCAGTTATGTCTTCAGGAGCAAGGGCATTTTTGAGGACAAACTGAACGCAATAGGCTTTGGATTCTTCATCCCATTTTTCTTCATAGGGGTCGGGGCTGACCTGAAACTCTCTATGATTAGAGACATCAAAACAATCTTCCTTTCCATAGCGTTCACATCTGTGGTATTTCTCAGCAACTCCCTGCCCATACTGGTTGCACCCCTGATGGGCCTGAGGTACTCCGAGGCCCTGGTTATAAGCACTGGTCTCTCTGCACCCCTTTCCCTGCTGGTCGTCTCAGGTGCCCTTGGTGTGAAGATGGGGTTTATCCCTCCTCAGGCCTATGATATCCTGATCCTGACTGGTGTACTCGCAAGCATTGTCTACCCCACCATATTTCGTATACTCTCAAGAAGGGTCCTGGGGGACGAAATAGATAATCAGGGCAAAAGTCTCAGCACCTCACACCATACTCGATAACCCCTCTCACTCAGGTGCACACCATCTTCCAGGTAATACTCCCTTATCACCTCTCCTCTTTCATTAATAAAATATTTGAACAGGTCAAGATAGTGCACACCTTCCTCATATGCGACCCTCTCCAGTGCCCTGTTCATCTCAAGCACCTTCCTGTTGTCAATAAAGTCCACATCTGCGGGAAGGATGCTATGCACAACAATAGTCGCCTCTGGGTAGGCCCTTTTCAATTTCTTTATCAGGGCCCTGTAAGTGGTGAGAAATGCATAATCATCCATTGCTATGTTGTTTATCCCTGACATCATCAGACACGCCTCTGCGGCAGGGTATCTCTCTATAACAGAATCAATCCTCCTGTAAAGGCCCTCCACTGTCTCACCAGCAACACCGAGGTTAATCACATCTCTGTCCGGGAAACACTCCTCCCACTCTCCATACTCTACTAAGGAGTCTCCAAGGAAGAGAACAGGGGCATCTGTCATGTTCAACCTCCATCCTTTTTACACTTCCGGAGTGTAAAAATCGTATAATTAATCATCATGATAGAACTCATAGGCAAAAGGGTGGTTGTCGATGCCTTCGGCATCCAGTACAAAGGGGTTCTTGTGGAGGTGACCGACAGTGAGGTGAATCTCCAGACAGAGACAGGATGGGTAACCGTCCCGATGGATGCTGTGAGTGACATCAGGGCCGAGGAAGGCCAGGATTGAGGTCTCCATATAGATACTGCAGGAGCGCGGTAGCAACCACCCCTGCTGTCTCAGCCCTCAGCACCCGTGGTCCCAATCCTACAAGCCTGAACCCCTGCTCAGATGCAATCTTCAGTTCTTCAGGGCTGAAGCCTCCTTCAGGCCCGACAAGTATACAACACCCATCACGAGGCCCCTCTGAGCGGAGGCCTCCCGGGTCTGCTGATTCATGAAAGATGAACCGGAGGCCGATGTGGGCAGTCTCCTTCATCGCCTCCTGAAGTCCCATAACCTCATGAATAATGGGCACAATACTCCTTCGGCACTGCCTGGTTGCCTCCCTGGCCACTGACCTCCAGTGCTCCAGCCGCCTCGTATGTCTCACCTGACAGTATTCGGTCACAACAGGATACAACTCATACACACCCAGTTCTGTGGTCTTCTGGATCAGGAAGTCCATCCTCTCTCCTTTCAGTACCCCCTGAAGAAGCACAATCCTGAAGGGTGATTCCCTCTGCTCTCTGATGCGGCTGAGTTCCACAACCCTGACCGAACTGCCGGTAATCGCCTCAACCCTGCCCCTCCATATCCCTCCCTTTCCGTTCAGTACAACAACCTCCTCACCCGGTCTTATTCTGAGGACCCTGGCGAGATACCTATATTCCTGGTCTGTAATATCCAATTCAGACGGGGGCTCATCAATCCAGGGCAGGATCACCCTTGGTGGCTCATGCATTACTCACCTGAGAAGAACTCTCTCAGTCTCTCTGCAAAACTCTTGTGGACCTCCTCTCCAGACAGTCTTGCGAACTCCTGTAGAAGTTCCCTCTGCTTTGGTGTTACCTTCTTCGGCACATCTATATAGACCCTCACGATCTGGTCGCCCCTTGAATGACCTCCCAGCCTCGGCACCCCCTTACCCTTAAGGACAAACTCCTTACCAGAGGGTGTGCCCGGTGGGATCTTTAATCTCTCAGGCCCGTAGAGGGTGGGCACCTCTATCTCTCCACCAAGCACCGCCTGTGGAAAGGTGATCGGGACCTCACAGTAGAGGTCATTTCCCCGTCGCTTGAAGAATCCATGAGGTTTCACATTTATGACTATGTACAGGTCACCAGGTGGTCCACCGTACTGTCCTGCCTCTCCCTCCCCGGAGACCCTCAGCCTGGAACCATCGTCCACACCTGGTGGTATCTTTACAGAGACGGTTCTCTGCTTCCTCACCTTCCCCTCACCACCGCATACCCTGCAGGGAGAAGAGACAAAACTCCCGCTACCACCACACCTTGGACAGGTCCTTGTAACCGAGAAGAAGCCCTGTTGAAACCTCACATATCCACTCCCCCTGCATTCAGGACAACTGCTCGGACCTGTACCGGGTCTTGCACCACTGCCACCGCAGGTCTCACAGGTCTGCCACCTGGGAATCTTCAACTCCTTTTCGGTCCCCCTTACAGCCTCTTCTAAGGTGATGGTTAGGTCATACCTGAGGTCTGCTCCCTTCTGGGGACGGACCCTCCTCCTCTGCCTGGTGAATGTCCCGAAGAGGTCACCAAAGAGGTCATCAAATATATCTGAAAAGGTTGAAGTGAAGGGGCCAAAACCCATGTCCTCAAATCCCGGCCCCTCTACTGTGCCAAACCTGTCATACTGGGCCCTCTTCTGGGGGTCACTCAGACACGCATAGGCCTCGTTTATCTCCTTGAATTTCTCTTCTGCCTCTCTGTTATTGGGGTTCCTGTCAGGATGATACTTCAGGGCAAGCCTTCTGAAGGCCCTTTTAATCTCCTCCTGCGTGGCATTTCGCGGCACCCCAAGGATCTTGTAGTAGTCCTTCATCCCGTATATCTAATAGCATCGTACCTTATTGCTTGTCCTTATCCATGTCCTCAAACTCCGCATCAACAACCTCTTCCTCCTGTGGCTTGCTGCTCCCATCACTGGAGGCCTCAGTAGCACCTGCTCCTGCTCCGGCACCGGCACCAGTCTGGGCACCCCTGTAGAGGTGTTCAGCCAGTTTGTGGGATGCCTGGGTGAGCCTTGAGATGGCGGCCCTTATCTCTGATATATCGTTACTGGTATCTTTTACCCTCTTACAGTTTTCAAGGGCCTCTTCAATCTCTTTCCTCTCCGCCTCTGTCACCTTATCACCAAACTCACGGAGCGATTTCTCAACCGTATAAACAAGGTTGTCAGCCTCATTTCTCGCCTCTGCAAGTTCCCTCTTTCTGCGGTCCTCCTCTGCATGCTCCTCTGCCTCCTTCATCATCCTCTGGATCTCCTCTTCGGTGAGACCACTGGAGGCGGTTATCTTTATTGACTGCTCCTTGCCGGTGCCCAGGTCCCTGGCAGACACATGGAGTATACCATTGGCATCGATATCAAAGGTCACCTCAATCTGAGGCACCCCCCTCGGGGCGGGTGGAATCCCCACCAATTCAAACACACCGAGCAGTTTGTTATCTGCCGCCATTGGCCTCTCACCCTGATAAACCTTTATCGTCACAGCCGGCTGGTTATCCGTGGCAGTGGTAAAGATCTGGCTCTTTCTTGTGGGTATGGTGGTGTTCCTCTCAATGATCTTTGTGAAGACCCCACCGAGTGTCTCTATACCAAGAGAAAGGGGCGTGACATCGAGCAGAAGGACCTCCTTCATCTCGCCCTTCAGGACAGCAGCCTGAATGGCTGCCCCTATAGCCACTGCCTCATCCGGGTTTATGGTCTTATTCGGTGTCTTGCCGAAGAACTTCTTCACCACCTCCTGAACCTTGGGGGTCCTGGTCTGGCCACCTACCAGCAGTACCTCATCTATATCATTCGGTGTGAGTTTTGCATCCTCCAGTGCCTGTTTGCAGGGGCCAATGGTCTTGTCCACGAGGTCATCTATCAACTGTTCAAACTTTGCCCTTGTCAGTTTCATCACCAGGTGCTTGGGACCTGTGGCATCGGCCGTGATGAAGGGGAGGTTGATCTCTGTCTCCATCGCAGAGGAGAGTTCGATCTTCGCCTTCTCTGCAGCCTCCTTCAGCCTCTGCAGGGCCATCCTGTCCTGTCTCAGGTCTATCCCCTGGTCTTTCTTGAACTCCTCTATCATCCAGTCCATAATCCTCTGATCGAAGTCATCACCACCCAAGTAGGTATCTCCACTGGTGGAGTGGACCTCAATAACACCTTCGCCTATCTCCAGTATGGAGATGTCAAAGGTCCCGCCACCAAGGTCATAGACAGCGACCTTTTCTTCCTTTTTCTTATCCAGGCCATAGGCAAGGGCTGCTGCTGTAGGCTCATTTATGATCCTCAGCACATTCAGCCCTGCTATCCTGCCGGCATCCTTCGTTGCCTGTCTCTGACTGTCATCAAAATAGGCAGGCACCGTGATCACCGCATCGGTAACCGGCTCTCCAAGATAGTCCTCAGCAGCCTGCTTGAGTTTCTGCAGTATCATTGCAGATATCTCGGGGGGAGAATACCTCTTTCCCATCACCTCTACATGGGCATCACCGTTTGGGGCCTCCACTATCTTGTAGGGGAGCCTCTTCATCGCCTCCTTCACCTCTTGAGAGTTGTACTTTCTACCCATAAGCCTTTTGATGGAGAAGATGGTATTCTGGGGATTCGTGATCGCCTGTCTCTTGGCGACCTGCCCCACCAGCCTCTCTCCCTTCTCAGTAAAGGCAACAACAGAAGGAGTGGTCCTGCTCCCCTCCTGGTTGGGGATGACAACCGGTTCACCACCCTGTACTACTGCAACAACAGAGTTTGTAGTTCCCAGGTCTATACCTATCGCCTTAGCCATATCCTACCTCCTTTATATTACTTGTCTTTCTGTTCTGATTCTCCCTCTGAAGAGGGCTCCACCTTTTTGGATACTCCCACAAGGGATGGTCTTATCACCTTGTCCTTCAGCATGTAACCCTTTCTGTATTCCTCTACCACGGTCTTGTCCTCTACATCCTCTCTCTCTATCTGGCTCATCGCATCATGGTAGAAAGGATCAAAGGGCTTCCCCAGTGCCTCTATTTCCCTCACTTCATACTTATTCAGTATCTTCCTGAACTCCTTCAGTGTGAGTTCTACACCTTCTCTCAGGGCAGCCACCGCATCCTCATTCTCTGCGTGCTCAAGCGCCCTCTCCAGGTTGTCAACAACATTCAGGAGATCCTTCACAAAGGGCTCTAACGCATATTTTACCAATTCTTCCTTGTCTTTCTGAACCCTCCTCTTGTAGTTTTCAAATTCAGCATAAAGCCTCAGGTATCTATCCTTCATCTGGTTCAACTCCTCCTCCCTCTCCTTGAGCCGCTCCTCCAGAGGCCTTTCAACAGGAACCACCTCTTCCGTCTCTTCTCTTACAGCCTCCAACGGCTCCTCATCTTTTGGTTCAAGGGGTTGACCCTGTTGCTCCTGTCCTTTTACCTCCTCTTCCATCTTTCTCCTCCCTTACCAATTATTGTTGTCAACACCTCTGATGCGGTCTCAACAAGGGAAATCGCCTGTTGATAGTTCATCCTGGTCGGACCTATAATGCCTATAACACCGGCTGGCCTGTCTCTGTCACGGTATACAGAGGCCACCACACTCATATTATGCATCTCTCTGATCGGATTCTCAGAGCCTATAACAACCTGCACGCCCTCCGAGCAGAGGAGTTTGTCAATCAGTTTTATTATAGTATGTTTGTCCTCAATTGTTCTATAAAGGGTCTTTATCTTCTCAATATCAGAGAATTCTGGCAGTTCCATTAACTCAGCAATGCCAGAGAGAAATACATTTGCTCCGTAATCCTTTATCGCCTCATCGCAGAGTTTAAGGGCCCTCTCAACAAGGCTATCAAACTCCTGTTTGTCCCTTATCATCTCCTCCACAAGGGTCTGCCTGATCTCCTTAATGGTATATCCACCAAACTCCCTGTTCAGAAATCCTGCCACCCTCTGGAGTTCCTGTGCCGTGAGACCGAACTCGTTCCTCAGGATATGGTGTCTGATAACCCCCTCTTCTGTCAGAAGGAGAACTGCTATACGGTTGTCCTTGTAGGGGACCATCTCTATTCTCCTGAGGGTGAGTCCCTCAGGCCCTGGAGACACCGCCATTGCCATATAACGGGAAAGGGATGTGAGCACCTTGGTGAGTTCCTCAAGCATCTCCTCCATATCCTCGCTACTGTCACCGAGCCTCTCAGAAAGCCTCCTTGCAAACTCAGGATTATAACCCGCATCCTCCAGAAGGTGTTCCACATACAGACGGTATCCCTTCTCAGTAGGGACCCTCCCGGCAGAGGTGTGAGGCTGTCTCAGGTATCCCATGTCTTCAAGGTCAGCCATGATGTTTCTTATCGTTGCCGGGGAGTACCCGAACTCATACCTCTTACAGACATACCTGGACCCCACCGGGCCTGGATGGTTAATATAACTCTCTATCACGGCCCAGAGGACCCTTTTCGACCTCTCATCCAGCACATTAGCACTCCTCTTCATAGAGTGCTAATAATTTAACAATAACCGACCCCCGATGTCAAGTACTTGACTTTTACCCATATTCTTTTGTAATTTTAGTAAGCACTAACTTAAGGAGGCTGTATGAAACAGACCAAAGAAAAACTCCTTCAGGCAGCCCTTGAGATGATCTCTGAGAGGGGGTATCTGGGGGCAACAACCCGTCAGATAGCCTCAAGGGCAGGTGTAACAGAGGTCACCCTGTTCAGGCACTTCCCTTCCAAGGAGAAGTTGTTTGAGGAGGTCCTGAAAAAGTACTCCTTTCTTCCTGCCCTACGGGAGATGTTGCCAGGCGCAGAGGCGAGAGCACCGAGAGAGGTCCTCAGGGAGTTGGCCCTGCAGTATTTAAAGGTCCTGCAGTTGAGGAAGAAGGTGGTAAGGATAATGCTTTCAGAGATAGCCCTCTATCCTGACAAACTGAAAAGGGTGTATAACTCCTTCCTTAATGAGATGATAAAGACCCTCTCAGGATACTTTCAGTCCCTGCAGGGTAGTGGCAGACTGAGGGCAGTAAACCCTGAGAGGGCGTCAAGGGCCTTCCTTGGTATGCTCTTCTCATTCTTCCTCACAGAGGAGGTGATAAGGGGGAGGAGGTTGAAGAGGGAGACCCTTGAAGAGGTGGTCTCTGAGTTTGTGGATATATTCCTTAAGGGGGTTGAGAGATGATGGTCCTTAGAGTGCTCATATGTATCTGCCTCATTCTGGTTATGGCAAGACCCTCACATGCCCTCACCATCAGGGAAGGGCTGAGGATCGTTCTTCAGAGGGCAACAGAGGTGAAGATCTCAGAGGCCGAGAGGGATGTGGCGTTAGAGGAGGTGGGGGTATCAGAGTCTCTGAGACTGCCGAGACTTCAGTTATATGCAGAACAGACATGGCTCCGATATCCACCTGAGACCTCTGTGGGCCAGATAGGGACAATCTCAATAGGAGAGGCAGAGTACCTCTCCCTCGAGATGAAGTTCACTGAGTTGCTCTATGACTTCGGGAAGACCCCATCTTTAATCAGGTCTTCGAGGCTGAAACTGGAGATGAGGCAGGAGGAGGTGAAGGCAAAAAGGAACGAGATCGGGCTCAGGTTTACGGAGGCGTTCCTTGATGCCCTTGAAGCGGAGGAGATGGTCCATCTCGCATCAAAGGAGGTAGAACGGTACCGAGCACATCTCAAAGACACAGAGGCCCTCTACAGAGAGGGACTGGTGACAAGAAACGACCTCCTTCAGGCAGAGGTCCTCCTGGCCGATGCCAGGCAGAGGATGGTTGAGGCAGAAAACAACCTCCATATCGCCTACTCCTACATCAACCATCTGCTCCAGAGGTCCCTTGAAGAGGAGATCACCCTTGAGAGGCCCTGCGAGTGGCCATCCTATCCATGGACACTCGAAGAATCATACCAGAGGGCCGTTATGCAGAGACCCGAGTTAAGGGCATTAAGAACTGCCGTGGAGTCTGTTGAAAGTCTGATAGATTCCCTGAAGGCAGAGTATCTTCCCGGGTTCTATCTATCGGGGGGCTTTGCCTATCAGGAAAACCGGTATATGCTCCACGAGCAGAACTGGTCAGTTATGGTGAGTATGAAACTGGACCTGCTCACAGGAGGGATGAGGGAGGCAAGACTTAAACAACGGAAGGCAGAGATGAGGAAACTACAACTGCAGAGGAGACTCCTTGCCGACAGGATAAGACTCCAGGTGAAGGACTCATACCTGTCTCTGGAGACTGCAAAGAAGAAACTTCAGGTTGCGAGGAAGGCCCTTGAGCAGGCAGAGGAGAACCTGAGGCTGCAGAGACTGAGGTATAAAGAAGGGGTGGGCACAGCCACTGAGGTGACTGATGCCGTGGCGATGCTCAGCCGTGCAGAGACAAACTACTGGCACTCCCTGTATGAGAAGATGAAGGCAGAGGCAAGACTTTATTACAACACCGGTACCGATCTTTTGACCCTTCTGGAGGAAACCGATGAAGGACAATGCGAATAAAAGAAAGAGGTTAACCATAATTGTACTTCTCGTTACACTGCTTACGGGTGTGATATCGGGGTGGTTCTATCTTAGGTACGTCTCCACTCACATCAGCACTGATGATGCCTTTGTGGAGGGAGAGATATACACGGTGGCGCCCAGGGTCTCTGGAACGGTACTCAGGGTCTATGTAAAGGACAATCAGTATGTGAGAAAAGGACAGTTGCTCATACAGATAGACCCTGAGGTGTATGAGAAGGCCCTCAGAGAGGCAGAGGCATCTCTGAGGGCAGAACAGAGCAAGTATAAAGAACTCAAAGAGGCCCTCCGTGTTCAGCGTCAGGGTGTAAGGGCGGCAGAGGCGGCACTTCAGGAGGTTATTAGACAGACAGAGGTATTAGAGGCCGCTAAGGTTGCGGCAGAGGCATCTGCTGAAGCAGCAGAGGCAGAACTCATAAAGGCAGAGGCGGACTATCTCAGGGCAGACAACCTCTACAAAAAGGAGGTGATCCCAAAGGACCGCTTTGAGAGGGCAGAGGTTGTATACAAAACAGCCATGGCAAACCTGAAGGCAAAGAGGGCCGAACTGAAGAAGGCTGAACAGGCACTGCTGGCGCATGAGGCAACCATAAAAAAGGCAGAGGCTGCACTGCAGACTGAGAAGGACCGTCTCAACCGGCTCAGGGCGGCTCTGAAGGCCCAGGCAGGCAGGGTCAGTGCACGAGAGGCTGTGGTGGAAAGGGCGAGACTGCTCCTCTCATATACACAGATCACCGCTCCATCAGATGGTTATGTGACAAAGAAATCCGTTGATGCGGGTGAACTCGTCAGAGAAGGCCAGCCTTTGATGGCAATTGTGCCCCTGGAAGGGGTCTATGTGGTGGCAAACTACAAGGAGACAAAGGTCCGTAAGATACGCCCAGGGATGAAGGTGAAGATAAAGGTCGATGCATACCCGGACATGGTACTCTGGGGAAGGGTGGAAAGCATTATGGCAGGCACAGGGGCGGTCTTTTCCCTCTTTCCACCGGAGAATGCCACCGGTAACTATGTAAAGGTTGTACAGAGGATACCTGTAAAGATAGTACTTGACAGGGGTCAACTGGACCCTGACCATCCCCTCAGACTCGGGATGTCTGTTGTCCCCACGGTTTATGTGAGATGAACCGCTACCTCGTTGCCATAACAGTGATGCTTCCCACACTGATTGAGATACTTGACACCTCAGTTGTCAATGTCTCGTTAGACCATATAAGGGGGTCACTCAGTTCAACAATTGACGAGGCAACATGGGCGATAACGGCATACCTTGTATCAAATGCGATCGTAATACCTATAACCGGATGGCTCAGCAGGCTCTTCGGCCGAAAGACCTATCTTATGCTTTCAATATTCTTCTTCACAGCAAGTTCTCTCCTCTGTGGTTCTGCCTGGAGTATCAGGTCACTGGTTATTTTTAGAATAATCCAGGGGCTCGCAGGTGGTGGTCTCCAGCCCCTCAGCCAGGCGATCCTCCTTGAGACCTTTCCTCCACAGCAGCACGGGATGGCCATGGCAATCTTCGGTGTGGGTATCATGTTCGGTCCTATTATAGGCCCACTTCTTGGTGGATGGATTACTGATAACTGGTCATGGCGGTGGATTTTCTACATAAATATCCCTATTGGTGCACTGTCGCTTTTACTTACCGCCCTTGTAATAAAAGACCCTCCCTACATGAAACGGCAGAGGATGAAGATTGACTATATCGGGCTTGCCCTCCTGAGCCTTGGTATTGGAAGCCTCCAGTTCGTCCTCGACAAGGGGCAGCGTGAAGACTGGTTTGCCTCCAGCACCATTGTGACATTCAGCATCCTTGCAATCCTTGGGATAGGGTTATATATCATCTGGTCCCTGGTGTTTACTGACAGACCGGTTGTTGACCTCAGGATATTCAAGGACAGGACCTACTCAACTGGAAACTTCCTGATGTTTATGGCATTCTTTAACCTCTTTGGAAGCATAGTACTACTGCCAATGCTGGTTCAGACAATGATGGGTTACACCTCCTTTCTGGCAGGCCTGGTCCTCGGCCCTGGAGGGGTGGCAACCATGATGGCCCTTCCGATTGCAGGCAGACTTGTCCATAGGACTAATCCCAAGATAGTACTCATCGGAGGGATTGCGATCTGTGCATGGTCAAGTTATTTGATGGCACAGTTTAACCTACAGACACACTTCTGGGGATTCGTCTGGCCCAGGGTGATCCTTGGCATAGGCATGGCCTTTCTCTTTATTCCCCTCACCACCATGACGGTCTCTCATATCCCGAAGGAGAGGATGCAGGATGCTACAGCCATGTATAACCTCCTGAGAAACATCGGCGGCAGTGTCGGGATAGCGTTCATCACCACGGTGCTGTCCCGGAGGGCCCAGTTTCATCAGTTCAGGCTGGTTGAACACCTCACTCCCTTTGACAGTGCCTACCAGTTCGTGAAGGCAAAACTCGACTTCTTCCTCCAGGGGCAGATCCCTTCTGATGCATTCATCTACAGAGAACTCCTGAGACAGTCAGGTATGCTTGCCTACAATGATGCCTTCTGGCTCCTGTCTGTACTCCTCTTTGTGATCCTGCCCCTTGTGTTTCTGATGAGAAGACCGAAGGAGATCCAGACAGGCCCGATGCATTGACCTGTAAGACCTTGAAGTCCTTTGCATCAAACCCTGCCGTCTTTAATCGTATTTCTGACGGCAAATCTGGGTTAAATTGTTGCTACCGCTCATCTTATGCTATATTTTTTAATGAGATTCCCTCCAGTAAAGAGATTGAGGTTTAATGAGGCCCTGGAAGGGCAGTTTATTGAATTCTATAATAAAGAGAGCCTCGTCCAACTCAGAACTGCTGCTGTAGTTGGAATGGTGCTTTATCTGGTCTTCGGTCTCAATGACTTAATAGTCCATCCAGAGTATAAAGGGCCTCTTTTACTGATAAGATATGCCCTGGTCAGTCCCTTTTTGATCTCTGTGATCCTTTATCTCTTCTTTGGCAGATCCTATCTCCTGAGGCATATATTCTTTGTAATGGGGATAATACTAACAGGTATCGGGATAAGCCTCAGCATTTTCATAACCAACGACCCAAGACAGTTCTACTATTCTGGATTGACACTGCTAACCCTCTTTGCCTACACCGTATCAGGGCTCAGACTGAAATTCGCCTCAATAGCATCTCTCTTCATAATTGGCATTTTTGTTCTCCTTGGCGTCTTCTTCAGGAACCTGCCCCCCTCCGCAATCTTCAATGACCTCTTTGGACTCTTCAGTGTAAATATCATGGGTATATTTGCCTGTTATCTAATGGAACGGGCAAAGAGAAAGGAATTCTTATATAAAAGAGAGATAGAGTTGGACAAGATGGCCCTCGAGGAGGCAAATGCCCAACTCAGGTATTTGAGTTATCATGACACCCTTACAGGGATCTACAACCGGAGGGCCTTTGATGAACACCTCAGAAAGGAGTGGCAGCGTGCCATAAGATTCGGTTATCCTCTGTCCCTGATCATGATGGATATTGACGATTTTAAGAAATTCAATGATTCAAAGGGTCATATCGCTGGAGACAGAATACTGAAAGAGATTGCCACTGTTATAAAGACGATGGTTAACAGACCTGGTGATATAGGAGCAAGGTATGGAGGAGAAGAGTTTGTGGTCTTGCTTGTAGGAACAGCAAAAGAGGGCGCGGTGTATCTTGCAGAAGAGATCTTAAAGATGATAGGAGAGTTGAGTATTTCTCACCCGGAGAGCGACAGAGGAATGGTCACCGTAAGTGTTGGGTGCACAACTGTCATACCAGAGCCCGAAGAAGGTGTTGAGTCTTTCATCAAGAAAGCAGATGAAGCCCTCTACAGGGCCAAAACAGAAGGTAAAAACAGGGTCTGTTATCTTGATTGATGGGCAGATGCAAGAACTCAATGGTCAATCCAGGATTAAATCCAAGACATTCGGCCGGAAGGCATCCAGGATGAGGCCTGCTGAAAGGGAGGCCCTCCAACTTCACCTTGAATCCCTGAGGGTCCCGGATGACGAACTGATTAACGAGAGGACCTTTGGTCGCTCAGGTCCTCTCTTTGTTGAGATAGGCTTTGGTAATGGAGAGTTTCTCTATGATATGGCCCTCAGACACCCTGAGGCAAACTTTGTGGGTATAGAGGTCTTTATCACAGGCGTGGCAAAACTGATCAGACGCATGTGCCAGTACAATAACGAGAACACTCCCTCACCACAGAATATAAGAATTCTGATAAAGGACGGAGAGGGTGCCCTCCGTGAGAATTTTATGGACAATACTATATCCGGTGTCTTTATACTCTTTCCCGATCCCTGGCCAAAAAAGAGGCACCATAAAAGGAGACTCATCAAACCAGGATTCATCCAACTTCTCTATCAGAGACTCAGGCCAGGAGGCACTCTGTTAATTGTCACTGACCACGACGGATATGCAGAAGAGATAGGCAGAATTCTTGAGGCATCACCTCTTGTAAAGGGTGATCAACAGATACCCCCCTCTGCACTCAATACCAAGTATGCACAGAGGGCTATCTCAGAGGGCAGGACCCCCTTTATCTTCAATTATCAGAAACCGTCATCTGCCGCCAATCAGCCTGTTATAGAGCCATCCCACAAGGGCTCCACTGATCAGACCATCCAGGAATCCATAGATGAGCCCAAGGAAACTGCCGAGCGGAGAGATGGAATAACCAGGGTATATTGACTCAGCCATTGTCCTGAGGAAGAGTTCCCCATAGCCAGTAAAGTAACAAAGCCAGGTTGTTATAAACAGGGATCCGCCCCATACTATCCCTATTGCCGTGCCAAGTTTAATGGGATGCAGTCTCATCCAGTCTGCCTCAGGCTGAGGTCGTAGAGTTCCTTCTGGCTGAGTCCATACTGTGATGCTATCTTCTTGACCGCCTCCTTTCTTCTCATCCCCTGCTTCATCAACCTCAGGACCTCCTTCAGGGCATCTTCCATGGATTCAACCCTTGAGGTGGAGCCCTCCACCACTATCACATACTCACCTGCTATTGTCTCCTCCTTAAGGATCTCATAGAGGTCACCCAGTTGACCTCGATAAATCCTCTCGTTTAACTTGGTCAATTCATGACAGACAACACCATATCTCTGATCACCAAGGATGTCGGCCATATCATAAAGTGTATCAAGCAGTCTGTGAGGTGCCTCATAAAGGACGATCACCTTCCTTTCGTATTTCAGTTCCTGAAGCATCCTCCTCCTCTGGGTCGCCTTGGGTGGAAGGAAGCCGATAAAGAGGAACTCACCTGTCATCCCAGCAACACTGAGCGCTGCTGTAAGTGCTGAAGGTCCGGGTACCGGGATTGTCTCATAACCCTCCTCAGCGGCCCTTCTCACCACCCTGGCTCCCGGGTCGGATATACCAGGGGTACCTGAATCTGTTACAAGGGCCACAGACCTGCCCTCTGCAAGGTGTCGGAGGACCTCCTCTGCCTTCACCTTCTCCCTGGCCCCCCAGTAACTGATAAGTGGTTTGGATATCCCGAAGTGGCTGAGCAGTTTCCTGGTGTGACGGGTATCCTCCCCAGCAATGACGTCCACTTCCTTGAGGACCCTCAGGGCCCTTAAGGTTATGTCCTCCAGATTACCTATGGGGGTTGAGACTATGTACAGGACCCCCTTCATCTATTTCAGGAACTTGCCCTTGAAACTGTTGATCCATTTTATATGGGCCTTCTCCTCATTTATGATTTCGTCCACAATATCCTTCTCCTTTACCGCATCCCTCAGACCAACAAAATAAAGAAGTGTCTCCTTCTCAAAGGAGAGGGCATTCTCCAGGGCCTCCGAGATATTCTTTACCTCTGACATCCTCGAAAGTGCCTTCTCAGAACCAAGAAAGAACTCCGACTCCACCATTGCCCTCAGATACTCAGAGACCTCTTCCCAGCCCTCCGGCTCTTCTTCTCCAAGCAACTCCAGGAGTTCCCTGAACCTCTCTTCATGGATCCTTTCCCTTTTTGCAAGTGACTCAAAGAGGTGTTGAAAGTCGTCCTTTTCTTTAAACCGCTCGGCCATCCTCTGATAAAAGTCATAGCCCAGTTGCTCTGTTTTGATGGCCTGCTCAACCACCTCCCTGATAGAAAACATCTGCATATTCACCTCCACAGAGAAATTCATACCCGTTATCACGGGCAGTAAATTACCGACTCACCTCTCTGTTGCTGTCCATATATTTTCTCAACTGCCTGTCTGCCTCGATCACCTTTTCTATGTCCTCTCCCCTCAGTGTCCAGGTATAACCCTTTGTGGTCTTTCTCAATTCGATCCTGACAGGTCTTTCAGGTGAGACCTGAATTATCCCTCTGTCAGTTGACTCTCTGAACTGGGGTCCCTCCGTAGATGAACTGCAACCCAGAAGAATGAAGACAACGGCAAGTATCCACAGGGGCCTATTCAGCCTCACTGATCCTGAACCTCCCTATGTTACGGAGTTTTCTGTACCTCCTTTCAAGGAGTTCCTCCAGTGGGATCGCCTCCAACTCCTCCAGGGCCCTGAGCACCGCCATCTTGATGTTTTCTCCTGCCTGCCGGGGGTCCCTGTGGGCACCTCCCTCTGGTTCCGGGATTATCTCATCCACTATACCCAGTCCCTTCAGGTCCTCTGCCGTCAGTTTCAGCACCTCTGCGGCCCTGGCATAATCCACTGAGGTGAGTTCTGACTCCTTCTTCCAGAGGATGGCAGCACAACCCTCAGGAGAGATTACTGAGTAAACGGAGTACTGGAGCATCATGAGCCTGTCAGCCACGCTCAGGGCAAGGGCCCCACCACTGCCACCCTCCCCTATCACCACAGAGATGATCGGCACCTTCAGGGTGGACATCTCCATAAGATTTGTTGCTATGGCCTCTGCCTGGCCCCTCTCCTCAGCCCCTATGCCAGGATAGGCGCCGGGGGTATCTATGAAGGTAAGGACCGGCTTATGGAATCTCTCGGCCATCTTCATCAGCCTCAGGGCCTTCCTGTAACCCTCGGGGTGGGGCTGACCAAAGTTCCGTTCGAGCCTCTCCTTTGTTCCCCTGCCCTTCTGATGACCCACAACAAAGAAGGTCCTCCCATTGATACTCCCTATACCACCTACCACAGCAGGGTCGTCTGAGAATCGCCTATCACCGTGCAGTTCAATAAAGTCCTCTGTAATCATCCTGATGTAATCAAGGGTATAGGGTCTGTCTGGATGACGGGCAATAAGGGTCTTCTGCCAGGGAGTAAGAGAGGAGAATATCTGTCTCCTCAATTTAGAGGCCTTCTGCTGCAGGTTCAGCAACTCTCTGTCAGGTGGCTGACCGTTACTGCTCAGCCTCTTTAGTTCCTCGATTCTGTGCTCAATCTCCTGTAGCGGTTTCTCAAAATCGAGATAGAACCTTCTCATATAACTCCTCAGGGATTGTTGACTGGCAGGAGTCTAACAGAATCCTTACCCAGTATATCTGACAGCCTCTGAAGGGTCTGTACCTCTGGCCGTATATTCATATCAGTAAGGATCAGCGTCTCATACCCATCTGCCCTCAACCTTACATACACAGGACACTCTCCCCCTTCCCTGTCCAGTGTCTGCTTCAACAGTCTTAGTTTATCACTGTCTACCATCTCAGATGCAAGGGTCAATTCGAGCCTGAACCTCTTGGCCACCATTATATCCTCTACATAATATATCTCCTTACAGATCAATTTCACACCCTTTTCAGACTTATCAGTGGTCGCCTCCACCATCAGGAGCCCTCCTTTTGTGATTAACTCTGCCTTCCTCTGATAGAGTTCTGGGAAGACGATACATTCTACAGATCCCTCATCATCCTCGAGTGTAAAAAGTGCCATTATTTCCTTGTTTTTTGTGGTGGTCCTCTTTACTGTGGCCACTATTCCTGCCACAGATGTCTCCATCCCATCAGGTAGGTCTTCAAGGGTGGTTGTCTTCTTTGTACCGATGGCCCGAAGAAGGTCCTCGTACCTGTCAAGGGGATGACCCGAGATATAGAATCCAAGAGATTCCCTTTCTGCTGTCAGCAGTTCTTCCTCCTCCCATGGTTCCACTTCCTTATTTAACTCCTCACCCAGGAGACTCTGCTGGCCAAATAACCCGGGCATCTGTCTGTTAACCATTGTCCTGTCTATCATCTCCATTGCAACCGCCCTTCTCAGGTGCGGGGGTCCTTCAGGCACAAGACTGTCAAGGGCACCTGCCTTCACAAGGCTCTCCAGGACCTTCCTGTTCACCTTCCTTGTGTCCACCCTTTCCAGGAGGTCCCTGATATCCCTGAAAGGGCCGTCCTTCCTTGATCTGATTATCTCTGAAACAGCCGCCTCACCTATCCCCTTCACAGCATTGAGCCCGAATCTTATAGAGTTGCCCACCACAGTGAACCTGCTCTCACTCAGGTTTATATCCGGCGGCAGGACCTGGATGCCCATCCTGCGGCATTCCTTTATGAGAAAGACTATCTTGTCAGGGTTTTCCTCCTTTGAAAGGGTCGCTGCCATGAACTCCACAGGGTAGTGGGCCTTCAGATAGGCGGTCTGGTACGCGAGGTAGGCATAGGCTGCTGAGTGAGACTTGTTAAACCCATACTCTCCAAAGTGGCACATCATATCAAACAGTCGCGCCGCCTTTTCCGGATTGATACCATTCGTCTTCGCACCCTCAATGAATTTATTCTTGAAGGCCTCCATCTGCTCCTTCAGTTTCTTACCCATCGCCTTTCTCAGGACATCCGCCTCAGCCATACTGAAACCGGCAAGTTTATGGGCTATTCTCATCACCTGCTCCTGGTAAAGGATCACCCCATAGGTCTCATCCAGTATCTCCTTTAGTTGCGGGATCTCATACTGAATCTTCCGATTTCCACGCTTTCTCTGTATAAAGTCCTCTACCATACCACTGCCGAGGGGGCCTGGCCGGAAGAGCGCTACCAGTGCAATGAGATCCTCAAACCTCTCTGGTTGAAGTCTCATAAGGAGGTCTCTCATCCCGCTACTTTCCAGTTGGAAGACCCCTGTGGTCCTTCCCTCGCCCAGGAGTCTGTAAGTCTCCGGGTCATCAAGGGAAATACTGCTAAGATCTATCGCCTTACCCGAGTCCTTAAGGTATTTCAGGGTCTCCTCTATCACGGTCAGAGTCTTGAGCCCCAAGAAGTCAAACTTCAAGAGACCTATTGTCTCTACGGATTTCATGTCAAACTGGGTGGTAATTATATCCTTTGACGGGTTCTTGTACAGGGGTGTGTGGTTTGTAAGCGGGCTCGGAGAAATCACAAGACCGGCTGCGTGGGTAGAGGCGTGTCTGCGAAGGCCCTCAAGTCTCCGGGCTATATCTATCAGTTTCCTCACCTTCGGATTGTTCTCATAGGCATCCTTCAGCCTCTTCTCGGTCTGGAGGGCAAAGTCTATCGAGACATTCAGTCCTGAAGGGATCATCTTTGCAATCCTGTCACACTCACCATAGGGAAAACCGAGGGCCCGTCCCACATCCCTTATCACTTCCCTCGCCTTCATTGTCCCAAAGGTGATTATCTGGGCCACGTGTTCCTCTCCGTATTTGTCAGCCACATACTGGATCACTTCATCTCTCCGGTCCTTGCAGAAATCCACATCGATGTCAGGCAGACTTATCCTGTCGGGGTTCAGGAACCTCTCAAAGAAGAGATTGAACCTGATGGGGTCTATCTCTGTGATATCCAGACAATAGGCAACCAGACTGCCAGCAGCAGAGCCCCTGCCAGGTCCAACCGGTATTCCCCTCCTCTTTGCAAAGTTGATAAAGTCCCACACAATAAGAAAATATGGGGCAAAGCCCATCCTGTTTATCACCTTCAACTCATACTGGAGTCTCCTGACATACTCCTCAGGGGGATCAGGTCCGACCTTCCTTCTGAGACCCTCTCTGGCAAGTCTGTCAAGTTCCTCCTCTGCTGTCCTGTCTTGAGGCAGTTCATAAGAGGGCAGTAGATGCTCACCCAGCCTCAGGTCGAGGTTACACCTCTCGGCAATCTCCAGGGTGTTCCTGATCGCCTCTGGTATCTCTGAAAAGGCCCTTATCATCTCCTGGGGGGCTTTGAAGTAAAGTTGGTCTGTGTCAAATCTCAGCCTGTCCTTCGTATCAACGGTCTTGCCTGTCTGGATACAGAGGAGGATATCATGGGCGAGATGGTCTTCCCTGTTGAGGTAGTGACAGTCATTTGTCGCCACAACAGGAATAGACAGTTCCCTTGCCAGTTCCACCAGTAACCTGTTCAGTTCCTCCTGCTCCTTCAGTCCATTGTCCTGCACCTCTATGAAGAAGTTGTCTCTTCCAAAGATCTCTCTGTACCTCAGTGCTGCATCCCTGGCCCTGTCAACCTCACCTCTCATCAACCAGTAGGGCACCTCCCCGTGCATACATGCACTCATCGCCACAAGGCCAGCAGAGTGTTGCTGCAGTAACTCATGGTCCACCCGTGGTTTGTAGTAGAAGCCCTCAAGATATGCCTTGCTGGAGAGTTTCATCAGGTTTCTGTACCCCTCGGTATCCCTCGCAAGGAGTATGAGGTGAAATGCCTTCTCTCCTGTGGGCAGCACTGTCCTGCGGAGGCGGCTATCAGGGGCCACATAAACCTCACAGCCTATTATGGGCTTCAGGCCTGCCTTTGTCGCCTTCTGATAGAACTCTATAGCACCGAAGAGGTTGCCGTGGTCAGTGATGGCAAGGGCGGGCAGTCTGTACTCAACAGCCCTGTCTACCAGTTCATCAATCCTTATGGCTCCATCCAGCAGACTGAATTCTGTGTGTAGATGGAGGGGGACATATTCAGCGTGTTTCATAACTCTATAATATTAACCCAGAGGCCTCATTGGATGTCAATTGAGGTCGTTTTTAAAAAGAGTAATGATAAAAAAAGGCTGCCCGCTGAGGGGCAGCAAGTGCTTAGGGGAGGTAACGAGGCGCTTATTAATTTTATACCACAATTTTGTTAATTTGTCAAGTAGAAGATATTATTTAATATGATAATTAGAATTTTAAATGGAAGGACGTTTCCTCAGGGATTTTCTATACTCCTTTGGACTCTGGCTCGTGTACTTTTTGAACTGTCTTTCAAAGTGATTGAGATAGGAGAACCCTACCCTGAAGGCAATGTCTGAGATATCCATCTCTTCTTCCTTCAGGAGCCTTTTCGCCTCTTCAATCCTCCTTTTGATTATGTATTGTTTAGGAGTGACCCCCATGTAGTGCTTAAAAAAACGACAGAAATAATACTTGCTGAGATTTGCCTTTTCTGCAAGGGTAGAAAGGGAGATATCCCTGTTGAAGTTCTTTTCGATAAAATTTAACACCTTCAGGAGATTCAGGGGGATATAACGTCTGTCCCTGTCACCTTCTCTATGGCCAAAGACAGCCCTCCTCTCCTTAGAGGTCTTTTTGATCTTGTAGAGAGTCCTCACCAGAGTGCGGAGGTAGGAGGGATCTACGGGGCTTCTGAGAAATTCCCTCGCCCCACCCCTGTAGGCATTCAATACAATATCTTCATTGCTTATCTCTGAGATGAAGATTACAGGGACCTGTGGATGCAACATCTTATAGGACCTCAGGAAATCAAGGCTGTCCCATATGTTGTCTCTGTCTGCATTGATTACCACAATATCAACAAGGAGGTCTTCTACAGACTCTCTGGCCGTCTTCAGGTCTATGAAATGCAGTATTGTTTCTTCTATCGGCTCTTTCAAAAACCATTCCCTCCCTTCCCTTATAACCACCAAGAGATGACACATCCAGTTTATACAATATCTTATTTGAAAAATTATGTCAAGATACAACCCACAGGTGTATCTGAGGTTCTGCTACACGTCATCTCTGTCCAGAATCAGGCGGTATACCAGAAATGCAAGACTCTTCTCCAATTTGGTTGGCAAGTATTATTAACCCGGCAACTTAAAATAGACTCATTAGTGACCCTCTCCCTTAAGGGAGAGGGCAGGGATGAGGGTGAATGTGGAATCCCCCTGCGGTAAAAACAATCGTTTCTAACGGCAATTTAGGTAACTAAACGTCTATTGACAAGATTTGTTAAGAAAATCTATACTTTTAGAACTGATTTCTGAGAGGGTGATATGGATGACCATCTGAACGAGATGTATGAAGAATCGAAGAGGCTCTTTGAAGAGGGGAGGTATATGGAGGCAGAACCCCTTTTGAGGGATATTCTGAGGATGAAGCCTGAATATGCAGATGTCCTTAATAAACTGGGCTTCATATCCTTTATGAAGGGTGATTACAAAAATGCTGCAGAGTATTTCAAAAAGGCCCTTGAGATCAATCCCTTTTATACAGAGGCCTCTCTAAATCTTGCAATCACATATAATGAGATGGGCGAATTTGAGAGGGCAAAGAATGTCATCCTGATGGCGGCCCAGGCGGCTAAGCCATCAACCGCCCCGCTGGACAGGTTTGCCGCCAGAAAAATAGCCAATGAACACTTTAGAATAGGCAACCTGTACATGGAATTTGGTATGTATGATGAGGCGATTGAAGAGTACAGAAAGGCGCTAAAACTCGCACCTGACTTTCCAGATGTACATACAAAGATGGGGATGGCCCTGAGAAGCATTGGTAGATATGAAGACGCGATAGTCCATTTTCAGACTGCCAAACAGATAAATCCTAGGTATGGTCCTGCCTGGATACAACTCGGTCTCACTTACTATATGAAGGGTCTTACAGGGCTGGCCATCCAGGAATGGGAGGCTGCCCTGAAGAGCAACCCAAAACTCAAAGAGGCAGAAAATTACCTCAGATTTATAAGGAAAGAAGAAGAGAATTAGGGAAGTCAATGTCTTCCCTGCTCCGTATTGAAAACCTCTCTGTCTTTCATTATTCCGACACCGAGAGGGTTCAAATCCTTTCTGATGTATCTATTCATATAGGCACCTCAGAGGTGTTCGGTGTAGTGGGAGAGAGCGGTTGTGGAAAGACTATGACCGCTCTCAGTGTGCTTAGACTCCTGCCGCCGGGGATGACAGTTGAGGGGAGGGTGATAATAAGACCGTCTGAGTCTCAAGAGATTGATTTACTGTCACTGCCTGAGAGCCAACTGCCGGGGATAAGGGGGAAGTACATAGGGATGGTCTTTCAGGAGCCGATGACTTCCCTGAACCCTGTGCTGAGTATAGGTTCACAGGTCTCGGAGCCCCTTATCTATCATGAGGGTCTGTCAAAGAAGGAGGCGATTAAAAGGGCGGTAGAACTGCTGAGGAGGGTGAAGATTCCAGAACCCGAAAAGGTGGTTAGATACTATCCACACCAACTCTCAGGCGGGATGCGTCAGAGGGTGATGATTGCTATTGCGATAAGTTGTTCTCCCCTCTTACTGATCGCTGACGAACCAACAACCGCATTGGATGTGACCATTCAGGCGGAGATACTGAGGTTGCTGATGGAACTCCAGGAGTCTACAGGTATGTCCATCCTCCTGATAACCCATGACCTTTCTATCGTCGCTGAGACCTGCCAGAGGGTTGCTGTAATGTATGCAGGCAGGGTTGTGGAGGAGGCCTCTGTAAGGGAGATATTCACAACACCAATGCATCCCTACACAAGGGGGCTGTTGCAGTCACTGCCTCTGCAGAGGGGCAAGAAACTCAACCCTATCCCTGGAGTGGTTCCCTCTCCCCGTGAACTACCCAGGGGTTGTAAGTTCTCTACGAGGTGTGAGTACAGAGTGGAGGAATGCGAGACCCGTGAACCCTCCCTCCAAAGGATAAAAGATGGACATAAGGTGAGGTGTATCAGGGCTGATAGGATATGAGAGAGATCATACTGAAGGCAGAAGGGGTAAAAAGGTACTACTATCCAAGAAAGGGCATTCTGGGCAGAGTGGACCATGTAAGGGCGGTAGATGGAGTGAGTATAGAGGTCCAGAAGGGGAAGGTCTTCTCCCTTGTGGGTGAGAGTGGTTCTGGCAAGTCTACCCTTGCAAGGCTGCTACTGAGGCTTGAACCTCCTACTGAGGGGAAAATCTACTTCAGAGACAGGGATATCTGGAGTCTGAAGGGTGAATTGCTGAAAGAATTCAGAAGAAGTGTGCAGGTCATCTTCCAGGACCCCTTCTCTTCTTTGAACCCCAGGATGAATGTATACTCAATACTATCAGAGCCACTGAGGATTCACGAACTTGTGAGGAACAGAGAAGAATTAACAGAAAGGATTGGGGAGTTACTCCAGACAGTCGGATTGAAGGTAGAACATATGTACAGATATCCCCATGAGTTCAGCGGTGGACAGAGGCAGAGGCTCTGTATAGCGAGGGCGATAGCCCTGGAGCCTGAACTGATAGTGGCTGATGAACCACTCAGTGCCCTTGATGTCTCGATACAGGCCCAGATACTGAACCTCCTTGGAGAGTTGAAAGAAAAGAAGGGGCTCACCTTCATCTTTGTAAGCCATGATCTGAAGGTGGTGGAGTACTTCTCTGACTACATAGCAGTGATGTATATGGGTAAGGTGGTGGAAGAGGCAGCGGCTGAAGACCTCTTCAGGAATCCTCTTCACCCCTATACAAGGATGCTTCTGGATGCCCTGCCATCTTTTGGCTCAGGACATCTGAGGAGCCGTGAAAGGGGCTCCATTGAGATCACAACAAGACCATCGGGTGGTTGCGTCTTTCACCTCAGGTGTCCTGAGGTGATGGAGGTCTGTAGAAGGGAACCCCCACCCCTGAGAGAGAGAAAGGGGGCGAGGGTAGCCTGCTTCAGAGTCTGAGACTATTTGTATTTAAGGGAGGGGACCACCCTGTTGAATACCCAGAACAGTCCAAAGGGCATTATCCCGATAAGGAGTGCCCCGAGGACACCTTCCTTAAAGGTCTCGATATTATGTGGCAGAATTGGTATGTTGTAGTGCATGTATCCGGCAAAGGTGAGTGAAAAGGCCTGGCCTCCAATGACCACATTCCACCTCATCATGAACACACCGAACAGAACCAGACAGAGGGCAAGCACGGTCCTTCTAATTGAGGCCCTCGGCAGTAAGAGGAGGATAAAGGGGAGGATGTTGCCGAGCCCATACTGCAGAATAAATATATTTGTGAAGTCCTTGCCGTAGATAACAGACCTCAGGATGTCCCAGGATTTCACTGCAGTGTATCCCCTGAATACCAGGTCAAGTAACTCCAGGGTGAAGGCAGCAATCATGAATCCTATCAGGTACTTAGATGTCTTTCTTACCAGGTCTATCTCCACACCTCCAACCTCCTCTGCAGTGACCTCCCATGGTCTACGTGAGGTCTTAATCCTGAACTTCTTCCATTCCATTATCACTATGTAAGTGAGCATACAGAGAGCAATACCGGAGACGATTGCAGACATTATAAAGATGACCGGCATTAATGGGGTCATCCAGAGGGCATTCGCCTTAACCGAGCCAAAGATAAAACCCGCGTAGCCATGGAGAAAACAGGCCACAGGGATTCCCACACCTGCCAGGACCTTTATAACCTTCTCATCTTTCTCAAGGGCCTTCTCACTGATGTCATAGGCACCGAGAGTGAGGGCCCTGTAGATACACCTCATAACAGCATTTCTGAGGCCCTCCTTTCCCTTCAGGGCAAGGGCCTGCTCTACAAAGTACTTTCTGTAAACAAACCATATCTCAGAGGCGACGATCATCGAGTAGGTGAAAAAGACTATCCCGAAGGCAGATATCGCAGAGGTGAAGTGGGGTGTGAAGAAGACCTCTACACCTCTGAGGGGGTGCTGAAGATGGAACATAAGTGGCATGGGAGCGGCTATCAGGAGTGCGAAGGAGAAGACAAGTGAGAACTTGGCCATATCCTTAAGGTCCTTCTGTCCAAAGACGTGATACAGGGAACTGAGCACGAAGGCCCCCGCAACCAGTCCTGTCATAAGTGGATACATCACTATCTGGATACTCCAGTATATAAATTCGTTTGGATAGGTAAAGAGTTCCTTTACAGTCCATTCAAGGCCATGCACATAGACATCTTCCATTGTCTCACCTCACTGTTTCATCTAAACCCAGGTAATAGACCTGGGGTTTTGTACCGTACTCATCCTTCAGGACACCCACCCTCTCTGTCAGGATCACCTTTGTGACAGGGTCATTGATGTCCTTGAGGTTACCGACCTGCCTTGCACCAAAGGGACAGGCATCCACACAGGCGGTCTTCATGCCCTTTACAAGCCGATGTATGCAGAAGGTGCATTTTTCAGCAGTCCTGTACACTGGGTGGAAGAACCTCACACCGTAAGGACATGCCATGATACAGTATCCACAGCCTATGCACCATGACCTGTCCACCAGCACAACACCGTCTGCCCTCTGATATGTGGCCCCTACAGGACAGACCTGCACACAGGGTGGCTTATCACACTGGTTGCAGAGTTTGGGGACAAAGAATGCCTTGGTGATCTCATCTGGTTTAACGATGGTCTCCTGGACCTCTGCACTGATAAACCCGTCCCTTGCCCCCATCGGGGTGTCGGCCAGGACCCTTCCATCCTTCAGTATCACATATCTTTCCACCCATGTCCTTGTTACAGGGACATCATAGGGGACCTCGTTTTCCAGTTTGCATGCCTTTACGCAGAAACCACATCCGACACACTTATAGGTGTCCACGAGGAATCCCCATCTTACATTTGACTGTTCTATCTGTGCCCTCACCTCTGAGGGCTTCATAAACTTAATAACACCTGCTGAGGTTGCTGCCAGAAGCGTCCCTCTCAAAAGGGTCTTAAGAAACTCTCTCCTGTCGGTCATGACCAGCCCTCCATGTCGGGTTTGTGTGGGTTGTGACAGGTGCTGCACTCCATGTCAGGATTGTGTTCTTCAGGGTTTATCCCCTTAAGTTTTCCCCTGAGGCTTGAAGGATAAGGCAATTTGGTGTGACACCTGAGGCAGAGTTTTCTACTGCGATCCACTGTGAGTTTAGGCGGGTCTTCAGGATGGTCAATGGCAGGTCCATGACAGTTCTCACACTGAATCACTTTGTGTTTGGATGACATGTTGGATTCATATTTGTCAGGATGGCAGTCCATACAGTACTGTTTACCACGGTATTTCACCTTGAACTGCTCCCACTCCTTCTCATTGCTCCTGCGGTGATAACCGTACATAAACCCCCTTTCGTAGACACCAAAGTCAGGAGGTACGACAAAGGCCCTTGCGATCAGAATAAGCCCCACCACTGCAAGTGCAACAAAGAGAGGTCTCCATACGTGGCTTCGCATCAAGCGCCTCCTTTCTCAGAGTCTATTGAAGGTCCAAAGACCTTCCCAGCCTCCCCTTTATCCACTTATAAACTTTAATGGGTCTTTGTATTCGTGACATTGGGTGCATATCTCTTTTGCCTCTTTGGGTGTAACTCTCCATGAGTGAGGACTGTGGCAGTTGGTACATTCCAGTGCCATCGTCTGCACATGGAGTTGGTGTTTGCCCACATTAATAATCTGTCTGTGACAACTCAGGCATGTGCCGTAATCGGGCCTTACCTTTTCATGGGGTTTATGGCACTCGTAACAGTAAAACTGCATGGGAGCATCCTTTGGTACATCAATCTTTATCGCCTTCTGTATCACCTCTTCCGGTGGCTGATAGTGTGTAACATCAAGGGTCTTATCGGCAAGGAGTTCCATCCTGACAGAGGTGTCTCCGTGACAGAAGAGACACTTTTTCCTACCTGGCCTGAGGTCCACTGTCCGGTCAGTATGGCAGTTGAGACAGGCGAGCCCTTCCATCCCTTCGCCATGTACCTCTTTGCCCTGATGACACCTGACGCAGAACCTCGCCTCTGGCGTAAACTCATGGACCCTGTACCCGTGACACTTTGAGCATTCTATCTGCTCCATGAAGTAGTGCTTTGCGTGCATTGGTGAGTAATTTATCTTCTTTGCATTGGGATATCGCTCATCATTCTCCCAGTGACACTTCACACAGTACTTCCAGGGGACTATGATCTTGCCATGTCTCGGTGGCACCGTCTTTGGTCTGTGGAGTATGAAGTTGATGAGGAGCCTGTTCTGTTCAGGGATGGAGAGGTGGTGACATTCATGGCAGTTTATTCCCGCGTGCTCGCTCTTTTCCCATTTCTCATAGGCAGGCTTCATCAGGTGACAACTTATACAGAACTTGGGATTGTTCTGGGTGAAGTCATAGAACTTGAAGGCCACTACACCGCCACCAATAATAATCACAAGAAGCAGTATCGCTATGATTATCTTACCCTTCAGGGTAAGACCCTCCTGCAACCACTTAAGTCCCTTCATCAAAGACCTCCTCCCTTTAATCTCTAATCTCTCTAAATCTCTTTAAGTGTATCGTGGGCTGCCCTTATGGTCTTTTCTATGTCTCTGTCCGTGTGGGCAAGACTCAGGAAGCCAGCCTCAAACTGGCTTGGGGCAATGTAGATACCTCTCCTAAGCATTCCTCTAAAGAATCTGGCAAATTTCTCTGTATCAGCCCTTTTTGCGGTTGTATAATCATAGACTTCCCTGTCTGTGAAGTATGTGCAGAACATTGTGCCAGCCCTGTAAAACTTGACCTTTGCTCTTGCCCTCCTGGCGGCATCCCTGAGGCCCTCCTCCAGCATCTCCGCCTTCTTCAGAATCTTCTCAAACACCCCCTTTCTGGACAGCACCCTGAGAGTGGCCACTCCTGCTGCCATTGCGAGGGGGTTACCTGACAGTGTACCTGCCTGATAAACAGGACCTTCAGGGGCCACCATCTCCATCACATCTGCCCTTCCACCATAGGCCCCAACCGGCAACCCGCCGCCTATCACCTTCCCGAGACAGGTGAGGTCAGGCATTACACCGTAGTACTGTTGAGCACCTCCGTAGGAGACCCTGAACCCTGTCATCACTTCATCAAAGATGAGCAGTATACCATACCTATCGCAGATCTTCCTCAGGCCCTGGAGGAAACCCTTTTTTGGAAGCACACAACCCATATTGCCCACTACGGGCTCAAGAATTATACAGGCTATATCCCTGTAATGCCTCTTCACAACATCCCTGACAGCCTTCAGGTCATTGAAAGGCAGAGTTATAGTGTTTCTTGCATAATTCTTCGGGACCCCAGGACTGTCGGGCACTCCAAATGTGGTTGCCCCTGAACCTGCCCTTACAAGTAATCCATCGGCATGTCCATGATAGCAACCCTCAAATTTTATTATCCTGTCTCTTCCCGTAAATGCCCTGGCCACCCTTAAGGCACTCATGGTGGCCTCTGTTCCTGAATTGACCATCCTCAGTTTCTCAATAGAGGGATAGGCATTCTTTACCATCTCTGCTATTTCTATCTCGAAAGGATGAGGGGCACCATAAGAGGTGCCCTTTTCTGCAGCCTCCTTGACCGCCTTTACGACCGACGGATGGGCATGGCCAAGAATAAGTGGTCCCCATGACAGAACATAGTCTATATAGGAATTACCATCCACATCATAGATTTTTGACCCCTTTGCATGGGAAACGAAAAAGGGGTCTCCCCCCACTGCCTTGAATGCCCTTACAGGACTGTTTACACCTCCTGGCAACAGACCTTTAGCCTTTTTGTACAGCCTCTTTGAGTTTGTAAAATTCATTTCCTTCATGAGATTTGACATCCAATTTAACATATCATTATCTTTTTTGTCAAAAATCTTAATATTATAACATAAAATTTTAGTTATTTATAGACCTGATAATTAAAATTTTTAAATTGACCTATTTCCAGATTTTATTGCCTCCATGGTTGACAAAGGTCCTACCCATGATGTATAAATAACGCCATGCCAGGTTCTTATGTGCCGTCTGATTATCTACCTGTGCTGATCTTTATGATGGTGGCTGTTGGATTCGGCCTTGGTACTCTACTCGTGGGGGCACTCTTCAGACCCCGAAGACCCTATCCAGAAAAACTGAAACCCTACGAGTCCGGCGTTGAGCCTGTGGGTGAGCCGAGGGTGAGGTTCTCCGTAAGGTTCTATGTGATAGCCATGCTATTTGTGGTCTTTGACGTGGAGGCAGTGTTTCTCTATCCGTGGGCTGTGGTATTTGACAAGATAGGTCTCTACGCCTTTGTTGAGATGATGATCTTTATCTTTATCCTTCTGGTGGGTTATATCTATGCCTGGAGGAAGGATGCCTTTAAATGGGAATAAGGGGTGAGTTATGGTTATTGATCCTGTTACTCAGTTGATAGAGGTTGAAGAGGGGGTCAGGATTATACCGGGTGCGAACACCATTATTACCACCATAGACAAGATTGTAAACTGGGCCAGGGCGAATTCCCTCTGGCCAATGACCTTTGGACTCGCCTGCTGTGCAATTGAGATGATGACAACTGGCTCAAGCCACTACGACCTCGACCGTCTCGGCATAATCTTCAGGGGTTCTCCAAGACAGGCAGACTTTATGATCGTGGCCGGTACGGTGACAAAGAAGATGGCCCCGGTGGTCAGGAGGGTCTATGACCAGATGCCCGAGCCCAAGTATGTGATCGCTATGGGCAGTTGTGCCTGTTCCGGTGGTATCTTCAGGACCTACAGCACTGTGCAGGGCTGCGACAGTTTCCTTCCAGTTGATGTATATGTACCCGGGTGTCCACCAAGGCCTGAGGCCCTTATGCACGGGATCGTGAAACTCCAGGAGAAGATAAAGAAGGAGAGGTGGAGATGGAGCCCCTTAAGATAGCAGAGAAGATAAAGGAGAGGTTTCCTGAACAGGTGAAGGAGATAAGGGAGTTTCGGGGACAGGTCTCGGTTACCCTCAAGAGGGACAGGATCCTGGAGATATGCAGGTGGTTGCATGATGACCCTGAACTGAACTTTGACTATCTGAAGGACCTCTGCGGTGTTGACTATCTGGGTAAAAAGCCTGTCAGGTTCGAGGTGGTCTATACACTTTACAGTATGAAGCACAGGCATATGATAAGACTGAAGGCAGAGGTGCCAGAAGAGGACCCCTCAATTGATAGTGTGATTACGGTCTGGAGGGGTGCTGACTGGCACGAACGGGAGTGTTATGACATGTTCGGGATAGTGTTTAAGGGCCATCCAGACCTCAGGAGGATCCTGCTGCCAGAGGACTGGGAAGGTCATCCCCTCAGAAAGGACTACCCAGAGGCGGGTCCTGAGATGGAATGGAGGGGCTTTCAGGAAGTGGTTGAAAAGGCCAGGGAATTGAGGAGATACCAGTGGCAGAGTTAGAGAAGCCCTTACAGACCACAGAGATAACACTGAATATGGGGCCCCAGCATCCCTCGACCCACGGGGTCCTCCGGCTTGTTCTGGAACTGGACGGTGAGACGGTGGTGAAATGTACCCCTTATGTGGGTTATCTCCATAGAGGTGTTGAGAAACTGGCCGAGGGGATGACCTATCTGCAGGCCCTCCCCCTGACAGACAGGCTTGACTACATCTCCTCTATGGCAAACAATGTGGGCTACTGTGTGGCAGTAGAGAGGCTGTTCGGGATAGAGGTCCCTGAAAGGGCGAAGTTCATCAGGACGATGGTGTGCGAGATGACGAGGATCTCAAGCCATATAATCTGGATAGCCACCCATGCCCTTGATCTCGGAGCGATGACGGTCTTTCTGTATTCCTTCAGGGAGAGGGAATGGATACTTGACCTCTTCGAGAAACTCTGTGGTGCGAGGCTGACGGTGAGTTACCCGAGGATAGGTGGTGTCAGAAACGATGTCTCCCAGGAGTTCCTTGACAGCCTCTACAGGTTTACCGAGGAATTCCCGAAGAGGATAGAGGAGTACGAGACACTGATAGACCAGAACCGTATATGGCTCAGGAGGACCAAAGGAATAGGTGTAATTTCAGCAGAGGAGGCGATAAACTGGGGCCTCAGCGGCCCAACCCTGAGGGGCTCTGGAGTGAGATACGATGTGAGAAAGGCATTCCCCTATGATGCCTATGACAAGGTGGAGTTTGAAGTGCCCATAGGGAAGAACGGTGATGTCTACGACAGGTACCGATGCAGGATGGAGGAACTGAGGCAGTCCACCCGTATCATCAGGCAGTGTATAGAGAAACTCCCGCCAGGACCGATTATGGCCCCTGATGCACCGAAGTTCACCCTCCCCCCCAAGGAGAGGGTACTTGCTGATATGGAGTCCCTGATCCACCACTTCGTCCTTATAACCAAGGGGCCGATGGCAGCACCAGAGGGGGAGATCTATGTTGCAACAGAGGTGCCTAAGGGTGAACTGGGCTTCTACATTGTGAGTGACGGCACTGGAAGGCCTTACAGGATGAGGATCAGGGCACCATCCTTTGTACACGCCTCGGTCCTCCCGAGGCTCTGCGAGGGGCACCTTCTGGCGGATGTGATAGCAAATATCGGAACCATTGATATAGTGCTCGGGGAGTGTGACCGATAGATGGAGGCTTTTCTGAGAGAGGTCCAGGAGGTGGTGAAGAGATATCCCCAGAAGAGGGCAGCGATCCTGCCGGCCCTGTATCTGGCAGAACAGAGGTTTGGATGGCTAAGCCAGGAGGCCTACGAGGCTGTGGCAGAGGCCCTCAACATGCCGAAGGCCACAGTAAAGGGTGTGGCCACTTTCTACTCCATGTACAGAAAGGCACCCATGGGCAGGAACCTGATCCAGCTCTGTACCAATGTGGCCTGTATGGTGATGGGTGCGGAAACGCTTCTTCAACTGCTTGAAAGGCGATATGGTCTCAGACCTGGTGGGACCACTGAGGATGGTCGTTTCTCTCTTGTTGTGATGGAATGCATAGGTGCCTGTGACAGGGCACCGGCAATGCTGGTGAACAAGGACTTTCATCCGAACTTGAATGAAAACAACATCATTGAGATCCTTGAGGGGTACAGTTAATATGGAGAGGATACTCCTGAAGAATATAGACAACCCTGAGTCTCACAGGCTGAAGGAGTATGAGAGGGTGGGGGGGTATTCCTCCCTCAGGAAGGTATTGGAGCAGATGTCTCCACAGGATGTGATTGAAGAGGTGAAGACCTCGGGACTCAGGGGGCGTGGTGGTGCCGGTTTTCCTACCGGGATGAAATGGGAATTCGCCTCAAGAGACCCCAAATTTCCCAAGTACCTCATCTGCAATGCCGATGAGGGTGAGCCCGGCACATTCAAGGACAGACCCATTCTGGAGAGGAACCCACATCTGCTGATCGAGGGGATGGTGATCTCTGCCTATGCCCTCAAGGCAGAGATTGGGTATATATACCTGAGGGGAGAGTACCCCTATGCAAAGACGGTCCTTGAGGAGGCGATAAGAGAGGCCTACGAGGCGGGATACCTGGGGGATAACATCCTCGGAAGGGGGGTGAGGTTTCACCTGAGTGTTCATCAGGGTGCGGGTGCCTACATCTGCGGTGAAGAGACAGCCCTTATTGAGTCAATAGAGGGTAAAAGGGGGCAGCCGAGGATAAAGCCTCCCTTTCCAGTGAATGTGGGTGCATGGGGTATGCCTACGGTGGTAAACAATGTGGAGACACTTGCAAATGTACCATACATAGTAGAGATAGGTGGAGAAGAGTACAAGAAGATAGGCAGTCCCGAATGTCCAGGGCCAAAACTCTACTCTGTGAGTTGCTGTGTTAAGAGGCCGGGTGTGTATGAACTGCCGATGGGGACCACACTGAGAGAGATTATTTATGAGCATGCGGGAGGGATAAGGGATGGCAGACAGTTGAAGGCGGTGATCCCCGGGGGAATATCAACCCCGGTGCTCACCCCTGATAGGATAGACTGCCCCATGGACTTTGTCAGTCTCCCCAAGTACGGTAGCATGCTCGGTTCAGGGGCTGTGATGGTCCTTGACGACAGTGTCTGTATGGTTAAGGTGACCTGGAGGGCGATGAGGTTCTTTGAGCATGAATCCTGCGGTAAATGCACACCCTGCAGAGAGGGCACCGGATGGTTAAGAAACATCCTTGAGAGGCTGGAGGGTGGCATGGGCAGACCTGGAGATATAGAACTCCTGCAGGATGTAGCCAAGAGCATTCAGGGAAAGACCTTCTGCCCCCTGGGAGATGGGGCTGCCAGTGTGGTTTTGAGTTTCGTAAGGAACTTCCCAGAGGAGTTTGAATTTCATATTAAAGAGAAGAGATGCATGGTGGGTGAGGGATGATAAGGCTTACCATAGATGGGATTGAGGTAGAGTTAGAAGAGCCCGTCACGGTCCTTGAGGCGGCCAGAAAGGTGGGAATAAAGATCCCGACCCTCTGCTGGTTTGAAGGGCTGCCACCCTTTGGGGGGTGCAGGCTCTGCCTGGTGAAGGTGGAGAAACTGCCGAAACTACAGACCGCCTGTACCCTTATGTCAGCAGATGGTATGGTGGTGGAGACGGAGAATCCTGAGATAAGGGCCGCCAGGAGGGCGATGCTTGAGTTTCTCCTCATCAATCACCCCTTAGACTGTCCTTACTGTGACAAGGCAGGTGAGTGCGAACTGCAGGACCTTGTGGCGAAATACGGACCTGAGGCTGGAAGGTTTGCCGAGGGGAAGAGGAGGCACCCGGAGAGTTTCGACGACCCGATAATAGTTAGAAACATGGAGAGGTGTGTGCTATGTACACGATGCGTCAGGGTATGTGAGGACCTTCAGGGGGCCTATGCCATTACGGTAACAGGCAGGGGTGCCCATTCGTTTGTTGAACCCTTCTCTGGTGGTAGATATGATTGCGAGTACTGTGGTAACTGTCTTACGGTCTGCCCTGTTGGGGCGATCATGTCCAGGTTACATCTCCACTCCTACAGGCCGTGGTTCGTACAGAAGGAGGCCGAAACAGTCTGCAGTTACTGTGGGGTCGGTTGCAGGATGGTGGTACAGGTGAGAGAAAACTCGATAATAAGGACCATCCCGAGGTTTGGCCTTGGTGTTAATGATGGGCTACTCTGCGTAAGGGGCAGGTTTGGCTATGACTACATAGAACAGAAAGAGAGGCTGAGGACCGCCTTCATAAGGAAGGATGGAGAGTTGAGGCCTGTGAGTATAGAGGAGGCGATTGAGTACACTGCAAAGAAACTCCTTCAGATAAAGGATACCAACGGGCCAGAGACAATTGGTGCCATCGCATCGGGTCGCTGCAGTAATGAGGACAACTACATGCTACAGAGGCTCATGAGGTTCTTTATCGGCTCCAACAATATAGACTCATCTGCAAGACTGTATTACATCCCGATAGTGCAGTACTTGGAGAGGATTTTTGGCCAGGGTGTGACAGCAAACCTGATGCCCGGCATCGGAAGATCAGACGGTGTGGTGGTAGTGGGTGGTGACCCCACAAGGATTAACCCTGTCCTAGGTCTCCAGATAAGGGCCTGTCATAGAAATGGCGGAAAGGTGGTGGTATTTGGACCATCTGGTGGTTTAAAGAGGTTTGTCCCTTACGAACTGAGGCCAAGGGATGATGAGGCCCTCCTTGTGGCAGTACTGAAGGCCCTGATAGAGAAGAAGGGGATGCCAGGTGAGAATAAGAACCTGGAGGAGAGGCTGAAGGAGATAGAGGTTGAGACCCATGATGTCCTGAGGGAGGCGTCCATAGAGGAGCCCCTCTTTGATACCCTTGTCGGGGATCTGCTCGGGTTACAGAACCCTGTGGTGGTTGTCGGACCGGAGGTCCTGCAGGCAGAGAGGCCCTCAAGGGTCCTGTTCCTTGTAGCAGGTATTGTCTATCTCCTCGGGGCAAGGGTCTTCGTCATGTCAGATAGACCGAATTATCAGGGGCTTATGGACATGGGCTGTCTGCCCGATATGCTTCCTGGAGAAAGACCGATTGAACTTGAGACCTTCAGACATAAGGTGGAGTCTGTGATGGGAAGACCGGTGCCTGATAAAGCCGGGATGAACCTCTTCCAGATGCTTGAGATGGCGAAAGAGGGGAACCTGAAGGCCCTTTATGTTATGGGTGACAACCTCTACTATCATATGCCTGACGCTGAGGAGGCCCTCCAGTCCATTGATTTTCTTGTGGTTCAGGACATCTTTATGACAGAGACCGCAGAGAGGGCGGATGTGGTGCTTCCTGCAGCAGGGTGGACAGAAAAGGAGGGCACCTTCACCAACCTTGAGAGGAGATTGCAGAGGTTTGAGAAATCCCGGACCCCCCTGGGTTGTATGGAGGACTGGAGGCTCCTGGCAGAGTTGATGGCCCACATGGGTGATGAACGTCCCCCCAGGACAGTGGCAGAGATCTGGGACGAGTTGGTCCAGGTCTCCCCGCTTCACATCGGTATAAACCCGAGAGAGATAGGTCCAGAGGGGATGATATACCCCTACCATGGAGAGCCCTTAAGGGGTGTGGAGGGGGAGTTTGATGTGGAGGCGCTGAAGGGGCCCTATGGAGGAGGTCCTGAGGGCCTCAGGCTCATCCTGGACAGACCCCTTTATCACTCAGGCTCGCAGAGCAGGAGGTCGAGGGCACTGAGGAGCCTGCAGGACTCACCTGTGCTGTGTCTCAGTCCTGAAGACGCCAGGGACCTCGGACTGGAGGACGCCGATATGGTGAGGGTCACCTCTTCTAAGGGGATGCTGAAGGTGAAGGTGGCCATTTCAGAGGATGTTGCTTCAGGGACTGCCAGACTATCAAACACATTCTCCGAGGTCCACTTCAGCAGGCTGGTCGGGATAAGACAGGACCCTGTAACCACAGGGGGTGTCTTTACAGACAACCTGGTGAAGATAGAAAAACTCCCATCCGAAGGGTCCGAGGAGGTCATGGAATGAGCGTCTTTGAGGCGGTGGTGAGACCGGGCAGTTTTGACCTCCTCATAAACATCCTGATAATACTGGTGAAGATAGCAGTAGTGCTTGCTGTGGTGATGTTCCATGTCGCCTATGCAACCTACTTTGAGAGGAAGACCATCGGCAGGATGCAGGTGAGGATGGGCCCCATGGAGGTGGGTCCCCACGGCCTGCTCCAGCCAATTGCGGACATGCTGAAACTCTTCTTCAAGGAGGATATCATCCCAGAAAAGGCAGACAGGACCATCTTCTATATTGCCCCGATAGTCTCCCTTGCTGCAGCCATGAGTTCCCTTGCGGTGATACCCTTCTTTGAAGACTTTGTAATAGCAGATATAAATATCGGTCTGCTCTTTATACTCGCCATGTCCTCTCTCGGCTCTTACGGCATTATACTTTCAGGCTGGTCTTCAGATTCCAAGTATGCCTTTCTTGGGGGCCTCAGGTCATCCGCCCAGGTGATCAGTTATGAGATAGCAATGGCCCTGAGCCTGGTCGGTGTGATGATGATGGCAGGCTCGCTGAACCTCTCAGAGATTGTGAGGGCACAGATAGAGTATCCAACAGGGATATATGTGATCCCTCAGTTTCTCGGATTTTTTGTCTTTGTGGTTGCTGCCCTTGCCGAGGCAAACCGTGCACCCTTTGATCTGCCAGAGGCTGAGAGCGAACTGGTGGCAGGCTACTTTGTGGAGTACAGCGGAATGAGATTTGCCCTCTTCTATGTGGCAGAATATATAGGGATGATCCTGATGGGCTGTATTGCTGCCACCTGCTACTTTGGTGGCTGGACCATCCCCTGGTATCTGCTCAAGGTATTACCCTTTCTTAAATACATACCGGGCGTTATCTGGTTTGCGCTGAAGGTCTACTTTGTGGTCTTCTTCTACTACTGGGTCAGGGCCACATTGCCACGCTACAGGTATGACCAGTTGATGTCAATAGGATGGAAACTCCTGATCCCCCTCGCACTGGCAAACATTGCTATCACAGGGATAATAAAGGTGATGGTGAAATGACTGTACAGGAACTGGTTAAAAAGATATTCTTTGTTGAGATCATTAAAGGTCTTGCACTTACACTTAGCAGACTCTTTACCAGGCCCGTAACAAGGAGGTATCCCAAACAGAAGCGGCCTGCAGAACTGGGGTTTAGAGGACTCCACGCCCTTGTGAGAAATCCTGCCACAGGAGATGCCAAGTGTGTGGGGTGTGGCCTCTGTGCTGCGATCTGTCCCTCAAGGTGCATTTATATTTACACCTCAGAGGGGCCTGATCATAAGAAGAAGGTCGACAGGTATGAAATAGAGGTCCTCAGGTGCGTCTACTGTGCCTTCTGTGTGGAGGCATGTCCCTTCGGGGCCATCGCCCTTACACCCATGTATGAATATTCAAATTACAGACGTGAGGACTTCTACATGACCAAGGAGAGACTGCTTGAGAACTGGGACAAGTACATAGGAGAACGTGGACCTGAGTACTTCGAGAAGTTCTGGGTTCCAAAGATGGACCACTTCAGGACCCCTGATGGGCAGGCACTCTGGAGGCGCAAGGATGGTTGAGTTCCTGTTTGGTTACTTCTCTGTGGTTATAGTGATTGTTAGTGTACTGGTGGTGACCAGCAGAAACCCGGTGCATAGTGTACTCTGGATGTTACTGCTGTTTTTCCACATAGCAGGTGTCTATCTCTTGCTGAATGCGGAGTTCCTTGCGGCCACCCAGGTTATTGTGTATGCTGGCGCGATACTTGTCCTCTTTCTGTTTACCATAATGCTGCTTGACCTGAGAGAGGAGATAAGGCTTGGGCCCTTCACAGGTGGCTGGCCCGCTGCTCTGGCGATCGCACTGGCTGTACTGATCACTGTGGTGGCAGGTATCTGGGGCCTGAAACCCGCCTATATCGGGCCATGGGGTATCAAAGAGATACAGACAGAGACACACACAAAGGCACTTGGTAAGGTCCTGTTCACAGAGTATCTGGTCCCCTTTGAGATCGCCTCGGTGGTGCTTCTTGTTGCTATTGTGGGTGCAGTGGTGCTGGCAAAGAAGAAACTGAAGACTTAGGAGGAGTGATGATACCACTACACTGGTATCTATGGCTTGGCAGTGTGGTCTTCTGTATAGGGATGGCAGGGTTTCTCATGCGTAGAAACATCATCATCATGTTCCTTTCTATAGAACTGATGCTTAACGGGGTGAATATCAATCTGGTTGCCCTCAGCCATTATATGCAGGACCTGAGGGGGCAGGTGCTTACACTGATGGTGATAGCCGTTGCCGCTGCAGAGGCTGCCGTGGGGCTGGCGATTGTTATCGCCCTGTTCAGAAACCGTCCCACTGTGCATGTGGACGAGATCACAGAGATGAAGGGGTAGCAGTATGGAGTATGTACTCTGGATACCTCTGCTTCCGCTTATCGCATTCTGGGTGAATATACTCCTTGGTAAGGGGGTCCTCAGAGGCCAGGCCCACTGGCCCAGTGTACTGGCAGTGGGCGGCTCAATGGTCCTTGCAGTAAGGGTCCTCTTTGATGTGATCCATGGTCAGACCATGAACCAGGACATCTATACCTGGATCCTCTCCGACAACTTCAGGGTCTCTGTGGGCTTTCTGATAGATCAGTTGACAGCAGTGATGCTCATCGTGGTGACCACTGTGAGTTTCCTCGTACATGTTTACTCAATCGGTTATATGCATGGTGACAAGGGCTATCCCAGGTACTTTGCCTATCTGAGTTTGTTCACCTTCTCCATGTTGATGCTGGTGATGTCAAACAACTTCCTGCAACTGTACTTTGGCTGGGAGGCGGTGGGCCTCTGCTCTTACCTCCTCATAGGCTACTGGTACGAGAAGCGGTCGGCCTCTGATGCGGGCAAAAAGGCATTTATCGTTAACAGGTTCGGTGACTTCGGGTTTGGCCTTGGTGTGATCCTGATATTTGTTACCTTCGGTTCCCTCCACTACATGCCTGTATTCGAGAGGGCACCAGAGTTTATCTCCAGGACAGTAAACATCTATGGACTTGAGGTGAACCTCATAACCCTTATAGCCCTTCTCCTTTTCTGCGGTGCCGTGGGCAAGTCCGCCCAGTTGCCCCTGCATGTGTGGTTGCCTGATGCGATGGAGGGTCCTACCCCTGTCAGCGCCCTCATCCATGCGGCAACCATGGTGACAGCAGGGGTCTTTATGGTGGCCAGGTGTAGCCCAATTTATGACCTCTCTCCCACTGCGATGGCGGTGGTGGCAGTGGTGGGAGGGGTGACCGCCCTGTTTGCTGCCACTATAGCCCTTGTGCAGAACGACATAAAGAGGGTCATCGCCTACTCCACCATCAGCCAACTGGGCTACATGTTTCTGGCCTGTGGTGTCGGGGCATACTCTGCTGGTATCTTTCACCTATACACCCATGCCTACTTCAAGGCCCTCCTCTTCCTCTGTGCAGGTTCTGTGATGCATGCGATGGCAGGGGAACTGGATATGCAGAAGATGGGGGGGCTGAAGAGATACATGCCTGTGACATACTGGACTATGCTCGTCGCATCCCTCAGCATCTCTGGTATCCCTGGACTCGCGGGGTTTTTCAGTAAGGACGAGATACTATTCAGTGCCTATGCAGCAGGTGGTGTGGGCAGAGTGGTCTGGGTACTGGGTACGCTGGCGGCCCTACTGACCGCATTTTACTCCTTCAGGCTGATATATCTGACATTCCATGGTGAGTTCCGTGGAACAGAGGAGCAGAGGCATCATCTACATGAGTCTCCACCAGTGATGACCGTGCCTCTGATTCTGCTCTGCATAGGAGCGGTTGGTGCCGGATGGGTGGGGATACCTGAGATACTGGGTGGCAAAAACCACTTTGGTGAGTTCCTCTCCCCGGTGCTTCGCCATCCCCATTACGAGGTCTCCCATGCGGAGGAATGGATGACAATGGCCCTGAGCGTGACGGTGGCCGTTGTGGGTATCGTGGTAGCAACGGTCTTCTATATCAAGGATACCTCTATACCGGTGAGGCTTGCCCGGAGGTTCCCCTTCATCTACAGGGTCCTCTGGAACAAATACTATGTGGATGAGTTCTACAACCTCATAGTGGTGAGACCGACCCTCTTTGTCGCCAACAGCATTATTGAGGGCTTTACTGACAGAAAGGTGATAGAGGGGATTGTTAACGGATTACCGGCCTTTGTGGGATGGCTCGGTGCTCAGATGAGGAAGGTCCAGAATGGGGTCCTGCAGCACTACGGGATGATTATGGCCACAGGTGTCTTTGTGATTCTGGCACTGCTGCTTGTGAAGGTCCTTGGAGGCTGATTATGCAATTAGTGGATGAAAGGAGAATCCTGAAAGGGGTGTTGCAATGGAGGTAGGTTATCCGGTGCTGTCGGTGATTATATTTGTGCCCATAGTGGGTGGAGCGCTCATGACCCTCATCCCCCGTTACATGGAGGGGCTTCTCAAGGTGGTCGCCCTGGTGATAACCCTCGCCACATTTGTGCTCTCCCTCCCACTGTTTACACACTTTGATAAGTCCACTCATATGATGCAGTTTGTGGAGAGAAAGGAATGGATCAGTCAGTTTGGTATCCAGTACTATGTAGGAGTGGATGGGATCAGTGTACTGCTGATACTGCTCAGTGCGATCACAGGGATCCTCTGTGTTCTCATCTCCTGGAATGCGATAAGGGAGAAGGTGAAGGAGTTCTATATAGCAATCCTTCTCATAGAAGGGGCGATGATAGGGGTCTTCGCATCCCTTGACTTCTTCCTCTTTTACATCTTCTGGGAGGCTATGCTGATCCCGATGTATCTCATCATCGGCGTCTGGGGTGGCCCCAGAAGGGTATATGCGGCTATAAAGTTCTTCCTCTACACGCTCATTGGCAGCGTCCTTATGCTGGTGGGAATTATAGTCCTTTATAAGAAGGCCGGAACATTCAATGTCCTCCAGATGCATGATCTGCATCTGCCTTACAGAGTACAGATGTGGCTCTTCTGGGCCTTTCTTGCGGCCTTTGCTGTGAAGGTGCCTATGTGGCCGGTGCATACATGGCTGCCTGATGCCCATACGGAGGCACCAACAGCAGGTAGTGTCATCCTTGCGGCAATATTGATAAAGATGGGTGCCTACGGTTTTCTGAGGTTCATGCTCCCGATACTGCCTGATGCTACCAAAGATATGATCCCCCTTCTGATGGGCCTGTCGGTGGTGGCGATCATCTACGGTGCTGTGGTCTGTCTTGCCCAGACAGACCTGAAGAGGCTGATCGCCTACAGTTCGGTGAGCCACATGGGCTTTGTGACCCTTGGTATATTTGCACTGAACCAGCAGGGGCTGGAGGGTGGTATACTGCAGATGATAAACCACGGTATTGTAACAGGTGCTCTCTTCCTCTGTGTCGGTATTGTCTATGAGAGGACGCACTCCCGTCAGATTGCAGACTATGGAGGCCTGGCCTCTGTGATGCCAGTTTATGCAGGGTTTTTCATGCTATTCACCCTCGCATCCATAGGACTTCCTGGGCTGAATGGATTTATTGGGGAGTTCCTCATACTGCTGGGCGCCTTTAAGGCGAAGACCCTTGCGGCGGTGCTTGCTGCCACAGGAATAATAATTGGTGCTGCCTATATGCTCTGGCTGTACCAGAGGGTCTTCTTCAATGAGGTGAATGAGAAGATAAGAAACCTCGAGCCGATGGAATTCAAAGAGGCGATCACACTGTTGATACTTGCCATCTTCGTCCTCTGGATAGGTGTATATCCCAATACATTTCTCAGTTTTATGCACCCTTCTGTGTCACATCTACTGGAGCAGATACAGAGGGCCACACCTGAGGCAGCGGTGGCGGTCAACATGACAACAGAACCCCAGGGCATTATTGGCCTTCTGGGGAGTTCAGGAGGTCTCTGATGGACTGGTCTTCCTTCTTACCGCTCCTGCCAGAGATCGTGTTTACCCTGATGGGGTTACTTGTGATGACATTGGAGTTGCTTATCAGGAGGAAGGAGACAATAGCAATACTCACCATAGTCTCTATAGGTGTTACTGCCTACTTCATCCCTCAATCACTGGGGAGGGCCTTTAACGGCATGTTTGTATCCGATACATTCAGTGTCTTCTTCAAATACATCTTCTTTTTGAATCTACTCCTTACGGTTCTCATATCCCTTAAATACCTCAGGATTGAGAGATCGGAGTTTGGTGAGTACTACAGTCTCCTCATCTTCTCAACCCTCGGGATGATGATCATGGCCTCAGCAGGTGACCTGATAGTCCTTTACCTTGGACTTGAGTTAATGGCCCTCAGCACCTATGTCCTTGCAGGTTTTGTGAGGCACAGTGTGAGGAGTAACGAGGCGGCCTTGAAGTATTTTCTCCTTGGTGCCTTCTCATCGGGTATCGTCCTCTTTGGTATATCCCTTATCTACGCACTCACAGGGACCACCCTCATACAGGAACTACCCCACAGGCTGACACAGGCCGAGCCAGTTGCTTCTGTGGTGGCCCTGGTGTTTTTGGTGGCCTCCTTCGGATTTAAGGTCGCCCTTGTCCCATTCCATGTATGGACACCAGACGTGTATGAAGGCGCACCCACCTCAGTGACCTCATTTATGTCAGTGGGGCCAAAGGCGGCGGGCTTTGCCGCCCTGGCAAGGGTCTTCATAGTCGGTCTCACCCCTCTGGCTGCACACTGGCAGTGGATCCTTGCGATATTAGCCGTGGCAACCATGGCGGTGGGTAACATACTCGCCATCCAGCAGGTAAACATAAAGAGGATGCTCGCCTATTCCTCAATCGCACATGCGGGTTATGCGGTGCTCGGACTTGTGGCCTTCTCACCCAACGGGCTCTCATCCATGCTGAACTATCTGTTGATTTATGCCTTTATGAATATAGGTGCCTTCTCTGTGGTGATAATGATGAGGAGTGAAGGGGTCACAGGAGAGAGCCTTGAAGAATACAAGGGCCTTGCCAGGAGGTATCCATTTGTCTCTGCCCTTATGCTCCTGTTCATGTTCTCCCTTACCGGTATACCTCCCACGGCAGGATTCATCGGGAAATTCTTTATTTTCAAGGCCCTGGTGGAGAGGGGCCTTGTCTGGCTTGCAGTTGTTGCTGTGATCTTCAGCGTGATCTCAGCATACTTCTACCTCAGGGTGGTCATGTACATGTATATGTATGAACCTGAAATGGAGATAGAGGGGTTGAGCCTCTCTCCTGCTCTGGGGCTGGCCGTCCTGATTGCTGCAATTGGTGTGATAGTAATAGGGGTGTATCCAGAGCCTGTACTTACTGTGGCGGCAAATGCAGGGCTCTACCTGCCCTGAGCCCCCTCACTGCTCACCCGTATTATGGTCTTTACATTTCCCCTGGGGTTAAAGTCACCTATCACCTCAAGGAATCTCGGCTCAAGCAGTTCCATCAGTCGGTTGTATATCTCGTTTGTGGCCGCCTCGTGGGATATGTACCTGGTTCTGTAAGAATTGAGAAACAGTTTCAGTGACTTCAATTCCACAATCCTCTGGTCAGGTATGTACCTGATCCTTATGGTAGCGAAATCCGGGTAGCCTGACCTTGGACAGAGGCAGGTGAACTCAGGAAAGGTGATCTCTATTTCGTAGTCCCTGTCGGGATAGGGGTTATCCCAGGCCTCAAGTGCCGCCTCTTCTATCGCCTTTTCTCCGTATTTCATACCTCTGGCCTCACTTGAAATAATTTGACAGTTGTGGTATAAATTATTATAAAGGAGTTTGACTGAGACATTCCAGTTGGGTTATTATTGAAATCGTTCTTTCAAAATCGATCAGATGGGTCAGGAGAGAGGGAAGAGGTAATCCTCTTTCTTCTCTCCTGACTCATTCGCGGGCCTATAGCTCAGGTGGTCAGAGCGCGCGCCTGATAAGCGCGAGGTCGATGGTTCAAGTCCATCTAGGCCCACCATCTTAATGAGGCTCTGGACTGTTTGGACAGTCCGGAGCGGTTTGGTGTGGGGGTGTAGCTCAGCTGGGAGAGCGCCTGCTTTGCACGCAGGAGGTCATCGGTTCGAATCCGTTCACCTCCACCATTTATTATCAAAGGGGCTGTGCCCCTTTCTCTTTTTAAAGAGGTCAAAGAGCAATCCCTGCCGCAAAAACATTCGGCAGAGGCGGGATTAACCCATAGATTGCCGAAATGTTGTTTTTGCGCAGGAACTGTCCCTTACATAGTATTAAACGAAAGATTAACGAGAAATCTGGAGGATAATTGATATCTTGTCAAGAATCCAAAAATAGGATATAATTAAAAATGGAACCGGTTGAAGTTCCAAAAATTTCTATAGATGAGGTGATAATAGATGAGAGAGAGAGACATATTTGAGGAGATAATCACCCTCGGGAAAAATAGAGGGGTGCTTACCTATGATGAATTGAACGAGGCACTCCCCTCTGAGTACTTCTCTCCCGACGAACTGGAGGACCTGATGGACCTCCTCCAGGATATGGGAGTGAAGGTGGTAGATGAGCATTACCGTGAGGCAGAGGAGGCCCCGGAGGAGGTAGAGGAGTATGAGAAGACAGAGGACCTTGTACAGGCATACTTCCATTCCATGGGCGATATCTCCATCCTCACAAAAGACGAGGAGACCCAACTGGCAAAGGACCTGGAGCATGGTAGAAATATAATAAGGGAGATTGTGACGAAGTTGCCTATCTTCAAAAAGTTTGAGGCGAGTTTAGAGACAGAAGAGGAACTCCTCACCGAAGACGAGCGTACAGATGAGGTGATCAGGGTGACCCTGGAACACCTTGAAGAGGTTAACAGGTATCTACAGAAACTGGATGAGAGGCTGAAGGAGTATGGTGGACTGAAGGGGCTCAGGGAGAAGATAAGGCAGATGAAGAAAGAAGGGAAGGATGTCAGTGAACTGGAACAACTCTACAGAGAGGTCTCTTCGGAATACAAGAGGATTGAAGAAGACCTTGGTATAAAGATCGATGAGTTCAGGAAACTCTGGGAGAAGATCTCCAGGGCGCAGGAACTTGTTACCACTGCAAAAAACGAACTGATCACCAGGAACCTCAGGCTTGTGGTGAATATAGCCAAGAACTACGTGGGAAGGGGATTACCTCTTCTGGACCTCATACAGGAAGGAAATATAGGGTTGATGAAGGCAGTTGACAAGTTCAAATACCAGAAGGGTTTTAAGTTCAGCACCTATGCCACATGGTGGATAAGGCAGGCGATCACCAGGGCGCTGATAGACCAGACGAAGACGATAAGGGTGCCTGTGCACATGATGGAGTTCTATAACAGGGTGACAAAGGCATCGAGAGAACTCACCCAGCAACTGGGCAGAGAACCAACCAATGAAGAGATAGCAAAGAAACTGGGTGTGCCTGTGAGGAAGGTAGAGGAGGTCTTCAGGGCGATCCAGGACCCCATAGCACTGCAGACACCTGTGGGTGATGAGGATACAGAACTGGAGGACTTCATAAGTGACCGCAACAGCCCCTCTCCATTCTCAGATGCAGAGCAGGCAGAGATGTCAGACCACATACAGAAGGTCCTGAAGACATTAACCCCAAAGGAGAGACAGGTGATAATGATGAGGTTCGGGATCGGGGTGGACAGGGACCACACCCTTGAAGAGGTGGGTAGACACCTGAATATAACCCGTGAGAGGGTCCGTCAGATAGAGGCGAAGGCACTGAGGAAGTTGAAGCACCCCTCCAGGATGAAGGCACTCAAGGTCCTGCTTGAAGAATAGAGGTGGACCCCGTGCAGGAGATCGGGGTCACTTCACACTCCTGTCCAAAATAATCTGTGACAGATGAACGCAGGCGGTATGCCGCCTACCTGTTACACCTATTTTGGACAGATATGGTCACTTCAGATGCCATACTCCTTCCACCGCGCATCCACCAGTCTCTTGATCTCCTCAGACATCTCAATGTCATCAGGCCAGGGTCTTGTAAACCCCTCTGAGGGCCACTTCTTGGTAGCATCTATCCCCATCTTTCCACCATAGGCCGGCAGTGGTGAGGCATGTTCAAGGACATCAAGGGGGCCTTCCAGGATAACCACATCCCTTTTAGCATCTACATTGTTGCCCACCCTCCAGAGGACCTCACTGAGGTCGTGAACATTTACCCAGGAGTCCACAACAATGATAATCTTTGTGAATGCCATCTGACCCATCCCCCAGAGGGCATACATCACCTTCCTTGCATGTCCAGGGTAACGCTTATCTATAGAGACGATAGCGATATTGTGGAAGACGCCTTCAATGGGTAGGTTCATGTCCACTATCTCCGGAAGTTGCTTCTTTATAAGAGGGAGGAATATCCTCTCTGTAGCCTTTGCGATATAGCAGTCCTCCATTGGGGGTTTGCCAACTATGGTGGCTGGATATATCGCGTCTGCCCTGTGGGTTATACAGGTAATATGGAATACAGGATAGTAATCAGGCAGGCTGTAGTAGCCTGTGTGATCACCAAAGGGACCCTCGAGCCTCCTCTCACCGGGTTCGCAGTAGCCTTCAAGTACTATCTCCGCATTGGCAGGGACCTCCAGGTCCACTGTCTCGCATTTCACCATCTCAACAGGACTCTGTCTGAGAAAACCGGCAAAGAGCATCTCGTCCACTCCTTCCGGCAGGGGGGCTGTTGAGGCGTACATCACAGCAGGGTCTGAGCCGATCGCCACCGCAACCTCCAGCCTTCTGCCCATCTGTTCTGCCCTCCTGTAGTGCCTTGCCCCATCTTTATGCATATGCCAGTGCATTCCTGTGGTTCTTTCATCATACACCTGCATCCGGTACATACCACAGTTCCGCTCGCCTGTCACCGGGTCCTTGGTGAAGACCATTGGAAGGGTTATGAACCGTCCCCCATCCTGGGGCCATGTCTGGAGTATGGGGAAGACATCCAGCGATGGTTTCTCTCTTATTATAACCTCCTTACAGGGACCATCCTTCACATATTTGGGCAGGAAGTCAGCAAGTTTTTTCAGTTTCGGGAGTTGTTTCAACTTTCCCACAAGGTTTGTGGGGATCTCTGGTTCCAGAAACTCGAGCATCCTCTGCCCAATCTCGTCCAGGTCTTCCACCTCAAGGGCGAGTTTCATCCTCTCAAAGGAACCGAAGAGATTTACCACGCAGGGAAATCTGGCGCCCTTTGGTTTCTCAAAAAAAAGTGCAGGCCCACCTGACTTGACCACCCTGTCGTTTATCTCTGCAATCTCAAGGACAGGGTCAACCTCTACAGAGACCCTCTTCAGGAGTCTCCTGTCTTCCAGTGTCCTCATAAATTCTCTGAGGTCTCGATAGGCCATACAATATTAAAGCAGAAATCATGTAATGAGGTAAATACAGCGATTCAGCCCTGAATTGCCGTTAGGATATAATATCCTGGACCTGGAGGCTGGAAGTATGACCGTCTCAAGGGAAAGGATACTTGAGTGGGTGAAGAGGGTTGAGGGGTTTCGTGATGGTACCTTTCATTATGAAGCCCTCCAGCAGACTGCCCTGTTATTGGAGAGGGAGTTTGAGTCAATGGGTTTTGTGGTGGATACAGACGACCTGGTTTTCAGGGGGAGACATTACTCGAATATAGTCGCAACGGGTTCTGGAATAAACAGATCACGCAATTGGGTCCTGGTGGGTGCCCATTATGATGCCGTGGCGGGCAGCCCTGGTGCTGATGACAATGCCTCTGGCGTGGCTGTTATGCTTGAGGTGGCAAGACAACTGGGACCAAAAGAGGGATTAAAGTTTGTCGCCTTTACACTGGAAGAGCCTCAACCCGGTGCAGGCAGTTTCCTGATAGGCAGTAAACACTTTGTCAAGGAGATGGTCTCCTCAGGCCACACCTACAGAGCCGTTTTTGTTCTTGAATCAGTAGGTTACATAAGCACACAACAGGGGAGTCAACAGTTGCCCCCATTTGTGAGAGGCCCTAAGGTGGGTGATTTTATAGGTATTATAGGTAACAGAAAGGCGAGGCCCATTGTGAGGTTGTTTGAGGAGATGAGTGCAAAATATGTACCTACACTGAAGGTGCAGAGACATATTGTGAGGATGAATGGCTTTCTTGTACCACCCACAAGATTCAGTGACCATGCCCCTTTCTGGGATGCTGGCTTTCCTGCGGTTATGCTTACTGATACTGCCATGTTTCGCAATCCCAACTATCATACTCCTCTTGATACATCGGATACCCTCTCAGTGGAGTTTATGGCATCTGTTGGTGAGGCCCTCCTATGGACAGTCCTGGGACTTCTTGAGGCAAAGAGAGAGTAAAAGATGTGGTATGTTTTTTGCTTAAAAATAAACAGATGAAGGGGCTGGTGATATTCATAGGGGATAACACCTCAATAGGTACATTCAAGTCTCTCCATGATTCGATTAACATCCAGACAGAAGATATTCCTCTGAGTGAGGCGCTAAATAGTAATTTTAACAAGAATCCTGATGTGGTAGTCCTTGATTGTGGAAGGAGGTTTTTTGAGGGACTTCATCTGGTGAAGAAGATAAAGAGTGTCTCTCCAAGTTCTGTAATAATATTTGTATCTGAACCCATGTCAAATGATACCCCTCTCAAGGTCTTCAAGGCAGGTGCGAGGGAGTATCTGCCGAAACCCATAAATCTGGAGAGGTTGAAGGTGATAATACAGGAGTTTATCAGGCTTAAGAAGGCGACCAGGGAAAGGAGAGTTCCCTATCATGATGTCCTGGAATCTGAAGTCTTTTCTATAGACAGTATAAACCTCGTTCTGAACTACATAGAGGAGAACCTCTCCGAGGATATCAGCCTCTCAAAACTCGCTGACATAGCATCTCTCAGTAAGTATCACTTCTGCAGGGTCTTTAAGGCAAGAGTGGGACTCTCACCAATGAAATACCTTTGTCAGAGGAGATTGGAGAAGGCAAAGGAACTCCTTCAAAAGATGGATCTACCAGTGGCTGCTGTGGCTGCTGAAGTTGGATTCAATGATATAGGGAACTTTGTTAAGAAGTTCAAGGCCTATACAGGGATTACCCCCTCTGGATATAAGAAGATGTTTAGAAGGTCTTAAACTCGGGAACTACTGGGGGATTTTTCACAATTTGTGCCATTTCACTCAGCGGGGGGTAGCAATTTTAGACAATAGAAAGGCAATTTTGGTGTAGACATAAGAGCGGGGGAAATTATATCATGTTAAAGACCTAACTTCGATGGGGGTAAAATGAGACAGGAGCGGAGAAAGTCTCAGAGGATGTTTTATTTTTCTCAGGTCTCATTGGTCACAAAGAATTCTAACGAAGAACTGAAGGCGATAACTCTGAACATCAGCGATGGTGGTCTATGTCTCTACTCGTACAGTCCCCTTGAGAGGGAGGTAGAGGTAGAGGTTAGATCAAGGGAGCCGAGTTTGAACAAAAGGACCGGTGTTGTGAGATGGGTGCAACGACTCACAAACGAGGTCTACAAGGTTGGTCTGATGTACAAACCCTGTACCACCTGATCCTGTAACAGGTGGGCCTTGGAGATTTTATATTATCCAGCCGATTGGAAGGGCAGCCCTCAGGGCTGCCCTTAAATTTTTACCTTTCTAAGGTCTCGTAGGTCTCTCTTGGTGTCGGTGTGTACTGACCATGACAGTCTCTGCAGTTGTTCTGAGAGGTGATCCCGTTAGCCGCCACATTATAAAGAGGTGAGTGTTTGGGGGTGTATCTGCCATCCACCCAGGCGTTCAACATCCTTGCGGCCTCCATCGCTATATTGGCAGAGAGTCTGGCACACCTTTCTGCCCTTTCATTGGTCAGAAATCCCACACCCTCAGCCCTCATCCACCTGCCGACAGAGATGTGACAGACAGGTGTTCCAGCAATTGTCATATGTTTGATCTCGGCCTTTATGGGTTTGTCAGGTTGGAAAGAGGGCAGTTCTGTGTAGGAGTAATAGAAGGCAAGGTCATTACTCATCGCCTCTGCTATATCGGTGTCCTTGGTGACGAGACCGATTACTATACCTGCACCTGTGAGGGTTCCACAGAGGGCCCCCCATCCGGCAAACCCGCCATGGGCCCATTTGTAGGCGTCTATGGGGAAGTCCTTCCAGGCACCTCCAACCTTCTCCTTTAATGGTTCCACCAGACCTGCAAGGACAGAGGAACAGCACCATCTCTTAAAGTAATTCTCATAAGTGATCTGGCCTACCCTCTCAATATCTAACTTCTTGTATTTGAATTGTGAAGGATAGGTGTATGCCTCAGAGGTTGATACACCAGAGGCAGCACCCACAAGTGCAGCAGCAGTTATTATCTTGGCACCATCCACTATTAATTGTCTCCTAGAAATACCCTCTTTTTTCATGTTTTTTCCTCCCCGTCTTCTTTAATGTCAGGGTCAAAGACCCTTAAATTTTAAGAAGTCCCGTCCTGGAAGTACCAGGACGGGCAGTGTTTACGAAAGGGGAATGGTATGAAGAAGGCGTACTTCTTCACCCTTAGAGTGTTAACTACGATAAAGAGAGGTTAGGCTCTTGGAGGGTGCTCTATATCGTTTGAGAGCAGTTGTTTAAAGAAATGGACCTGTGGGGATTCATATGGTGATAACAAACACCATTGACAGGGGATAAAGATTCCAACCTCAATGAATGGCTGATCAATGCCAGAGGACGTTGCCCTTGCAGCCTTACAGTAGTCTATGGATATCATCACCTTTCCATCACTGGAACTTGGTATTACAAAATGTACCGGGGTAAAGAAATTAAGGAGAAGCATAAAAAGGAGGAGAGAGATTATTACCATCCTCAGGCGCATATTCAATTATAGAAAAAAGGTCTCCTATTGTCAACTTAAAAATCTATATATTAGATAAATTAAATCTATAATTTTAGAGTCTCTTCAATATCGCCCTTGCGGCAATCACACCTGAGGCGGATGCCTGAATGAGGCCACGGCTGACACCTGCACCATCTCCCACGGCGAATAGGTTCTGTATCTCTGTCTCCAGTTCAGCAGAGAGTTTGAGGAGCATGGAGTAGAACTTCACCTCAACACCGTACAGGAGTGTGTGGCGCGAGTTGACCCCAGGACAGAGCCTGTCCATAGTCTCGAGCATCTCCAGGATATCAGTGAGGAATCTATAGGGGAGTGCAAAACTGAGATCTCCAGGCGTGGCGTCCTTGAGGGTTGGCTGTACGATCCCCCTCTGGATACGTTCATGTGTGGAGCGTCTGCCGGACCTCAGGTCTCCCAGCCTCTGTATCAGCACACCTCTGGCAAGGAAGTTGGCCAGTCTTGCGATGTAACGGCCGTAAGAGATGGGTTCATTAAAGGGTTCTGTGAAGTAGGTACTAACCAGAAGGGCAAAGTTTGTATTCCCGGTCTTCTTGCCAGCATAACTGTGGCCATTGACTGTCCAGACCCCCTTCAGATACTCCTTTACCACCTCTCCATAGGGGTTTACACAGAAGGTCCTCACCTTGTCATCGAAACTCTTGGTGTAATAGAGGAGTTTTGGTTCATAGGTTACAGAGGTGAGCGGTTCTAACACATGTGCAGGGACCTCAACCCTCAGCCCTATATCAACAGGGTTATTAAGGAGTGTCAGTTTTAACCTCCTTGCCTCCCTCTCGAACCACCTTGAGCCCTCCCTTCCCGGAGCAACCACCACATATCTGGCACTAACTGTTGTGCCATCAGAAAGGATGACCCCTGATATCTCACCATTACGCACCTGAAGCCTTGTCACCTTCCTCTGAAAGAGGAGGTCAACCCTGTCATTGATCTCCTCTCTGATGTTTTTGAGGACCTCTCTGCAACGGTCAGTGCCGATATGTCTTATCTTTGAGTGGATAAGGATGAGGTCCTCCTTTGCAGCCCTCTTCTTTAATGCCTCTATCTCCTCCTCTAAATCTCCATAGACTTCTCTGGGAGCACCAAATTTCACATAAAGGCTATCCACATAGTTGATTAACTCTCTCAGGTACTCTACATCAAGATACCTGGAGAGATATCCTCCAACTTCCGGGGACAGACTCAGTTTGCCATCACTGAAGGCCCCTGCACCTCCCCATCCGCTGAGCAGTCCGCAGACCGCACAGGCGGCACAGGAGACCCTGCCGGAGTTCATTGGACAATCCCTTTCATAGATATCCATACCTTTGTCAATAAGGAGTATCTTCAGGTCAGGTGAATGGGAAAGGAGTTCAAGTACAGTGAAGATACCAGCAGGGCCTGCCCCAACCACAACCACATCGTACCTGTCTCTCAGAGTTCTCTCCATCTCTGTTTCAGGATACTGAGGGCTTCATAATTGGTCATATCCAGATGCAGTGGGGTGATCGAGACAAATCCCTGCATGAGGGCTACAATGTCTGTGTCTTCCCTGTCCTCCCAGGAAGGTGTCCCACCACCTATCCAGTAGTGTTTACGACCCCATGGGTCATAGGTTTCGTGGATTGCATTTTCATAGGTCCTCTTTCCCTGTCTTGTAAAGACCACACCCTTCACCATCTGTGCAGGCAGATTGGGCACATTCACATTGAGCAGTGTATCAGGAGGCAGTCCCTCCTTCAATACCCTTCTGACCAGTTTGATTGTGTAGTGGGCGGCCGTTGAGTAGTGAATCTGTTTGCTGTCTTCATAGGGGATGGAGATCGCGAGAGAGGGTATGCCGAAGAGGGTCCCTTCAATGGCGGCAGATACAGTGCCTGAGTAGCCAATATCATCTCCAAGGTTTGCTCCCCTGTTGATACCCGATACAAGTACCGAGGGCTTCCTGCTCAAGAGTTTTCCTATCGCCACTACCACACAATCCGTAGGTGTTCCATTAACGGTGTATCTGTTGTGATCAAGGCTCTCCACCTTCAGGGGCCTGTGCATTGTGAGGGCATGGCTTACAGCACTCCTCTCTCTGTCAGGGGCGACCACCACCACCTCTCCCACCTGCTGCATCGCCTCAGCAAGCACTCTGAGTCCCTCGGAGTATATGCCATCATCATTTGTTACCAGGATTAGAGACATAGGGCCTCTTTCTCCTCTTCCCTCCAGAGGATCCCTTCAATCGCCCTCAGAAGAGGCCCGAAGGTGTTTCTGTCAATGGCAGAAATCGGGATCCCTCTGTACCTGAGACATATGTTCCGGCACTCTTCAGGGGAGACCCTGTCTATCTTGTTAAACACGAGAAGCCTCCTCTTGTCCTGCAGTTGCAGTTCTTCAAGGATCTTTTCGACTGACTCTATATGCTGTTCAAACCTGGGGTTGGATATATCAACAAGGTGTATCAAGAGGTCTGCATCCTGCAGTTCCTCCAGGGTAGAACGGAATGCGGCGAGCAGTTCCTTCGGGAGGTCCTTGATGAATCCCACTGTGTCAGTGATTATTATCTCCCTCTCTCTGGGGAACCTGAGCCTCCTGCTTGCGGTGTCAAGGGTTGCAAACATCTTTTCTTCTGTGTAGGTGTGGCTGTTTGTGAGGTTATTAAGGAGGGTTGACTTGCCGGCGTTTGTATATCCGATTATGGAGACGATGGGGAGACCCGCGTTCAGACGTCTCTGTTTCCTCTGTCCCCTCGCCCTTGACAGTTTCTTCAGTTCCCTCTCTAAGTGGTGGATTCTGTCACGTACTCTCCTGCGGTCCACCTCCAGTTTGGTCTCACCCGGACCCCTGCCACCAATACCACCGGCAAGCCGGCTCATTGCTGTTCCTTTACCCACGAGTCTGGGGAGCCGGTATCTGAGTTGGGCGAGTTCCACCTGTACCTTTCCGTCTCTGGTATGGGCCCTCCTGGCAAAGATGTCAAGTATCAACTGTGTCCTGTCAATCACCTTCAACTCGGTCATCTCCGTTATTGTCCTCATCTGAGAGGGTGTTAGCACCTGATCAAAGATCAGCAGAGTCGCACCCTTCTCCATCGCCTCTATAATCAGTTCCTTCAGTTTCCCCTCACCCATCAGATAGCGGGGGTTTATCTCTCTGGGTCTCTGTATCACCTTTCCAATAACAACAACATCAGCAGAGATCGCCAGTTCTTCCAGTTCCTGCAGGGACTCCTCCATCTCATACCTCGGCCCTGTGGACACGCTTACGAGTATTGCCCTCTCCCTTGGATCATCCAAGGAGAAGATGTAACTCCTCCTCATCTGTTCTTCAAGGTCCTGAATAAAGGTCTTGAATTCTGGTATTCCGTCATGGAGCCTCCTCGGTGGAAGGACCTCCACCCTTTTGTTGTTCCCCTCTGGTAGCAGGTGGGCAATATAGACATTTAGAGGCTGACCCTCTTTAAGGCCCACTGCAACCACCATGTCAAGCCTCAGCAATGACAGATCTGTAAGATCGTCTCTGGTGAGGGGTTCATTGTACAGATGGGTATGAATGAGCCTCAAACCCCTGAGTGGCCTTCTGCCAAGGGGATATTCATCGAGAGCAGGTATGAACAGTCCATGGGAGTCACCAACAATCACATGGGTCACCCTTCCTGAACGATTTATAAGGAGACCGACCTGACGACCTATCAGATGTGAGAGTTGTACTATAGACCTGCAAATATCTGGAGTGAAGGCACTATCTACAGGTATTCTTTTCCTGTAGAGCCTTTCAAGGAGGTCTAATTCCCTCTTTCTAAGACCGGATGTATTACCGTATACCAAGATTCCTATAAAACAAACCTTTTTTATATCTTAACTCATTGTCCAGAAACTGTCAAGACGGCGACGCATTAGATCCTAATTTGCATAGACTTTCAATCAAAACTTTGGAAGGTGGCAGCGCTGCCCAGGAAAATCTGCGATTTTCCTGGGGACCCCCAGCCACAAAAACAATTATTTCTAACAGCAATTCTGGGGCTAATGCGTGAGGTCGCAAAAAAATGGAACTCTATGCTAAAATTTAAATTCTTATGGCAGAGGTTGTTATTATAATGGGCTCAAAGGGTGATATGCCATGGGCTGAAAGGATAAAAAAGGCCCTGTCTGGCCTTGGTATAGATAGTCTTCTCAGGATATCATCAGCCCATAAGACGCCAGAAGAGTGCCTCCGGATTATAAGGGAGTATGATAAGAGAGAATCTGTGGTCTTTATCACCGTTGCGGGAAGGAGCAATGCCCTTAGCGGATTTGTAGATGCCCAGACACATCACCCTGTGATTGCCTGTCCACCCTACAACGATACATTCTCGGGAGTGGATATTTTCTCATCCCTCAGGATGCCATCAGGGGTTGCTCCTGCTGTGGTCCTTGAACCAGAGGCAGCCGCCTTGCTTGCTGCAAAGATACTCGGTATAAAGGACCCTTCTGTCAGACAGAGGGTCATCCAGTATCAATCAATGATAAAGGATAAGATACGGGAGGCAGACAGAGAGGTAACAGGTGGGTAGTGTAAAAGACCTCAAAGTGATAATTCCTCCAGAAGAAAACTCGATGGGGAGGGGAAGGTTTTACTTCTCTGACCGTTATTCGGTGTTTGACTGGGGAGAGATGCCTGACCACATCCCTTACAAGGGAGAATCAATTGCAATCCTGAGCGGATATTTCTTTGAGAAACTGAATGAGAGGGGGATAGAGAACCATTATGTAGGGCTTGTGGAGGACAACAGGGTCAAGTCCTGGAGACAGTTGAAAGGACCTACAAACATAATGGAGGTCCAACTGGTGAGAGTGATAAGACCAAGGGCAGTTAACAGCGGTTATGACTATTCCGTATTCAGGCAATTGAGGGGCAATTTTTTGTTACCCCTTGAGGTGATATACAGGAATACCCTGTCTCAGGGCAGCAGTCTGCTGAAGAGACTCCAGAAAGGAGAGGTTACACCTCAGGAACTGGGTCTTCAAAATGCCCCGGAGCCGGGACAGAGGCTGCCCCATCCAATTATTGACTTTTCAACTAAACTGGAAGTGACGGATAGATATCTTAAAGAGACCGAGGCCCTTGAAATAGCCGGTTTATCAGAGGAAGAGATGCAGGGGTTGAAATCCATGGCCTTAGAGATGGACACCATCATTACAGAGGAGATAGAGAGACTGGGCCTTCAGAACGAAGATGGCAAGTTTGAGTTCGGCTTTTCGCCGGCCAGGACCCTCATGGTGGTAGACGTCCTCGGAACCCTTGATGAATGTAGATTCACCTATAACGGTATTCCGGTCAGTAAAGAGATTGCAAGGATGTATTACCGAAAGACGGACTGGTACATCCAGACAGAAGAGGCGAAAAGGGTTAACAGACAGAACTGGAAGGCCCTTGTTAAGGGCGGTCCTGAACCACTCCCACCCAGACTGAAGGAACTCATTTCCCTCATCTATCGTGCCTGTACAAATGAGATTACAGGCAGGGAGTGGTTTCCAGAGGTCCCACCTCTCAGAGAACTGCTGGAGGAGGTAAGGGAGTATATCTAATCACCGAGAGATTTGTGAGGGAATTAACAAGTTAATCCTTGTTTTCCTCCTCAACCTGAATCCCGGCCTGTATGAGAGCCTCTTTGATCTTGTCTTCGTAGTCTGTTCGGGTTATCTCGCCGTTTTCTAAGGAATTATATCAAAACAACCTCTCACTTCTCATCTCTGCCCGAAGCCTCTCCTTGTCCCCCAGAAAACCGTCAAGGAGTCTTTTCTCCTTGCGTGGATTGGGCTTGTTAGTTGTCTTTTTTACATAGCCATTATGGGCTATTACTTCATACCCTATCCTCTAAATTATAACATGTTCTAATACTCCTTCAATCAAACAATAACTCAAAATTCCTCGGAGATAATATCCTGAGTTTTTTGTATCTTTTTATCCGGAGTAACTCTGCATCACCAGTAATTAAGTAATCCGCCCCTGAGGCAAGGGCACAGGCAATGATGTGATTGTCGTCCCTGTCATTACAAATTTCAGGGACTGGTATATCAGGATAGACCACATCGCTAACAGCCTCCTGTATTATTTCAATGGCAGATGGGATTTCATTTTTTGGAATCTTGAATTTCTCTGAGAGGATTTGCTTTATTTCAGTGATGATAAATGGACAGAGTATGAGTGAAAATTCCCTTAATCTTGCCCTTCTAAGGATTTTTGCACAGACTCCCTCTGTAATAAGGGCAGATATATAGACATTGGTGTCAAATACCACTGTCACGATATATTCTTATAGACATCCTCTTCAGTTACTATGCCGAGTTTCTTTGCGCGAGGAGACAGTCTCTTTTGAAATTCTTTAAATTTCATCTCCCACAAAAATAGGCTCAGGGATTCTTTTACAATGTCACTTTTATTACGCCCGGTCTTTTTAGCAAAGTTGTTGAGTTCCTTTGCAAGTTCCTCTGGCAGACTTATAGAGATAATCGTTCTCATATAGCACCTCCTGTATTACAATACACTACAATAAACAAAAAATTCAACTATTGTTCTTTTTCCATAATATGAGTCCAAATTTCTCCCCTTAATGGTCTCATCCTCAAAACAACCTCCCACTCCTTAAATCCGCCTTTAATCTTTCCTTGTCCCCCAGAAAACCGTCAAGGAGTTTTTTCTCTTTGCTATCAAGGGGCAGGGTCTCGGAGATTGCCTGTGCTACTCTGTAGAATGCCTCGGCTCTGCCGTATCCTGTTTCAGAGACCCTGCATAGTGTGCGTTCAACGAGTTTTTGTGGTACAGTAACAGTAATTTCCAGCTTCAGCAGTGTATCATCAGGTTTAACCATCTGAAATTGCGGAAAGGCTCCTGGAGCCAGGGAGGGGATTCGAACCCCCGACCTGCGGATTACGAATCCGATGCTCTGCCGGCTGAGCTACCCTGGCTTTATGTTGATTTTAATGGTTTTTCAGGGGTTCAGTCAAACATGATGGAGGTTATCTCAGCAGATGGACATTTCCGAGCCGGACATTCCTCACTCCTGCCTCCTTTGCCACAGAGACCATCCTCATCGCAAACTCCCTTGTGTTCAGCCCCAGGTCATCCATGTAGAAGTGAGGGTAGAATGCGAGGAGGCTGTAAGGGATGTCAGGGGAGAGGGAGGCGACAAAGGTGGCTATTCCTCTTATCTCCTCCTCATCTATATATCCAGGAACAAGTAATGTACTTGCAACCAGGAGGGGAAGCTCGGGCCTGAGTCCTATAGAGTCAGCCACAAAGGAGAAGTTGTCAAGGGTCCTCCTGTTTGTTACCCCTGTAAGTGCGATATGGACGTTCTCATTCCACGCCTTGAGATCAAACTTTATGGTCCCCCCGGACTGGAGCGACAGTTCCAGCATCTGCTTCAATAGAGCCCTGTTCATCGTCCCGTTGGTCTCCCAGCATATCCTCAGCGGACGGCCCTTGACCCTCTTCAGTGCCTCTCTGGAGGCCCTGATCGCAAAGGGGAGTTGGGCAGTGGGGTCCCCACCAAAGTAACATATACAGGTGGTCCTTGAGTCCACAGCATCTACCAGTTCTTCAACCGTCCTGTAACTTTCCCTGAGGGTATACTCCCTGTAGTGCCAGTTCTGGCAGAAGAGGCAGTCGAAGGTACAGGCGTGGAAGAATACTGCCAGGTTTTTGAACCCATACTCAGGTCCCCTTTTTAGGGCATATCTCGGGTAACCCGCCCCTGTACCCCCTGCACACACCCAATCAGCAACGCAGTTTGTGGGGAGCGGGTCATGATACCAGGAGAGTTTACCCCTTTCAGAGGTCACCCCTGTGAGTATACCGTCTCTGTTTTTCCTGAGGCCACAATAACCGAGTTCACCAGGGCCTATCTCACATTCATTCACGCAGATGTTGCACCTCGCACCGCCTCTGTGTCTCGGTGGTTCCTCAGGAAGTCCGAAGGCCCTCCGTGCCTGCCGATGGGCCTCCATCGCTACTGGTAAAGCCTCCTTCCCTCGTTGCCTCAGACAGTCCAGACAGACGCCAAGGGCCCTGCTTAGGGGTGTGTACTCCTCTCCACAGATGCTGCACCTGCCCATATCTTAATCATAGAAGAAAGGCATCCAATTCTACAATCGCTGTAGTTTTTGACCAAAGGTCTAAACGACAATCTACGGTAACCACCGAATTGATTGCAAAACCCCGTAAATAACAATTAAAATATTTTGATGGTACCAACAAAGGAGGAGTTTCTAAGACTCTCAGAAAAGGGCAACCTTGTGCCTGTTTACAGGGAGGTGCTTGCCGACCTTGAAACCCCTGTGTCTTCTTACCTTAAGGTCGCCGGGAGGCCCTCATTCCTGCTTGAGAGTGTGGAGGGGGGAGAGAAGTGGGGCAGATACTCCATAATCGGCACAGCGATCAGAAGGGTAATAAGGGCAGAAGGGACAAGAGTGTCATTCCTGAAGGACGGGGTGGTGGAGAGAGAGACCGAGTATGATGATCCGATGGAGGCGTTGAGAGAGGAACTGTCTCGATACAGACTGATCACCTATTCGGAGATGCCCAGGTTTGTGGGCGGACTTGTGGGGTATGTTGGATATGACATGGTGAGGTTCTTTGAGGATATCCGCTACCAGGAGAGGCCATCCCTGGGATTCCCTGACCTTTACATGATGATCCCGGAAGTGGTGATTATATTTGACAACCTGAAACACACCATGAGGATACTATGTCCGGTGCATATAGAGGGTGATCCAGAGGATGCCTATTTTACAGCCTTACAGAGGATCGAAGAGACGATAGACAGACTGAAGGATACGAGGGTCACTCCTCCACTGAACGATGGTACCCCTGCAGATGAGGTCTTCACCTCCTCCTTTGGTAGCAGAGAGGCATTTGAGGAGGCGGTGAGAAAGGCGAAGGAATACATAGTGGCTGGAGATGTGGTGCAGGTTGTGCTATCCCAGAGGTTTGAGAGGACCTGTGGAGTTCACCCCTTCAATGTCTACCGTTGTCTCAGGCTCATAAACCCATCACCCTACATGTATTACATTGAGACCGAGGATGGCCACATAGTGGGTTCCTCCCCTGAGATACTCGTGAGGCTGGAGGGCAGGAGGATAACCCTCAGGCCCATAGCAGGGACCCGCAGGAGGGGCAGGAGCGATGATGAGGACAGGGCCCTTGAGAAGGAACTCCTGAACGACCCAAAGGAGAGGGCTGAGCATATAATGCTGGTGGACCTCGGCAGAAACGATGTGGGCAGGGTGGCTGAGATAGGCAGTGTGAGGGTTACAGAGTTGATGACCGTGGAGAGATACAGCCATGTGATGCATCTCGTATCCAATGTTGAGGGCATCCTGAGGGAGGGCCTTGATGGTGTGGACCTCTTCAGGGCCACCTTCCCTGCAGGCACTGTTACAGGTGCACCAAAGGTGAGGGCGATGCAGATAATTGAGGAACTCGAGCCAGTACACAGGGGCCCCTATGCAGGGGCAGTCGGCTACCTCTCATACACAGGCAACATGGACTTCTGTATTACGATAAGGACGCTCCTGATAAAGGACCGGAGGGTGCATGTCCAGGCCGGTGCAGGGATAGTGGCAGATTCAGTGCCGGAAAGGGAGTACAAGGAGACGGTAAACAAGGCGATGGGGATGATAAAGGCGGTGGAGATGGCTGAGAAGACGGAGGCCCCGATCACTGAACTGGTGAGGTCCTGATATGCTTCTTATGATAGACAACTACGACTCCTTTACCTACAATCTCGTCCAGTACTTTGGTGAATTGGGCGAGGATATAAGGGTATACAGGAACGACAGGATAACCATAGAGGAGATCGACAGACTCAACCCGGAAAGGATTGTGATCTCACCCGGCCCCTGCACCCCAAAGGAGGCCGGAATCTCGGTGGATGTTATAAGACACTTTGCCGGTAAGAAACCGATACTCGGTGTATGTCTCGGTCACCAGGCGATAGGGGCCGCCTTTGGAGGCAGGATTGTGGGTGCTCCACGACTCATGCACGGAAAGACCTCTCTCATCTATCACGATGGCAGATGGCTCTTTGAGGCACTTCCAAACCCATTTGAGGCGACCCGTTATCACTCCTTGGTGATTGAGAGGGAGTCACTGCCAGAATGCTTAGAGATTACGGCATGGACAGAGGAGGGTGAGATTATGGGCGTCAGACACAGGGAGTATGTGATCTTAGGGGTACAGTTTCATCCTGAGTCAATACTTACTGCAGTGGGTAAGGACCTCCTCAGAAACTTTCTCAATATAAAGTACTCGAAATGGGAGGAGAGATGATTAAAGAGGCTATCAATATGGTGGTCCAGGGGATGGACCTCTCAGAAGAGGAGATGACCCAGTGCATGGAGGAGATAATGGAGGGCAGGGCCACCCCTGCACAGATAGGCGCCTTCCTTACAGCCCTGAGGATAAAAGGTGAGACAGTGGAAGAGATAACAGCAGCAGCCACTGTGATGAGACAGAAGGCGGCCACAATCCAGGCACCTGAGGGTGTGGTGGACACCTGCGGTACAGGAGGAGACATGGCCCATACCTTCAACATCTCCACCACTGCTGCACTGGTGGTGGCTACAACAGGGGTGCCTGTGGCAAAGCACGGAAACAGGTCAGTATCAAGCCGTTCTGGCAGTGCCGATGTCCTTGAGGCCCTGGGTGTGAAGATCGATCTGGAGCCTGAGAAGGTCCAGAAGTGCCTCTTCGATACCAACTTCGGGTTCCTGTTCGCCCCTCTCTTTCACCCTGCCATGAGGTATGCCATCGGTCCCCGTAGAGAGATAGGAATAAGGACAATATTCAACATCCTCGGTCCGCTCACAAACCCGGCAGGGGCAAGGCGGCAGATTATGGGCGTCTTTACAGATAGGCTCACAACTGTGCTTGCAGAGGTGCTGGGTAGACTGGGGGCAGAGGATGTTATGGTCTTTCATGGAGAGGATGGCCTGGATGAGATAACAATCACCGATGGGACCAAGGTGAGCAGATACAGAGATGGGAAGGTGGAAGAGTTTATATTCTCCCCTGAGGACTTTGGGTTCAGAAGGGCATCAATTACGGATATAGCAGGGGGCACAGCAGAGGAGAATGCAGAGATAACCCTCCAGGTACTCAGGGGACAGAAGGGGCCACGGAGGGATATAGTCCTGATGAATGCAGCAGCCACGTTGATGGTGGCAGGCAGGACTGAAGAACCGAAGGAGGCTGTGAGGATGGCAGAGGAGGCGATAGACTCGGGTGAGGCGATGAAGAAATTGAAAGAGATCATAGAGGCGACAAACAGCCTGTAGGGTGGTGGTGTGTTAGAGATCGGGGTTATTGGTGTAGGCTATCTCGGGAGTCTGCATGCGAGGGTGCTGAGCGAGTTAGACGATGTTGCCCTTGTCGGGGTTGCAGATATCAGGTCTGAGAGGGCCGAAGAGGTAGCCTTTAAGTATGGATGCAGATGGTTCAGGGACTACAGGGACCTCCTCCCCCTCGCAGAGGCGATGGTGATCGCTACACCCACAATCACCCACTACGAGATCGCCCTTGAGTGTCTGAACAACAACAAAGACCTCTTTATTGAAAAACCGATCACCGATTCCCTCTGCCGTGCCGACCACCTCATTGAGGAGGCCCACAGGAGGGGAAGGATCATCCAGGTCGGACACCTTGAGAGGTTCAACTCAGCCCTGCTCCTCGCAGAAAGGTATCTGAGGAGGCCCCTCTTCTTTGAATCACTGAGGCTTTCACCTTACCTGAAGAGGGGAACCGATGTGGACATAACCCTTGACCTGATGATACATGACATTGATATCATACTCAGCCTGACCCGAAGCACGGTAGAGGAGATACATGCCACAGGTGCCAGTGTGCTTTCAGGGACCATTGACGTGGCGAAGGCATGGCTGGTGATGAAGGACGGCACCCAGGCCCTTGTGACAGCCAGCAGGCTCTCGGCCGAGAAGAAGAGACAACTCCGTGCATACCAGGCCGACGGGATGGTCTATGTGGACTATCTGAACCAGGAGGTGACTGTCTTCAGAAAGACCCTGGATGGACAGATCCAGAAGCAGACACTGAAACCTGAGGAGAAGGAGCCCCTGAAGGAGGAACTTATGGAGTTTGTTAATGCGGTCTCACAGAGGAGACAGCCCAAGGTGAATGGAATACACGGAAGGGAGGCCCTGAAGGTGGCGATTGATGTCTCAAGGAGGATCAAGGGTGAAGGGACCTGAGATACCGATGCTTGACCTGAAGAGGACATTCAAGGAGATCAGAGAAGAGGTGATGGATGCCTTCCGTGAGGTCCTCGAAAGCGGTAGATACATACTGGGGCCAAAGGTGGAGAGTTTGGAGAAAGAGGTGGCCCGGTACTGCGGGGTGAGGTATGGGATCGGGGTCGCCTCAGGTACAGATGCCCTTCACCTCAGTCTCCATGCCGCAGGGGTGGGGCCTGGTGATGAGGTGATAACCACTCCATTCACATTTTTTGCCACTGTGGAGGCGATTCTTTACAGGGGGGCCATACCCAGGTTCATTGATATAGAACCCGATACGATGAATCTCAACCCCGACCTTGTTGAGGAGGCGGTATCCGAGAAGACGAAGGCGATACTGCCGGTACATCTGTTTGGATTGCCTGCTGACATGCCAAAGATTATGGAGGTGGCCAAGAGGTATAACCTGGCCGTTATAGAGGATGCGGCCCAGGCCTTCGGGGCCTCTATCCAGAGTAGAAGGGTTGGCAGTTTCGGGCTGACTGGTTGTTTCTCCTTTTACCCGAGCAAGAACCTCGGTGGATGCGGAGATGGCGGTATGGTGGTGACCGATGACCCTGCCACTGCGGAGAAACTCCGGAGTCTCAGGAACCACTGCACAGATGGCAGGTATCTCCACCACTGTATCGGCTACAACAGCCGGCTCGGTGAACTCCAGGCAGCCTTTTTGCTGGTAAAACTGAAGAGGATAGATGAGTATAACAGGGCACGGAGGCAGAAGGCCCTCTTTTATACTGAACAACTGAAGGAGTATGTCCGGTGTCCAGTGGAAAGGACCGGCTTCTATCATGTCTACCATCAGTACACAATAAGGACACCCCTCAGGGATAAACTGAGAGAAACCCTGAAGAAAGAGGGGATCGCCTCTGTGGTGTACTACCCTCTGCCGATGCATCTTCAGGATGCTGTTAGATGGCTTGGTTACAAAGAGGGAGACTTTCCAGAGGCTGAGAAGGCATCCGGGGAGGTGCTCTCCCTGCCGGTGTATCCTGAACTCACCGAGGAACAGCAGTTAAGGGTCTGTGAGGTGATAAAGAGGGCCGTGGATGGATAGGACGGTCCTGATTGTAACCGGTGAGAGTTCAGGTGACCTCTATGGTTCACTTCTGGCAAGGAGACTGAAGATGCTCTACCCGGGTGTTGAAGTATATGGGGTTGGCGGTGAGAGGATGAAGAGGGAGGGGGTGAGGCTTATAGGTGCCATTACAGGGGCCTTTGGCCTGGTAGAGGCCCTTCATCATCTATCCACCCTGAAGAAGAACCTCCAGGGTCTCAGGGATGCTATAGATCGCCTCAGACCCCAGATAGGTGTCCTCATAGACTTTCCAGAGTTCAACCTCAGAGTGGCTGAGATGCTTAGAGATCGAGGGATCAAGGTCCTCTATTATGTGAGCCCCCAGATATGGGCCTGGAGGAGGGGCAGGTGGAAGAAGATGAAGAGGCTCTGTGATATGGTGGCAGTGATTCTGCCCTTTGAGGAGGAGTTCTACAGACAGAAAGGGGTAAGGGCAGAGTTTGTTGGCCATCCTGTGATGGAAGAGATTGAGGTGATCAAGGGAGGAAAGGGTTATCAGAGGGAAAGCCTGGGGCTAAAGAGAGAGGTCCCGCTGGTGGCCCTGTTGCCTGGCAGCCGGAGGAGTGAACTGAAGAGGCATCTGCCCCTGTATCAGGAGGTGGTAGAGGGGTTATTAAACAGGCTGAAGAGTATCCAGTTTGTTATGCCCCTTGCCCCGGGTGTTGATGAAGAGGAGTTTAAAGGGGATATGGAGGTCTTTGAGGCCATGGGGGTGAAGGTCCTGAAAGGGAGGGCAACTGAGGCACTTTCAGCCTCTAACAGTGCGGTTGTGGCCTCAGGGACAGCAACACTACAGGCGGCACTCCTGGGGACCCCCATGGTTGTGGTCTACAAACTCTCCCCTCTCACCTATCTCATAGGTCGCCTCCTGGTTAATGTGAAATACATAAGTCTGGTAAACCTTCTGCTTAACAGGCAGGTGGTGAAGGAACTGATCCAGTGGGAGGCAACCCCTGAGAGGGTCATGAAGGAGGTCCTGAGGACCCTTAATGACGACAGTCTCAGACAGTATATGCACAGGTCCTTCCATGAGATAAGGACCCTTTATGAGGGGAAGAACGCCTCCCAGAGGGTTGCAGAACTGGTGGGTGAGTGTGCTGGATGGTAGTGTTCAGAGTGACGAGGCCCCTGTATGACATCCTCTTTCTGCTGGCAGTCCCCTTTTTACTCCCCTCACACTATCTCAGGCGTCCAGAGGCCCTGAGGTCACTCTGGATAAAAGAGAGGTTCGGAAGGATAAGGACAGAGGATGGGCCGATATGGGTACACGCCGTGTCTGTGGGTGAGGCGATGGCATCAAGACCACTGCTCTCCAGGTTGATACAGACACACAGGGTTATGGTGACCACTGTGACAGATACCGGCAGGAAGGTGATGAATGCCTATCTGAAGGGGAGGGGAGACCTCTTTTATGCACCCCTGGACCTGTCCTTTGTTATCAGGGGGCTGCTCAGGAGGATAAGGCCACGGGCCATACTCGTAATGGAGACCGAACTATGGCCAAACCTCTTCTATTATGCCCATAGAGAGGGGATCCCCCTCGTAGTGGTGAACGGGAGGATCTCCTCAAGGTCGTTCCGGAGGTACAGAAGGATAAAGTGGTTCATGAAGGGGATGCTCAGGTGTGGAAGGCTCTACTGTATGCAGACCGAGAGGGACAGAGAGAGACTGCTGGAACTGGGAGCACCGGCAGACAGGGTGATCGTGACAGGAAATCTGAAACTGGATGTGAGCCCTCCTTCTGATCCACCCCACTGGATGGATAAATTGGGGCATCCTGTTGTGGTGGCAGGTAGCACCCACAGAGGTGAAGAGGAGGTGATACTGTCAGCATTCAGTAGGGTGAAAGAAGAACACCCCTCTGCCACCCTGATTATGGCACCCAGACACCCCGAGAGGTTCTCAGAGGTGGAAGAGATCATCCAGAAGGCAGGGGTGAGTTACTGCAGGAGGTCTCAGGAGGTGAGAGATGTGGATGTGGTTCTGCTTGACACCATGGGAGAGTTACAATCTGTATATGGCGGGGCAGATGTGTGTATAATTGGAGGGAGTTTTGTCCCGAAGGGTGGACATAACCTCTTTGAGGCGGCCTGCTGGGGGAAGCCGATACTCACAGGTCCCTTCATGGACAACTTCCCCCTTGCAGAGGATTTCTTCAATCAGGGGGCTGCCATAAAGACAGGGCCTGATAACCTGAGGGAGGCCCTGATGGAACTCCTGAAAGACAGGGAACCGGCCCGGCAGATGGGCAGAAGGGCCATGGACCTCTACAGGGGTTATCAGGGGGCGGTGGAACAGACCTATAGCCAGATTATGAAAATACTTCAGGAGGTTGAGGGATGAGTGAGAGATATATCATCCTTGGTACTGCCGGACATATTGACCATGGTAAGAGCGCCCTTGTGAAGGCCCTGACAGGGATTGACCCCGACAGACTAAAAGAAGAAAAGGAGAGGGGCATCACCATAGACCTCGGCTTTGCCTACCTCAGGTACCCGGACGGAGTGGTTGTTGGGATAGTGGATGTGCCAGGACATGAGAGGCTGGTGAGGAATATGCTTGCAGGCGCGGGTGGTATAGACATACTGCTCCTTGTGGTGGCCGCAGATGAGGGTGTGATGCCCCAGACAAGGGAGCACCTCGCCATATGTAACCTCCTTGGTATAGAGAAGGGACTTATTGCAATCACAAAGACAGACCTGGTAGATGAGGAATGGCTACAACTGGTGATAGAGGATGTGAGGGAGTTTGTGAAGGGGACATTCCTTGAGGGCTCTGAGATCGTGCCTGTGTCATCAAGGACAGGAGAAAACATCCAGACACTGAAAGACAAGATCCATGAGTATGCACTGAAGACGAGACAGAAGTCCACAGAGGGTTACTTCAGATTGCCCATTGACAGGGTCTTCACATTGAAGGGGTTCGGTACAGTGGTAACAGGTACTGCACTCTCAGGCATTCTCACTGCAGAACAGACGGTGGAGATACTTCCTGCAGGTATAAGGTGCAGGGTGAGAGGGCTACAGAGCCATGGAAGACCCCTCAAGCAGGCAAGGGCAGGTCAGAGGGTTGCCATAAACCTTCAGGGGGTGGAGAAGGAAGATCTCAAAAGGGGCGATATGATACTTGAGCCAGAGGTCTTCACCACCACACAGGCGATTGATGTGAAACTCCATCTCATCCCTGACGCACCTGAACTGAAGACCAAACAGCCTGTGCATCTGCACCTTTACACCTCGGAGGTGATAGGCAGGGTCATTCTCTATGACAGGGAACTGCTCAGGCCGGGTGAGTCCTCCTATGCCCAGATCAGGCTCCAGAGCCCGGTGGTTGCAGTATCAGGTGACAGGTTCATTATACGGAGGTTCTCACCTGTGGAGACGATAGGCGGTGGTATCGTCCTCGATCCCATTGCCAGGAAAAGGAGAAGGAGGGAGGGCCTGGAGGACCTTGAGGTATTTGAAAGGGGAGACCTGAAGGAGAGGATTCAGATGAAGGTCCTCAGGTCAGGGCTCATGGGTATCTCTGCAGGAAGGTTAAGAGGATGGGTCAATGCCTCAAAAACGGACATAGAGGAGGCTATTAAGGAACTCATCCAACAGGGTGTGGTCTTCCGGTATGACAGCACCCTTATACATGAAAGGGTGTACAACTCCATAAAAGACAGACTGGTAGACACCCTCAGGAGATTCCACAGGAACAACCCCCTGAAACCCGGCATGCCTATGGAGACACTCAGGTCACTCTTCAGGTTGCCCCCCTCGGCCTTTGAGGGGATCCTGAAAATCAGCAGAGAGATAGTAGTGGAGAGGGATACCGTAAGGCTGAGGGAGTTTACTGTTTCGGTCACTGACAGGTTCAAACAGATCAAGGAAGAGACCCTCAACCTCCTCAGACAGAAGACCTTTCAACCACTCTCAAGGGATGAACTGGCGGAGCACTTCAGACTGAGACCTGCTGAGATGGATGACATCCTGAGGTTAATGGAGAAGGAGGGCCTGCTGAAGAGGATCAATGACCTCTTCTATCTAACCAGAGAGGATTATCACAGGATGCTCAACCTGTTGAAGGGGTACTTCGAGAGGAAGGATACAATGACCGTGGCTGAGTTTAGAGACCTCCTGGGTACAACAAGGAAGTACGCACTCCCATTCCTTGAACATCTCGACTCCAACAAGGTGACCCTACGGGTGGGGGATGTGAGAAAGAGACACCCCTCTTTCAAACTCCCATGAAGGCGACAGTGGTGATACCGGCCAGGTTTGCCTCTGAGAGGCTTCCGGGAAAGGTGATAAGACCGATCCTCGGAAGACCGATGATCCAGTATGTCTATGAGGGTTGCAGGGGGGCCTCACTTGTGGATGAGGTGGTGGTGGCCACAGACAGTGAGGAGGTGATAGAGGTGGTCGAGTCCTTTGGCGGGACCGCCATACTCACCTCACCTGAGCATCCCTCAGGCACAGACAGGGTGGCAGAGGTAGTGACAGACAGACCATCCGACATAGTGGTAAACGTCCAGGGGGATGAGCCGATGATAAGGCCCGAGATGGTGGATGAGGTGGTAAGGGTCCTCCTTGAAGAGCCATCGGCTGATATAGGGACCCTTGTGAAACAGACAGAGGATCCCGGAGAGGTCTTCAGTCCAGATGTGGTGAAGGTGGTCTTTGATGATAGGGGCTTTGCCCTTTACTTCTCAAGGTCACCTATCCCCTACTACAGGGATGAGGTGGTGTCTAAGAGGGATGAAAGGGGGGTCCTCTACACCCCGCCTTCTCGCCTGAGGGTCTACAAGCATATAGGGATTTACAGTTATAGAAAGGAGAGTCTTCTGAGGTTTGTTGCCCTGAAGCAGGGATGGCTTGAGAGGGCTGAGAGACTGGAACAGTTGAGGGCACTGCAGAATGGTATGAGGATAAAGGTAAGGGAGACGCCTTATGAAACGATAGGTGTGGATACAGAGGAGGACCTCAGACGTGTAGAGGAGTTCATGAGAGGAGGCCCTTGAGGATCCGGCCGCCTATGGGGGTGTGTTTCCTGAGGGCACCTTCCGGGCAGACCTCAATACAGCAGCAGCACCTGATACACCTGTCGTAGTCAAATTTCACCGCATCTGTGTCCTTCCTGATAGCCTTTGCTGAACAGATACTCCAGCACTTGCCGCATTGCCTGCAGAGTTCAGGTCTCACCACTGGTCTCTCAACCAGGTAGCGTCTCATGTAGGGATGGAGTATCTCAGGCCCAAAGAGGAGGGGCCCGATCTCAGGTAACCTGAACCCCCTTAATGGCTTACAATCTCCAGATATCTTCACTGTATCCGGTCTGTATCCCCGCTGGATTGCGACCCTGTTTGTTAGTAACCTCTCAGGCTCTATCTGGAGTAAACGGCAGACTGCTATATCCATAGCCACCATGTCCGTACTTACAAGGAGGAGTCCAAGTTCAACCGGGCTTCCACCCTTGCCAGGTCCATCCCCCTCCAGTGCAAGGATACCATCCATAATGTTCAGCACCGGTGCGACCTTCCTTGCTATCAGGTACAGCAGTTCAGCAAACCTGAGTCTGTCCACACCTGTCCTGAGGTGCCACTCTGACTTCCTGATTCCAACCACTGTGCCGAAGAGGTTCTTTACAGCCAGTGTCAGGAGCATCTGGCTGTGGGTCTTGAGTTTGGGCATGTTCACCACATGGTCCGCCTCAATCACCTCCTTCGAGATCTCAACCTCTCCAAAGGGCTCTCCCACCTCTACCCTTACTGATTCTCTCAGTTCTGAAAACTCCACAGGTAGGCCCTCCATCTCCTCTAAGTATCCCCCTTCCCTCAGGACCCTCCTGAACCCCTTCAGGGGCGGGCTATCTGAGATCGTCACCCGTGCCCCCAACTCCAGGAGGTATTCAGCAACCACCCTCACAACCAGTGGATGGGTGGTCACCGCCCTGTCAGGTGGCGCTGGGGAGAGGAGGTTGGGTTTGAGGATGACCCTGTCGCCCCTGCTTATCCCTTCACCTATGGTCTCCTGCAGGAGTGGTAGAAGGGTCTCCCTCAGGACCCTGTACTCATATCTCGCTCTTGTCACAAATACATCTGGCATCCTTCAGTCCTTTACCTTTGATTTTATCAGATCATTAGCCCGAGATTGCTTGATCCTCCAGAAATTGTTGATTGACTTTCGGTCAAAACTGTGGTAAGTGTTAGGCTTCCCTTAAAATCTCCTGTCATAGTCTTGTTAAAAGTCAATGGGCAACACGAGATCTTACGTTTTTTATAAAATAAAGCATGCAGTTTCTGGACAGGATAAAGAGGTTTATGAGTCAGGACATCTGGCGTAAGGACGTGGAGAGAAGCCCCTTTCTGTCACCCTTCATAAAGGTCCTCCGGTTTATCTATGTGGTCGTAAGGGAGTTTTACAGGGGTGAACTGAATCTGAGGGCGATGAGCCTGGTATACACCACACTCCTTTCAATAGTGCCTCTACTTGCGGTCAGTTTCTCGGTACTGAAGGCCTTTGGTGTGCATAATCAACTGGAGCCCTTTCTGTACAGGTTCTTTGAGCCGCTTGGACCAAGGGCAGAGGAGACGGTCCAGAGGATTCTGGGATTTGTGGAGAATGTAAAGGCAGGAATACTCGGCTCAGCAGGTCTCGCCCTTCTGATCTATACCGTCATCTCTCTGATAAAGAAGATTGAGGATACCTTCAACCAGATATGGCGTGTGAAGAGCCCAAGGAGTTTCGCCAGGAGGTTCAGTGACTACATGAGTGTGTTGTTGATCGGCCCTGTACTCGTCTTTTCGTCACTCGGCCTTACCGCCTCCCTGATGAGCACGAGGTTTGTACAGAAACTCACCTCAATAGAGCCCTTTGGCACCTTCATCACCTATCTCGGTAAGGGTGTGCCCTACATACTGATCTGTGCCGCCTTCACCTTTGTTTATATATTCGTGCCTAACACAAAGGTAAAATGGTCAGCAGCACTGGCAGGTGGGGTCTTTGGCGGAATCCTCTGGGAAACAATGGGCTGGGCCTTTGCATCCTTTGTGGTTACCTCCACAAAGTATGCTGCCATATACTCAGGTTTTGCCATCCTGATACTCTTCTTCATCTGGCTCTATCTGAGTTGGCTTATTGTTTTAACAGGTGCAACCGTCTCATATTACTTCCAATATCCGCAGATGATAAATGTGAGGCCTGAGACACTTACGATGAGCAATAGTTTCAGGGAGAAACTCGGCCTCACAATCATGTATCTGATAGGCAAAAGCCACTACAGAGGTACTCATCCCTGGAGTGTGGAGACCCTGGCCCAGCATCTCGAACTCCCTCTCGAACCTGTAAGTGAGACCGTGGCTCATCTGAGGAGGAATGGCTTTGTTGTGGAGACCATTGATGATCCTCCAGGTTATCTGCCTGCCAGGGCAATTGACCAGATAGGGCTTGGAGAACTCCTGAAGGCAATAAGAGGAGGACCGGACAGGGAAGAGATACTGAAGGTATCCTCTCCTGTGGAGGAGATTTTTCGGAAGGTTGATGAAGCAATGGAGGAGACCCTCAGGGATACCACACTGAAGGATGTAATAGTGGACAGAGATGGTGTATAATTGATAATGAAATGATAGCACGATTTGCATTGGTCTTCTTTCTTTTTTCCTTCACCTACATGATAAATCTACCCTTCGGGATACTGAGGGCCAAGAGCAGAAGGTACTCCCTGAGGTGGTTCCTCTTCATTCATGCCCCTATACCTCTTGTGTATCTCTTGAGGGTTATCTCAGGACTTGACTATCACTATATCCCCGTTCTCGTACTGGCGGCTGTGCTTGGCCAGTTAATGGGGGGAAAGATACAGACCTGATGCTCCAGGCGGTCCTTGTCAGTCCCGGTAGAATTGAACTGAAAGAGGTTCCTGAGCCAGAACCGGGTCCTGGCGAGGTGGTTATAAGGGTCTCCTCTGCACTCAGTTGTGGCACAGACCTCAAGGCATACCTGAGGGGACATCACCTTATCCCGATGCCAGGACCTTTCGGCCATGAGTACAGCGGAACCGTAGCCAAGGTTGGTCCCGGAGTGAATGGATTCAGAGAGGGGGACCCTGTAATGGGTGTTCATACCGCACCATGCAATCAATGTAAGTACTGCAGGAAGGGCCTCTTCAACCTCTGTGAGAGCCTGATGAGAGAGATGGTGCTGGGCAGTTATGCTGAATATCTGCTCCTTAAGGCCCCTGTGGTCAGGCAGAACCTGTTCATCAAGCCCTCAGGAGTGCCCTTCACAGAGGCAGGTCTGCTGGAACCTCTTTCCTGTGTTGTCCATCCCTATCAGAAGATTCAATTCCAGGGCATAGAGAATGCCCTTGTCCTTGGGGCCGGCCCAATAGGTCTCCTACATCTCTTATTTCTCAGGTCAAGAGGGATCGAGGTGGTCGTGTTTGATAAAAACACCCTGAGGCTCAGTCATGCCACAGAGTTAGGTGCAAGGGCCTCTCTGAGACCCAATGAGGCACAGGATGCAATCGAGGAGTATACTGATGGAATGGGGTTCGATCTCGTGGTTGAGTGTACAGGTAACCCAGAGGTCTGGCAGAGTGCTGTAGAGTACTGCAGGAAGGGAGGAATGGTGGTCCTCTTTGGTGGGTGTAAGGCAGGCACCACGGTCACCTATAGAACAGAGAGACTGCACTACGATGAAATCACCCTGATGGGCTCATTCCATTTTACCCCTCAGGATGTAAGAGTAGCAGTGGATCTGATCTCACAGAGGTCTCTTCCACTCTCCAGTCTCATCACAGAGGTGTACCCACTCCGGCAGATACACAGGGTCTTTGAACTCCTCTCAGAGGGCAGAGGGATAAAGTACTCCTTAGAACCATGAAGGTTGCAAGGCTCTACAGGTACAGGGATATAAGGATAGAGGACGAACCGGTACCAGAGATCTCTGACAACGAGGTCCTTGTGAAGACAGGGGCCTGTGGCATCTGTACAGGCGATGTGATGCCCTGGTACATAGAAAAGAAGGCCCCTCTCGTACTTGGACATGAACCGGCAGGCACGATCGTGAAGAAGGGAAAGAATGTGAAGGGAGTGAAGGAGGGTGACAGGGTCTTTATTCATCATCATGCCCCCTGTATGGGATGTTTATATTGCAAGAGGGGCGATTATGTGCAGTGTGAGACCTGGAGAAGGTCCCGTATCATCCCTGGTGGTCTGTCTGAGTATATAAGAGTGCCTGAGGTGAACCTCCGTACTGATACACTCCTTCTGCCTGACGATATGGAGTTTGAAGTTGCAACACTCGTGGAACCCACTGCCTGCGTGGTCAAGTCCCTCAGGAGGGCCTCAGTAAAGGAGGGAGACACTATTCTTGTTATAGGGCTTGGTATTATGGGGATCCTTCATGTACTCCTTGCTAAGAATCTTGGAGTAAAGACAGTAATAGGGGCAGACATGGTCCATTTCAGGTTAAAAAAGGCACTTGAACTTGGTGCTGACCATGTAATAGATGTGAGAGAGGCACCTCTGAAAGAGGCGGTCATGCAGATGACTTCCAGTAAAGGGGCAGAGGTGGTCATTGTAGGGCCTGGGAGTGTGGAGGCCATAGAGTCCGCTCTTGAGGTGGTGAGTAGAGGGGGGACTGTGGTGATCTTCACACCCACCCCTGAAGGTGAAACACTCTCTCTTGACCCCAATAGCCTCTACTTCAGAGATATAACACTTACCACTTCCTATTCCTGTGGTCCCGAGGATACCAGAGAGGCCCTCCAGATTCTATCCTCTGGTGCATTTGACCCGAAGGTGTTGATTACCCACCGATTCAGTCTCAAGGATGTCTCTAAGGCCTACGATCTGGTGGCCTCCAGGGGTGAATGTCTCAAGGTGGTGGTGGTCTTCTGAGGGGAAGTCAGGTTACTGCCCGGATCTCGATCCTTCTGGCATCCTTGTACTCCCTCAGCCTTTCAGCCCCTGAGTGGATCCTGCCAATCAGATTCACCTCACTGGCTGGCACAGGCTTATCACCGCTGCTCAGGGGAGTAGGGCCAAAGAATATGGCGATTGCCCTGCCCGGTGGCCAGTAACCTATATCACCCACATCCACATTGGTGGTTGCCGTCCTGTCCGGGGGAAGCCTCAGGTTTATCTCAAAGTAGAACTCATCACCCCACACATTGAATTCTGATTCGATCGGTAACAGTTCTGCCACCGCCTTTGCAGTGGGGGTATCATAGAGTTCGCCCCTCAGGACCAGATCACCTATTCTTATCTCTACAGGTGTGGGCATAGTTTTTAATATTATACACGACAGGAGTTCTCTTAGTGTTGTTATCCCTGAATTACCAATAAGAAATGGATTTTTAAGGCAGGGTTCTCTGCCGCTTACCATGGTTTTGACTGGAAGCCAATCGCCGCTTCTGATACAGGCACGGTTCTTGCTTTAAATTACGAGTTTAGGAATTTTAATGATACTAATTTTTGTTATAATAGTTAATGTCTAAAAAAAATATACACCTTGTGTGTGAAATAACTCAGAGGTATGAGTGAAATGACACAGAAGAGCCTTCTGGAAGGTAATGAGAGGCTTATCTTCGAGGCCCTTCCGACAGGCGTCTTCATTGTGGATGAGCAGAAGAGGGTTGTGGATATAAATACACTTGCCCTTGACATTCTCAAGTATGTGAAGAGGGAGATTTTAGGAAGGGTCTGTCATGAATTCATATGTCCAAAAAAGGAGGGGGCCTGTCCTATATTTGATAAAGGTGAGGAGGTGTACAACCTGGAGACAGTGATTATAAGGAAAGACGGGAAAAGGATACCTGTGTTGAAGAGTTGTCAGAAGGTGGAACTGGAGGGCAGGACTTATATCATTGAGGGATTTGTGGACATCTCAGAGAGAAAAAGGATAGAGGAGGAGAACCTGAAACTTCAGGAGCAGTTATTTCATTCCCAGAAGATGGAGGCGGTGGGCACCCTGGCAAGTGGGGTCGCCCATGAGTTCAAGAACATTCTTACCCCTATCTCTGGGTATGCAGAGTTCCTTGAGGAGATGGTGGAGGACCCTGAAGGAAAGATGTACTTGGATATAATCAAAGGGGCCGCAGAGAGGGGTGCCGAGATAGCGAATAAGATGCTCGGGTTTTCGAGAAAGACACCCGTAGATCTGAGAAAGTTTAACTTCCGGTCTCTCATGGGTAATTTTGTAGGTCTCCTGAAGACAACTATCCCGAAGAACATAAGGCTCGATTTTCATTACAGGACCAGGGTGAGAACAATATTTGGAGACCCCAGACTGATTGAGCAGGCCCTCATGAATATTGTAATAAATGCCTGTGAGGCGATGGCCGATGGTGGAGTGCTATCAATAGTGGTCGAAGATGTGGACAGACCCGCCTCATGTAAGTTCAGACAACTGGAACGATTTGTGAAGGTGGGCATCAGTGATACAGGCCACGGGATGGATGAGGCAACAAAGGTAAAGATATTTGATCCATTCTTTACTACAAAACAAAGTGGTTCTGGACTGGGTTTGTACACCACCTATAACATAATAGACAGACATGGTGGATGTATAACCGTCTACAGTGAAAAGGGAGTGGGGACAACCTTCAACATATACCTGCCTGTTTTAAAGAAGAAAGAGAAAAAGAGAAGAGAAGTCAAAGAACCTGTAGAGAGTGATGGGATAGGCAGACCCCTCGTGTTTGTGGTCGAAGACGAAAAGGAGATAAGAGATATGATAAGGATAACCCTTAGGAGGAGGGGCTTTGATGTGGTGGATGCCTCAAACCTGACAGAGGCGATGAAACTGTATGAGAGGATAAAAGACGAGATCGGCCTTGTCATTCTTGATGTGGTACTTCCTGATGGTATGGGTACTGCACTGCTGAACCAGATCAGAAAGGAGAAGGGAGAGACACTCAGGGTGATCGTCGTATCTGGTTATCCAAAGGAGTTTAGCGAGATAAGAAAGATAATGAAATATGGAAGGATTGAGTACCTGCCCAAACCTTTTAAACCACAGACCCTTCTGAATATGGTCCTGTTGGGCCCAATGTGAGTATAATCTCTTTTTGAGGGCATGAGATATTCAGCATACACTATCACAGGGCAAGCCTCATGTTTAACCCAAATACAAATTTCGGGTGCGGGGGTTGAATTTGCTAAGAGAATACGGTTAATAGTGGCGAGGATTACCTCAAGTTATTCGACAGGACTGGTTCGGACACAAAGAGGCAAAAGGCGATAGGCGATGGGCAATAGGCAGCACTGCCTGTCTCTTCAATCCCTTTTCATCCCATGGTTGACCCTTCTTACATTGGGCACGGCAGTATCGCTGAACTGAACTCTGAAGTCAGAGGATCTTCTGACCTCTGACTTCAGAGTTCTGATTTCTGTCTTTCGGCAGAGGGCACCCAGAAGAATCGTGGATTTTTCTGGGCAGGAACTCCCACCACCTGTAATGTCTTTTTGACTAAAGCCAACGGCAATCTACGGAAAAGTATGCCTCTTGATAGTTTTGAACAAAAAGGAAGATAATATTTAACAACCCTTTCTGGCTAACGGAGATGCTTTATAATAAAGAGAGATGAATGTTACCCTGTTGCTGATAGGTGGTGTTGTCCTTTATGCCTTCCTGTACAGGTCCTATGGGAGGTATCTACAGAGGTCTGTAGTCGGCAGGCCCGAAAGGGATGTTCCCTCCAGGAGGCTTTACGACGGGGTGGACTTCGTACCTGCCAACCGATATGTCCTCTTCGGACACCACTTCGCCTCTGTTGCAGGTGCAGCCCCAATAGTGGGACCTGCTATAGCCCTGATATGGGGGTGGCTTCCCGCCCTTCTCTGGATATGGGTTGGTAATATCTTCATCGGTGCGGTACACGATTATCTATCCCTGATGTCCTCAGTACGACATGACGGCCATTCAATCCAGTGGATTGCCGGCAGGATAATAAGACGGAGGACAGGCTACGCCTTTGCCCTGTTCATCTTCTTTGTCCTTATACTGGTGGTAGCAGCCTTCTCAGCGGTCCTCGGAAACCTCTATATCAAACAGCCGGCCGTTCCAACAGCCTATCTATTCAAGATAGGAGCCGCCCTGCTGCTCGGGATATTGCTCTACAGGTTAAGGGTTGACCTGAAGATAGCAACACTGATAGGCATCACCCTGCTTCTGGCCTCAATCCTGCTGGGAAAACAACTGCCCATCAGGACCACCTACCACGTCTGGCTCATGGTATTTTTTGTGTACATAATAGTGGCCTCATCAATACCCGTGAATATACTGCTCCAGCCAAGGGACTACCTGAATGCCTGGCTCCTTCTTGGTGGTCTCATCCTGGGAGGTCTGGCTGTACTGCTCTCCTTCCAGAGGGTTACCATCCCTGCCTTTACCGTCTTTTCAGCACCTGTCATCTCTGGCAAGCCAACACCGTTCTGGCCTGTTATACCGTTGATCATAGCCTGTGGCTCACTGTCAGGTTTCCACTCCATAGTAGCCTCTGGAACCACCTCAAAGCAGATCTCACGGGAGGAAGATGGACTCTTCATAGGTTATGGAGGCATGCTGACAGAGGGGTTCCTTTCAACCCTGGTTGTGGTAACAATAAGTGCCTATGGATTCAGCGTGATACCACCTGAGCAGGCAGTTCAGTTGAAGTCTTCTGTACAGGCCTTTGCTGGTGGTTATCTGGATGCTGTAAAAGGGGCGGGAGGTCCAATCGGCATCTTCTCAAAGGCCTATGGTGAGGTGACGAACAGGGTACTCCATCTTCCGAGGGAGATAATGGTGATAGTCGCCTCAATGTGGGTCGCCTCCTTTGCGATGACCACCCTGGATACCACGAACCGTCTTGCCAGATACACCTTCTCCGAACTGCTTGAGCCCCTGAGAAAGCCGATGCCTGAACTGTATAGGAGGCTCTCAAACCGCTGGATTTCATCCACAGTGCCTGCCTTTATAGGTATAGGCCTTGCCTGGACAGGTGCCTGGAATGTCCTCTGGCCTGCCTTTGGGGGAGCAAACCAGATGCTCGCATCAGTGGCCATGATGACCGTGGCAGCATGGACAATAAGGGTCCAGAAGGCACGGGGCCTAAACATCCTCATACCGGCACTCTTTCTCTGGCTCACTGTCACCCTGGCCATGCTATGGTATCTCTTTGTGGCTGTACCGGAGTTCTATCTGAAGAATCCGATACAGGCCGTGGTCCTTGCTATAATGGCCCTGGTTATGGTCTTTCTCAATGTCTTACTCATCTATGACTTCTTCAGACCCACAGCCAGGACTGTGGAGGAGGGCCTGAGGGGTGGGGTGGTTAAATAATATCCTTGACTTCTTCAGGGGTTTTTTCAGTTCAGGCACCTCAGTTGTCGAGGAAGAGTTGAAGGAGATGGAGAACGCCTTTGCGGTGATCCTGCTTGGTGCACTGGTTGGCATACCCTCTCCCCCTTCCTACATCTCTGTAAAACTGCTCCCACACATGGAGAGGGAGATCCTCATCATGTTCTCAAGGAGTGTCCCATCTGAAGACATTCTTGCCCACTGGTTCAGCACCCTTGAGTTTGGATGACAGAGGTCTTCTTCTTCATCGGTAAGGGAGGCGTTGGAAAGACCACTCTATCCTCTGCCCTCTCCTTTTACCTCGCCGAGCAGGGCAACCCGACCCTCCTTGTCTCACTTGACCCTGCCCACAACCTCTTTGACTTTTTCGATCTGGAGCCGGTTAAAGGACCCTTCAGAATAAAGGAGGACCTCTGGATCCTTGAGATAGATGAAGAGGAACAGATAAGAGATGCCTTGAAAGAGGTGACAGAGAGGATGAAACAGACATACAGGCATCTGCAGATCCTGAACCTGGAGGGGATGTTTGATGTGCTGAAGTACTCACCAGGGATGCTGGAGCATGCCCTGCTCGTCGCCCTTGATGAGACACTCAGGCAATGGAAAGGGCGGGTTAGATACTTTGTGGTTGATACACCTCCCACAGGCCTTGCCATGAGACTGTTTGGACTCCCACGGGTCAGTATGCTCTGGCTAAAGAAACTGAGGGAACTGAGGAGAAAGATACTGAAAAGGAGGGATGAGATAACCTCTGTAAGGGGGAAGTCATATCTGGGCGAGGATGTAAGCACTGAAGAGGATGAAGACCCTGTAATGCTGGAACTCCTGAGCCAGTATGAGGTGGCAGAAGAAATGGATTCCCTGCTTAGGGACAGGAACCGCTCTCGTAAGAGCCTCGTGGTAAATCATGAGGAACTCTCGATGAGGGAGGCGATAATGATTGCTGAGGAGTTCAGGACCTTAGGGCTCGGCATAGACCTTGTAGTGTACAACAAGGCCGCTGCAGGGGTTCCAAGACAGGACATCCATACAAGACTCAGGGACCTCACAGAAGAGGCAGAACACCTTGAACTGCCCCATTTCGGTAATATGGAATCACTGAGGGCCCGCCTCTCACAGGTGGGAGGGACCCTCGCAGAGAAACTCCTCAGAGATGGCATTCAGCACTGAGTGGTTCATACTCCTTTTCGTCATCAGTCTGATCCTCGTATGGGGCTATCACTGGGGAGTCAAGACGAACAGGGCCCTTATGAGTGAGGTAGCCGCTGTCCTTGAAGAGGCGCTGACCCCGGAGTGTAAGGAGTACACACTGCTGGGAGGGGTGATCGGATTTCGGGCGAGATACGAGACAGAAAAGGCAGGCACAGTAAGGGCACTATTCACCACCCTGCCAAGACAGAGCCTCCTTTATCTGCCGGTGAGCCTTATGATGGGGCAGACAGACCGTCTTGAAGTCCTCTTCACGCCTTCAGGCAGGCCCAGAGGTCTTGTCCTGATGAGCACCACACTGCCAGGGCGTCAGAAGGCGAGACTCCTTCAGGGCAGGTGGTCTGAACCGAAAAAAATCACCATTAACGGAAGGGCATTCCTCTACTCCTCACATACAGACACTCCGGGTTCAGAAATCATCTCTCTCCTGTCCGGTCTCCGGTCAGTCAGGGATATTGAGTGTCTAACAGTCTCACCAGAAGAGGTATTTATAAGACTCAGGACATCAAGAAAGAGACTCAATGACCTGAAGACATTACTGCAGGGGATGATTGTACACCTCCGAAGTGCAAGTTTTTAACGATCAGGTTACAGCCTTTTCAATCTGTTCTAAGAAGACCTTCACATCTTCCATCTTTGCCAGGATGGCATTGCATATGAAATCCTTCTGGACATTTTCATAATCGTGTGCAAGGAAGTTTCTGAAGCCTGCAATGCCTGCAAAATCATAGGCAAACTCGGGCTCAAGTATCCCGTTTTCACCAAGGATATCGATAGCATCGTGGTATGACTGGGGAGGCCTCAGGCCCTTATATCGTATAACCATCTCTGCCAGAGATATACAACTGTCTGCTACCAGGTATAGGTAATGAAGAATCGAACCTCTGTAGATAGGGTCAGTGTCAAACTTTTCAAGACAATCATTCTTTATTCTATCTATGATATTCAGGTATTGTCTGATCCTGGAAGCCTTATACAGTAGTCTCTCTCTCATAGCCCTACCAGGGCCCTTCGTTGTGTCTTGAAGTCAATTGCTCTATGCAGTGTCAATGCCTCGTATTCTATTCTTCTTGAAGGATCTTTATCGTAAAGGAGTACCCCCTTTGTAATAATTTCTTCGAGAAGTATCAGGTTTTTTGTGTTGTTCAGGACTACAAGGTCAATATCGCTTCTTTTGAGTGCACGGGCAAGTGCGGTGTGGAGTCTTATGTAAGTTTCGTGGGAGTAGGGGTCCATATAAACGGCAATATCAATGTCACTGATGGGCCCTTCAGACCCCCCTGCCATTGAGCCAAAGATATAACCAAAGATAACCTCAGGGAATTCTCTAAAAACCCTTGGTATTTCGTTCCTGATTTCTTTCATTGATGCCTATTTTATCATAAACATGGCAAATATAAGACAACCTAACTCTGATGAAGGGATTCAGGACCTGAGGGTGGCCTTAAGTCTCTGGGGTATTAAAAGCAGGTCAAGCCCGTCGAGGGGACTCTTGACCACGATGTCTGCTGACATCATTGCCTCTACTGAACACCCCTCCTTCAGGATGACCGCCACTCCAATCTTCGCAACTCGGAGCATCCTTCTGTCGTTGTTGCCATTGCCCATTGCAAAGACTTTCTCCTTACCGAGTGCCTCCACATATCTTTCCTTCTGAAGGTCGTGGTCAGTGCCAGTGAGGATCTGTACCCTGCAGGGTATACCCTGGAGTTGAGACCTCGCTGTACCAAAGGTGTCCGCCGTGAGGATATGTATCTCAACACGCCCTGAAAGACTCTGGAGCCTTTCTCTCACACCCTCAAGAAGGACACCATCTTCCGACAGTGTTCCGGTAAAGTCAGAGACGAGGTGTTCTATTTCAACCAGACCAAAACCGGGTATCTCGACACTTATCATCTGAGAACCCCATCATATGGAACCAGGTTGAGCCTCCTGACAACTGGCCAGAGTGCATCTAAGGACCCAGGCTGGCCTGAGCCGTTGTGGTGGAGTTCTATCAGGTTCAGACATCCGTAGTCCTGCTCTATCCTGAAGATATTCTCCAGAGGTATGTCCAGAAGGTGACAGAGGAGTACCCTGTTTACACCCCCATGAGAGACCACTACAATATCCCCCTGCGTGACCTCCTCCAGTATCTCCTCTACGGCCCTCTTGACCCTGTCTCTCACATCAAGGGTACTCTCACCCTCTGGTGGCTTATACCTCAAAGGGTTGTTTCTCCACTTCTCAAACTCACGGGGATACCTCTGTTCGATCTCTTCAAGGCTCATCCCCTCCCACAGCCCAAAGTTCCTCTCTCTCAGGAGCGTCTTTTTCACCACCGGAACCCCGAGGGCCTCTGATATTATCTCTGCTGTCTCAGCGGCCCTCTTCAGGTCTGAAGAGTACACTGCCGGTCCGTTTACCCCCTCCCTTTTAAGGTAATCGGCAAGTGCCTCAATCTGACCCCTGCCCTTCTCGGATAGTGGAACATCGGTATGACCCTTGTATCTGAGTTCGTCACCGCCTACCGTATGTCCATGCCTCAGAAGGTAGAGCCTCCTCATTTTATCCTTCTGGACAGTAGCCTGAATTCCTCTGTCCCGGCCCTTTTAAGGACCTGAAAGAGGACCGTTTCAGTACAGGTCACCACAGCACCAGCGGTCTGCATAATGTTCAATCCCACTTCCTTGTCCTCCAATTTCCTTGAGGTTACAGCATCCCTCACCACATGTACGTTATACCCCTCTTCAAGCAGATCGAGGCAGGTCTGTAGCACGCAGACATGAGTCTCCATGCCTGTAAGGATAACCTTCCTTTTTTGTAGCTCATTAAGTGCCCTTCTGAAGGTATCCTCATCCCAACAACTGAATGTAATTTTCTCCACGGGCCTCACATCCCTCAGTGATTCCCTCAGTTCCCCCACAGTGGGACCGAGCCCCTTTGGATATTGTTCTGTAAGGATTACAGGTATTTGATAGAGTCTTGCCATCTCAACGAGGTGGCCTACAGAGCGGACCACCTTCTCCCTCTCCTCCATAACACTGGCGAGTCTCTCCTGGATATCAACAATAACCAGGACGGTCTCGGTCGGCTGGATTTTAAATCTACCAACCGCCTTCAAGGAGATCGAGTACCTCCTCAACCTTTCTAAGGACAATCTCTATCACCCTCTCACCCTTCTCAGCAGAGGCCTTCGCCGGATTGCCCCATACACCACCGGGCCAGTATCTGAGTTTCTCCCTCACCACAAGGGGTTTTGGGAAGGAGGGATATTCCTCCTCCGATGAGCCCTTCACCAGCATCGGTCTCAGGGCGAGCACCAGAGAGGTCTCTATCTCCCCTGCGTGGGAGTCGTTTTCTGTCTCTGCAATCTCGGCCAGTTCCCTTGAAAGCATCTCATAGGGACTCACCACGGCCACCCTTATATCCTCAAACTCCTCCACCAATTCCTCCGCCACCTCCTTCAGACAACTGATGTGAAGTCCTCCACCATGGCCGCTCAGGAGGAGAAAGCACCTGAGCCCCTTTCTGTAGGCTTCCCTTAGTATGTCCCTCGTGAACCTACGGAGTGTTTCCGGGGAGAGGGTGATGGTGCCGGGGTGCTGACGGGTTGAGGTGCAGACCCCATAGTGGAGGGGAGGAGCCACAAACACATCCCTCTTTAACCTCCTCAGGATCTCCACCGGGATTAGGGTATCGGTGCTCAGTGGCAGGTGTCTTCCGTGCTCCTCAACAGTGCCAAAGGGCAGAATCATCGTCCTTGTCCTGGTGAGGGCCTCCTTAAACTCCTCCATGGTAATCTCTTCCAGAAAAATCGCCATAGGTGTTTATTATATCAGATTCCCTCAGTATATCTCTCCATTGAGGAACCTCCTTCCAGCCTCAGAGACGGGTCTGGTGAGGAACACCTCTGTGGGCTGATGTTCAAGTATCCTGCCCCTGTAGAGGAAGTAGACCTCTTCGGAAAGTCTCTTTGCCTGAAAGAGGTTATGCGTTACGATCACAACAATACCCTCTCTTTTGCTTATATATCCCCTTATCGTCTCCTCAATGATCTCTGTGTTTTCAGGGTCAAGACTGACAGTGGGTTCGTCGAGGAAGAGGACCTCCGGTCCTGCAACCAGTGCCCTTGCAAGTGCAAGCCTCTGTGCCTCACCGGCAGACAGCCTCCTTGCCTGCAGGTGCATCCTGTCGGCCAGACCTACCAGATGGAGGACCTCTTCCACCCTCTGTCGGGCGCCTGGGCCTCTAAATCCCCTCAACCTCAAGGGATAGGCCACATTCTCATAGACCGTCTCATTGAAGATGGCAGACCTTGTGGGGACAAGGATGACCCTCCTTTTGATGTCCATGTTGTGATAGGGATTCCTCAGGTCCTTTCCTCCAACTGTATAAATAATCTCACCACTGTCAGGTCTCTCATTCAAGGAGAGAATCCTCAGGAGTGTCGATTTTCCACTACCATTCGGCCCCACCAACGCGTAAATCCTGCCTCTCTGGAGATTGAGGCTTACACGGAGTGAGAAGGCCCTGTTGTAACTCTTGCATACATCTACCGCCTCAATCTGCTGTATCATCGGATCTCTGCCTTCTGTTGCAGGAGATACATACAGATGTTGACCATCAATGCAAGTGCGAGCAGTATAATGCCCAGGGCTATGGCAAGTATAAAGTCTCCCCTGTCAGCCTCAAGGGCTATTGCCGTGGTCATCACCCTCGTATATCCCGCAATATTGCCTCCCACTATGAGTACAGCACCCACCTCTGCCACTATCCTGCCCAGGCCTGCGACTACCGCACCCACAATCGCATATCTCGCCTCTTTCAGTTGCCTCATGGTTGCCTGAAACTCCGTTGCCCCAAGGCAGTAAGCAGTAAACCTTATATTTGGGTCTGAGGATGCCAATGTGGAGTGGACAATACCTGCCACTATGGGGGTAGCCAGTATGTACTGGGCGAGTACCATGGCTGTGGGGGTATAGAGTATATTGAGCCATCCCAGGGGACCTGACCTCGACAGGATGAGATAGAGCCCGAGCCCCACCACCACCGGCGGCAGCCCCATCGAGGTGTTTACCAGAACAACGAGCACTCTTTTCAGGGGGCCTGAGTGCATCCGGTAGAGGATGATACCAAGGGTGATACCCGTAATACTTGCAAGCAGAATTGCCGTGCCTGAGACCCTCAGTGAGAGGACCACTATCCTGACCAGTTCAGGGTCCATAGAAAGGGTCAACTCAACAGCCCTTCTGAGTGAGTCAACAAGGAATCCCATCGTGTCTCTCCCGGGTCCGTGAAGATCCCTATTGGATACTAAAGAAACGATACAGTCAATTCTTTATCTGAGGCATGCCACCCTGAGTTGGTTCTGTATTAGCGGGGAAGAACAACTGGTTACCCTTGGAGTCTCTGTAGGATCCGATCGCCTTCTGGGCCTCCTCCGAGACGAGCCATTCAATAAACCTCATCGCCTCTCTGTACCTCACATGTGGATGCCTGTCCGGATTTACAGCCATAACACCATATTCATTTAATAGCACCCTGTCGCCTTCAAGCAATACTGATAGATTCAGATCCTCGTGGTCCATCAGGGCAAGGTATGTCCCCTTATCCGTAAGTGTGTATCCACCCAACTGGGAGGCGATCCTCAGGGTCTTTGCCATGCCCTGACCGACCTCCATATACCATTTATGTCCTTTTGGGGATAGACCCGCCATTTGCCAGATCTTCAGTTCCCTCTTGTGGGTGCCGGAATTGTCACCCCTTGAAATGAACCTCGCCCCTTTCTCAAATATCCTTCTGAATGCCTCTACTACGGATGCAACACCCCTCACCCCTGCAGGGTCCTCTGGAGGACCCACCAGGACAAACCAGTTGTACATCACGGTCTGCCTGTTCACGAACCACCCCTCTCTTAGCATCCTCAACTCGTCTTCCTTAGAATGAACCAACACCACATCAACATCGCCCCTCTTACCAATCTGGAGTGCCGCCCCGGTGCCAACTGCTATTACGTCCACTCTTATCCCGGTCTTCTTCTGGAACAGGGGCAGGAGGTAGTCAAAGAGGCCCGAATTCTGTGTGCTCGTGGTGGAGGCACACCTTATCCTTTCAGCCCCCATTGAGGCCCCATGGAAGACACTGATGAGAACGAGAGACAGAAGTAAGACAGCCAGTCTTCTCCGTATGCCCATATCTCCTCTCAGGGGACAGGAGTTACGAGATAATTATACCAGTTTCCCCCGAATTGATGTCTTCCCAATTGTCAATCTACTTGGGTGAGTTTGTGGCATGGGCACTGTCAAATGTTAATTTAAGGCCGTCCAGCCTCTGATCGGTTATAATTAGTTATGAAGGAGATAAAGGTGGGATGTTGTGGCTTCCCTGTATCAAGAAAGAAGTACTATGATGAGTTCAAAACAGTGGAGGTCCAGCAGACCTTTTATGATCCCCCATCAGTTGAGACCTTAAAGAGGTGGCGACAGGAAGCACCTCCTGATTTTGAGTTTACGGTAAAGGCCTGGCAGGTGATAACCCACCCCCCTGGGAGTCCCACATACAGGAGACTTAAAAGGCCCTTCGGTAATCCAGAAAACTATGGTTCTTTCAGAAACACAGAGGAGGTGCTCACGGCATGGGAGGTGACACTTCAGGCTGTCAGGCAACTGCGGGCCAAGGTGGTGCTGTTTCAGACACCAAGGAGTTTCAGGGATACAGAGGAGAACATCCGCAATGTGATGGAGTTCTTTAAAGAGGTCTCCAGCCATGGAGTACTCGTTGCCTTTGAACCCAGGGGATGGCAGAGGGATTCCGTTCTGAAGGTATCAAAAGGACTGCCCGTCATCCATGTGGTAGACCCCTTTCAGGATAGCCCTGTCACTGAAGGCACCTTCTACTTCCGGCTTCACGGTATCGGGGGTTACAGATACAGGTACACAGGAGACGACCTGCTAAGACTGGCAGAGATTGTTGCTGGATACGAGGGGGGGTATGTATTCTTTAATAACATATCCATGTTTGAAGACGCAAAGAGATTCAGGCAGACCCTTCCGCGTGGGTGAGTGAACCTCCCCATAACGGAGACTTTGGACTCAATATACCTCGCTTCGTTTTTTTGAACTCACTCAAGGTTAAACAACAAAAAATGCCCTCTCGGATACTCTGCACGCCAGGTTGTGTGTCCAAGATTTCCGTAAAATTTGTTCAAGATCATTGTCCTTTACTCCATCCAGATCACAACGGGTCTCGGGATAGGACGGGGTTAATTAACTCTCATCAGGTTTTCAGGACCGGCCCAGAAAGTCTCTCGGTTTGCCTGCCCCCTTGGGTGGACCAACCAGGCCGTCTTCCTCGAGCATCTGCATTATCCTCGCTGCCCTGTTGTAACCTATTTTGAACCTCCTCTGGATCGCCGAGATGGAGACCTCTCCTACACTCTCTGCATAACGGATCACCTCTTGGTAGAGTTCATCTCTGTCCTCCTGTATCTCCTCTTCAGGGGATTCCATAGCAATCGCCTCAAATATCGAATAATCAGGGCCGCCCTGGGACTTTACGAATTCCACCACTGAGTGTATCTCCTCCTCTGAGACATAGGCCCCGTGTAGCCTCTGAAGCCTCGCACCAGGCGTCATTAGGAGCATGTCTCCCATCCCGATCAACTTCTCGGCCCCCTGGACATCTATAATAGTCCTTGAGTCGATCTTGGAGGAGACCTGAAAGGCAACCCTGGTGGGGAAGTTTGCCTTTATGATCCCTGTTATGACATCTACAGAGGGCCTCTGGGTTGCTACAATGAGGTGGATCCCTGATGCCCGTGCCATCTGAGCCAGTCTCACGATGGAGTTTTCCACCTCCTTTGATGCGGTAAACATCAGGTCTGCCAGTTCATCTATCACGACCACAATGAAGGGTAACCTCTCGGACTCGGGGACCAGCCTGTTGTAGTTTTCGATATTCCTTGCGCCCATCTCTGCGATCAATCTGTAGCGTCTCTCCATCTCTAAGACCATCCTCTTCAGGGCAGATGTTGCCTCCTTCGGGTTGGTAATCACAGGGGCTACTAAATGGGGGATACCGTCATACCTTGAGAGTTCCAGTAACTTGGGATCAATCATCATCAACTTCACCTGCTCAGGGGTCGCCTTGTAGAGGATGCTTATTACAATTGAGTTGATAAGTACACTCTTGCCCGAGCCGGTTCTACCAGCCACCAGCAGATGGGGCATCCTCTCAAGGGTCGCCACCACAGGACTACCATAGATGTCCTTACCAAGGGCAAGGGTGAGAAGAGACCTGCTCTTACGAAATGTCTCTGAAGCGATTATCTCTTTCAGATACACCACTGCCCTCTGTCTGTTCGGGACCTCGATACCCAACTGGGTCTTCCCCGGTATGGTGGATATCCTGATGCTTAGACCACCGAGGGCCCTGCCCAGGTCATCCGTGAGGGATGTCACCTTGCTTATCTTGATTCCTGGTGCAGGCTCAAACTCGTAAAGGGTCACCACAGGACCGGGATGCACCTGTGTTACCTTTCCAATAACATTGAAGTCGGCGAGTTTCTCTTCCAGGAGTCTCGCCCTTTCAAGCATCTCCTCCCTTGGTGGCCCGGGCAACTCCTGGTAGGTATGAAGGAGTTGAAGTGGTGGTAGGTTGTATGGCCCCACCTGCCTCGGTTCTTCGAGTTCAGCAAGGTCATCCTTTTTCCTCCTTACATGTCTGATTGGAGGGCTGGAAGTGATCTCAGGCCCCTTGACTTGAGACCCTCTGCCCCTGAACCTCCCCTCTATTTGAGAGAGAACATCCCTGGCAGACAGGGGGCTCAGAACCACAAGGGAAGAGAAGAGGAGGCTGAGTGTAAATATATACGAACCCGGCAGTGAGAGATACCTCAACATCAGGGTGGAGATCACCTCTCCCAGCATCCCTCCTGGTTCAATAGAGGTCCATCTAAGGTGGGTGCTCCTGTAAAGGAGGCTTAAGAGAAGAGAAGCAGACAGAATAAAACCTGATATCCCGATCGCAAACCACTCCCTCTTTGGTCTACCAAGGAGTCTCTTTATACCATAGGCAGCAAGTAAAACTGGTATCAGATAAGAGGGGTAGCCGATGACAGTCATGAGGGCATCTGATATATAGGAGCCCACTATCCCCCCATAGTTTCTTACCGGTCCGGGACTCTCTGTAAAGAATGAGGGATCCCATCTGTAGTAGGTAAAAAGGCAGAGCCCCAGGTATAAACTAAAGAGTGTAAAGAAGATCCCTGATATCTCTTCCTTAAGCCTCTTCAGCCTCGAAGCCATAGTACCGTTAATATTATACCAGCAAGGACAAACCTGTAGTAAGCAAATGTTTTCATAGAGAATCCCCTGAAGAACCAGAGGAGGAACCTGAGGCAGATTAACCCCACCACAAATGATGACAATGCCCCTAACAGAAAGAGTTCCCAATCCACTGTCGTCCCCTCACTGTATCCCTCAACTGTGTCCAGGACCACCGCCCCTCCTACTGCAGGCAGGGAGAGGAGAAATGAGAATCTGGCCGAAGAGACCCTGTCAATACCGAGCAGTAAGCCTGTGGAGATGGTTATCCCTGATCTCGATACACCGGGCAGGAGGGCGATCGCCTGAGAGACCCCTATCACCATTGCGTCCTTCAGGCCAATTCCCGACATGCCTCTTCTTGTCTCTGCCTTTTCTGCAAAGAGCATGTAGAAACCAAAGACCACGAGGTTCAAGGCCACAAGGAAGGGTGTCCGTAGTGGACCCTCCACAAGGTCTTTGAAGAGCAGACCGACAACTGCTGCAGGGAGCGTACCCAGCAGGAGAAGCAAGATCAGCCTTCTGTCCCCCCTCAGGCTTTCTATGAGGTCTCTGAAAAAGTATAACAGGAGGGCGAGAAGGGTACCCCCGTGAAGGGCTATATCAAAGGAGAGGGTGTTAACCGGTCCTTCCCATCCGAGCAGTGAAGGAACAACTATGAGATGGGCAGTGCTGCTGATGGGCAGGAATTCGGTGATTCCCTGTATCACACCGAGCAGGAGGGCCTGAATTTCCATCACTCAATTCTCTCCCTCTATGGTATCAACAAACTGCCGGGCAGTCCTGCCTGAGAAATTGCCATGTCCCATCGCCCATTCAAGGGCCCTCTGCCTCAGGAGATCTTCTTCAATCCTGATCCCCCGCAACTGCACGTAGTTCTTAACGATCCCAAGATAGGTCTCCTGTGAAAAGATGCCAGTGAAGAGCCTGAGACCGAACCTGTCACTCAGAGAGACCTTCTCATCGCCTGACTCTTCTGGATGGAGGTCATCGTCTTGAGAGGGGAGATTGTCCCTGAAGGTCTCTCTGATGAGGTGACGCCTGTTGGAGGTTGCATAGATCAGTATATTTTTTGGCCTTGCCCTCAATCCTCCCTCAAGGGCCACCTTGAGTTGTAGAAATCCCCTGTCAGGCCTGTCAAAGGAGAGGTCATCGCAGAAGAGGATACAGGGGTGGTCCAGATTATACCTCAGGGTCTCAATAAGTTCGTCGAGGTGACAGAGTATCTCCGGTGAGACCTCCACTATCCGGAGCCCCTGGTCTCTATATTCATTAAAAAGGGCCTTAACCAGAGAGGACTTCCCGGTCCCCCTGGGGCCATATATGAGGGTATCCTGGGCGGGGAGACCCTTCAGAAACCGTTCTATGTTTTTCCTCGCCTCCTGTATGACATGGTCTATCCCCTTGAGTTCCTTCAGGGTTACCGGGTCGACCTCTCCAACCCCTTTAATCAGCACCTTCCCTCCCTTCATTTCTGCCCTGAATGCCTGATACTCATGAAACACCTGCGGGTCCTGAGCAGGGGCCAGGTACTCCAAGAGCCGATTCAGGTTGATATTCAGTCTTCTCAGTTCTTCAAGTATATGGTTCATTCGTTGAGGGCTTCAAGGGCCTTCTCGTGTATCTGCCTGTTTGCCGACACAAGCAGAGGAGATGTCCTCTTCATGGAGAGTTCCATTTGAGAGAGGTCTTCTCCCTTCAAATCTGTAACGATACCTCCGGCCTCCTTGACAAGGAGCACTCCTGCTGCAAAGTCAAAACTCCGTGTGGGAGCAGGATTCACATAGACACTGGCACCTCCAGAGGCGAGGAAGGCAAGGTCAAGGGCTGTTGCCCCAAGACATCTCGTCCTGTTCGCAAGCCCCAGAAGTGGCATTATAACAGGTATATCCCTGCCCGGTCTCTGGGTCTCGTATAGGACGACCCTTATCTCCTCTACGGTATCTGTCTCGAGCCTCCTGCCGTTCAGATAGGCACCTCTACCCCTCTCTGCCCAGTACTCATCACCTGTGATGATGTTATATATATAGGCAAGCCTGAGGCCCTGAAGTGTGTCATCCTCACTCACCGCAACAGAGGTACAGTAAAGGGGGATACCAGATACAGCATTCTTGCTTCCGTCTATTGGATCGAGCAGTACCCTCTCACCACCACCCCTCAGTGGGACTATCCCCCTCTCCTCTGAGACCACCGTGAGTGGCACTGACGACTCCCTCAGGAATTCAAACACCACATCTTCTGCGACCTTATCAATCTGGAATGTCTTGTCGCCAGCCGCGCCCTTCTGGATCACCTCCCCGGCCCTGTAGTCAAGCCTCAGGGGTAGAACCCTCTGGCGGAGTGGCTCCCCCAGTCTTCTCAGGTCTTCAATACCAAGCCGTCTCATCCTGATATATTAACATACATTGCTATCCAGCATCTCCGCTACCACCTCAACAATATGTAGCACCCTTTCAGGACCTATCCCCCTGGCCAACTGCATCACACAACCCGGACATGAGGTGACAAGTAGAGATGCATTGGCCTTCTGAAACTCTCCGATTCTTCTGCTGAGTAGGGAGTCTGAAAGGGCTTTAAATCTCAAAGGGAAGGTCCCTGCAAGGCCACAGCAACCCTTCAGAGACCCCTTTATGGGTAGCCCCATTGTATTAAGGACTGCGAGAGGGGTCTCCTTTTGTCCAAGAGAATAAAGACCGTGGCAGGGGTGGTGATAGATGAGACCTTCCAGTTCGGGTGTCTCTTCTTTCTGAGAGATGATCCGCAACAGGTCCTTTGAGTGGCCTGACAAAAAATCTACCGAGTCTACAACCTTCAGTGATTCACCAAAAAGTTCTCTGTATCTATTCTGCATGGTATAAACACAGGTGGGACAGACAGAGACGATGATATCCACATCCATGATCGCGAAGGTCTCAAGGTTTTTCCTTCCAGCGGTCTCTGCCTCTCTTATCATTCCGTTGGCCATCAGTGGTGCACCGCAGCAGGCCTCCTTGGGTGATATTACAACCTCATAACCCAACCTCTCACACACCTCTACAAAGGCTGAACCTATGTAGGGCTGAAGGTACCTGACAGAGCATCCCACAAACAGTGCAATCCTTCCCCTCTTTATTCCTCTTTCAGAATTAAAGACCCCATGAGGGTGGGGCAATTGAGGTTCAAAACCTTCATAGAGCAGACCCCTTTTGATAAGGGGTCTCTTCAGCAGGGGATAGAGTCTCCTGAAGAGGAGGTGGTAGGCTCTGGGGTTGGTAAAACCACCCTTTAAAAAGGCCCTAAGGAGACGGCCTGACAGGCCTACAGACAGCCTTGACCTGATGAGAGAAAGGGCCATCGGTACATCCACTTCTGCAGGGCACCTCTTCTTGCAGGCCCCACAGAGGAGACAACTGTAGAGCCTCTGGTACACCTGTGCCGTATCGGTCAACTCCCCGTGTAATAATGCCCAGAGGAGGTGCATCCTCCCCCTGGGACCGAAGGATTCCTTCAGCACAATCTCATAGGTGGGGCACTCCGCCTTGCAACTCCCGCAGAGTACACACTTTTCAGTCTCTCTGAGCATCCGGTTGTTGATATCTTCCATAAGAGTATTTTAGAACATATCTACTCTAAATGGGATTAATTCACCCCAGATTGTCGATTGGTCTTTTCGGTTGGGACTCCCTCAAACCAGGATTTATGCGACGGATTTCTCAGAGGGGCAGTGCTGGTTCGGACAGAGAGGGCAAGAGACAATAGGCAAGCGGCAACAGGCAATAGGCAACACTGCCCACCTCCTTTAATCTTCCCGGGCAGGAAGGGAGGACCCCCTCTGGTCCTCCCTTGGGCCTATCTCGAATATTCCGCCCTTAGTTTTTTTGCCTCATCTTTTATCTTCTGAAGCGTCTCCTTCATGGGGGCCCATCCGTACCAGTGCATGTAATCGGCATTCATGTGGAAGGCTCCCTGAAAGGCACGCATACGGTATTCGAGGAACATCACATACAGGTCCTGTTCAATAGAACTCTTTGCCTCATAGAACTGAAGCAGGTCAGGGGCGAATTTCCATCCAGCGGGCCTCTTCAGTATCCCGTCCCTGTAAAGGGCGCTGACGGTCCTTATAGCCTCTGCCATGAGTTTGTCTGCCTCACGGATTATCCTGTCGCCCGCATCCAGTTGGGCCTTTGCATAGGAACGGCTATGGCACTTTGAACAGACCTGGAGCATCTTCTGTCTTTCTGCCTGAAACTCCTCCTTGGTCAATCTCGCCACCTCCCCTGCCTTCACTACCTCAAGCCTTTCGGTTGGTTTGCCAGCCTCATCAAGTACTCCAAGGGCCTGAAGAATCGTTATCCTGTCCTTCAGCCATTCCTGATCATCCTCGGGGAGCCTTACTGCAAGGAATCCCCATGCTGTCATAACCCTGTGGTTCCCGTCAGGCATATGGCAGGTCTGGCAGGTGGGTGCCCTCTCACTTTCCGGACCCTCTATCTGCCAGATGGTACCGTGCTTTGAGGTTGACCACATCTCCCACTGGGGGTGGTCAAAACCCATATGACAGGACTGGCAGGCCCTTGGGTCTCTTGCCTCTCTAACTGAGAAGGTATGTCTCGTGTGGCAGGAGTCACAGGCGCCACTGCCATATCTATACCTCTTTGCCTCTTCCTCTGACTTAATACCGATCTTGTGACATCCTGAGCACCCCTTGTATCCCTCACCCACAATCATGGTTGGTTGATGTTGTAACATGGGCATCGCCTTCATTGCTATCCAGCCCAGTGAGTGTTTACCGTCCTTGAACTGTGAGACCTGCTCGGGATGACATTTATTACAGGTCTCAGGGGTTGGTAGTTTTGCGAGTGAGGCATCCTCTGCCCCCTTCTGGTGGTCCTTACCATGACAGGTTGAACAATCAAGCCCCACCCTGCCCATCTTCCCATCAAGAAACTGTTTCACAATTCCCGGGGTCTCTTTTTCATGACAGGTTATACAATTACTTCTGGCCTCACCTGAAGAGACTGTTGTAAGGAAAAACAAAAGAGACAGTATCGGGACAAACAATCTCATCTTACACCTCCTCATCTGTTAATTTTAAGTCCACAAATGATATCTCATGAAACTCACTATCACCCCCCTTCTGGATAAGACCAAAAATTTTAATAACTATATCATCTTAAAATTACAAATAAATATGATCTGTATCATAATATATCATATCAACTGTGATTGAAACCCTTGGCTGGTCTTTTATGGGAGGATCTTTGTTTTAACGATCATCCTGTCTGTTGTGAGGATAGCAACAAATGCCCCTGATATATCAGCGATGAGGTCAAACGGGGAGGCATCCCTCATCGGGACAAAGTACTGATGAATCTCGTCAGTGAGGGAATAGAGTATGGAACACAGGAGTGCGATGGCAAAGGGGTGTCTGTAACCGGAGTATCTGAGGCTTATATAAAGGAGGGTGCCAAGCACCGCATACTCAACGAAGTGGAGCACCTTGTCAACACCTGAGGGTATAGAGACAGGCAAAGGAGACCTGAGGTGCGAGAAATAAAAGATCAGCAACATGTAAGAGAGGGTTATAACCCAGAGGAATAACTTATGGAGACCTGATTGGCCCATTAAGGTCTGTGGTGTCTGCCGTAATGGTCATCTATCCGCTCAATATCGTCCTCCTCCACATACTCTCCGTTCTGTACTTCTATTATTTCAAGGGGGATCTTCCCGGGATTCTCAAGCCTGTGCAATGTCGACTTGGGCACATAGGCGGATTCGTTCTCATGGACATACACCTCTCTGTCTCCGATCCTCACCTTCGCTGTCCCCTTTACCACCACCCAGTGTTCTGAACGGTGGTAGTGTTTCTGGAGGCTCAACTTCTGTCCAGGATAGACCACTATCCTCTTTATCTTGTACCTCTCACCCCTTTCAAGAACGGTGTAATACCCCCACGGACGGTATGTGGTGAGGTGATCAGAGGCCTCAGACCTCTTCTTCTCCTCAAGTATCTTCACAATCTCTCTCACCCTCTGGGCCTGCCCCTTCCTGGCGATCAGTATAGCATCATCCGTCTCAATCACAAGGCAGTCCTCTATGCCTACTGTGGCAATAAGCCTCTTGTTGCCCATGATCAAACTCTCTCTGGTCTGTACAGTGAAGACATCTCCACTCTTGATGTTACCCTCTTTATCCTTTTCATAAAACTCATAAAGGGAATCCCACGAACCTATGTCGTTCCAGTAGAGATCAAGCGGCAGTGTAGCAACCCTGGTAGATTTCTCCATAACTGCATAATCTATTGATATATCTGGCAGCCGTGAAAAGCCATCAATCATCTCCTGAAAGGACCCTTCCAGGGCCTCCCCCACCTCTGGTAGGTAGTTCCGGTATTCTTCGATAATGGTGTCCATCCTGAAGGCAAACATACCAGAATTCCAGTAAAAGTCTCCACTCTGTAAGTATTCCTCTGCCTTTTCCAGGCTCGGTTTCTCTGTGAACATCTCGACCCTGTAGGCCATTCTATCTGGGTCAACGGGGCTGTTCCTGTCGGCCTTGATGTAGCCATAGCCAGTCTCTGCTCTGGTGGGTCTTATTCCAAATGTTACTATATAACCTCCTGAAGCGACTTCCTCTCCGACCCTGAGATACTGAATGAATCTGTCCTGAGGTGAGATGAGATGATCCGATGGACAGACAAAGACCACCTCCTCCGGATTAGAGCCGAGTTTCTCAATACAGTATTTTATCCCGAGTGCTATGGCTGGAGCGGTATTCCTGCCAACCGGCTCCAAGACCAGGTTCTCCTCCCTGAATGAAAAGGGCATCAACTGTGAAAGGACAAAGAAGCGGTACTCACTGTTGGTCAGGACAATGATATCCTCTGGTCTGATAAATCCGAGCAACCTCTCCACTGTCTGCTGAAGGAGTGAGGCCTCTCCGTTCAGTTTCAGAAACTGTTTTGGGTATCTCTTCCTGGACAGTGGCCAGAGGCGGGTGCCACTGCCGCCTGCAAGGACAAGGGCCTTCATATCTCCTCCATTGCGATCTCAAATTCTTTCATCATATAGACCTTCAATTTCTCAAGGGTCTCTTCATCATCAGCCTCCGCTCTCATCACCACAACTGGCTGGGTGTTGCTTGACCTTAAAAGCACCCATCCCCTCTCAAAGACGGCCCTCACTCCATCTATATCATATATCTCCTTCAATTCGTAGGGACAACCACCATTCCTCATATATCCCCTGAATCGCTCCACCACACGCTGAACCACCGCCCTTTTCTTTTCTTCTGGACACTCTATTCTTATCTCCGGGGTATTGTATCTCGTAGGGACATCAGCAAGGAGTTCCTCTATCCCCTTACCCTCCTTCTTCATCACCTCTATCAGCCGAAGGGTCGTGTAAATTGCATCATCGTAACCAAAGTACCTGTCTGCAATGAATATATGCCCGCTCAACTCCCCTGCCAGGATCGCCCCTTCCTGCTTCATCTTCTCCTTTACAAGGGAGTGACCGGTCTTCCACATGATAGGCACTCCCCCGGCCTTCTTCACCTCTTTAAACATAAAATCGGAACACTTCACATCCCCTATCACCTTTGCACCAGGATGGCTCTTCAGTATATCCCTTGCGAGGATGACAAGGATCTGGTCGCCCCATATGATCCTCCCTCTGGGGTCAACTACGCCAATCCTGTCAACATCACCGTCATATCCGACACCCAGGTCAGCCCCTGTACGGACCGTTGTCTCTATCAGGTCCTGCATGTTCTCAATCACAGTAGGATCTGGGTGATGGTTTGGGAATCTACCGTCAGGCTCACAGTACAGTTCCACTACCTCACATCCCAGATGCCTCAACAGTTCAGGAGCAACAAGCCCTCCCGTGCCATTTCCGGCATCAACAACCACCCTGAAGACCCTGTAATTCGAGTCTCTTAATGAAGAAAAATGCTCCTGCATGTATTGCCTGTATGCGTTGATTATATCATATGCCACTACATCACCCTGCCGGGGCGAAAGATGATAATCGCCTCTTTCTATGATATGCCTCAGTTGTTGTATAGCAGCTCCGTGGATTGTCTCTCTCCCAATACTCAGTTTAAAGCCATTGTACTCTGGGGGGTTGTGGCTGCCTGTAACCATAACCCCACCAGACAGACCGAGACGATGCAACGAGAAGTACTGCAGGGGAGTGGGACAGATCCCCAGGTCATACACGCCAACTCCTGTTGCCACAATGCCCTCTATCAGTGCCTCTGTGAGTTCATCTGAGGATAGCCTCGCATCCCTTCCTACACTCACCCTCAAATCTTCGTCCCTATGGATGGCCTTCACCAGCGTCCCAAAGGCCCTTCCCACAAGGCGGGCAATCTCCCCGGTAAGATCCCTCCCTGCAATCCCCCTGATATCGTATTCCCTGAAGATAAGAGGACTGACCTTTCCCATCGCCTCTTTCATTATAAAGCAAGACAGTCCTTTTTTCAACTATGCACTTTCACCCTAAATTGCCGATAGAATTTCAATCAAAACTTTGGAAGGCGGCAGGGGGTCCCCACAAGATCAGAAGATCTTGTGGGGCAGTGGAACTCAGCCCAGGAAAATCCACGATTTTCCTGGGAACCCTTGCCGAAAAATCAGGATTTCAGCAACACCACAAGTGCCATTACCAATGTAACAACCTTCACCCTATAAGTGAACAAGGGTTAGAACTGTATGAATTAAATCTGTCGCATAAATTCAGTTTTCTGCCCCGAAAATCAAAGATTTTCGGGGACCCCCATTTTGAGGCAACCCCCGCCGTCTTTTAATCGTATTTCTAACGGCTAACCTGGGTTTCACCCAGATTTACCGCTAGACCTTCAATCAATATTATACTTTCACATTCATCCTGTTTGCTTGTGTTAAAATTATCTTGATGGCAGAACTGGGAGAAATAAAGAAACCTTCTATAAATCAATACATTGAAAGGAGGAAGGTCTACTGTGTGAATAATATCCTGATAGGGAGGGATACTCCTGACGACCTGAAGGGGATCGTCCAGAAGTACTGGCATCAGGTAGAGGAACAACTTGAGAGACTGGAACTGGCAGGAAGAGTCAAAAAGGTCTTTTGTGAGGCTATTTACACAGGGGGTGAAGAGGCCCTCCGTACACTATCAGAGATAAATGAATATGCAGGAAGGATTGTTAAGAAGAAATTAGAAGAAGGGGCGGAACTTCTGCCCCTGGAAGACCCATCTATTTACGGCCCCTACTTAGACTGGCGAAATTGTCTCGTAGTGGTTCAGACAGAGGAGGTCTACAGGAAGGTTGCAGAGTTTTTTCAGCAATATCATAAACTCAGGCTTCAGCATATCCAGAAACGGCTTCAGGACAGCATCGGACCTGCAGAGGCCGCCCTTCTTATAATGGCCGATGAGGAGAGGGCAAAGATTCAGTTTCCTCCGGATATGGAGGTCTTTCTTGTAACACCTCCAGCCCACGATGAGATCCTGAAGTGGTTCAGGGACAACCTCAGGAACAAGACAGAGGGGTCATAATTCATAGATACCCTCATCCCTCTCAGGGGGTCTGAACCTTGGGAACCTCCGTCTCCTTTCCACTGCTATTGGTTCCTCTTCATCCAGACCTTCAGCCAGGTCATCCTCAATTGACTCCAGGTCTTCACCACTGGAGAGCCTTTCCAGGGCCTCCTCCCATCTGTCTCCCAGTCTCAATCCTGTCATCTGAGTGAATTTCCTCATCAGGCGTGCCACCTCTTTCGGGTTGTTCTCGTCTACGCCCTCTGCCTCTCTCTCCAGACTGTAGAGCGCATTCATCAACCTGCCTTCATCAATACCGAGTTCGTTAGAGCCCTCCTCTCCACCTCTTCTGGAGGTATGAAACTCTGACAGCAGTTTCCTCAATCCGGCACTGCACCTGGGGCACTGAGGTATCTTCTCTGTGTTGACCCTTCTGGAGTAAAAGGTGAAGATCCTGTGGCAGTCCTTACAGTAAAACTCGTAAAATGGCATCCCTATCCCTCCCTCTTGCTATGGTGTCTTGAAAGTATATCGGCCCTTCTGAGGGGTTCCGGGATCCTGTATCCCCTTGCAACATGCAGGACCACTTCAACCGCCTCCTCAAGGGTGAGCAGATGTCCGGGTGATACGAACACCGGCCTGACCGAGTCCCTCGTTCTCACCACTGCCCCTATCACCCTCCCCTCGTGTTGCAGGAGAGATACACTCCCCCTTTTAGATGAAGGTTCCCTATAGGTGCCCAGCAGTTTTGACTTGGCGCATCCTATGGTTGGAATACCAGTTGTGACCCCTATGTAAGAGGCGATACCTGCACCTGCCGGGTGTGCTATCCCCTGTCCGTCTACCAGCAACACATCCGGCCTTGTCTTTAATCCCTCCAGTGTCTTCTGCATAATGTGACCTTCTCTCAGGAAGAGGTATCCCGGAATATAGGGAGTATCGATCGTCTCCTTATACACCCTCTCCTCGATGATCTCATCAGTACAGTACCTCATCACCACCACAGCACACACGCCCTTTTTGCCTCTGTATGCCACATCAATACCACCCACAGTACTTATCCGTCTCCTGAGAGGCTTGAGGTTCACCTTTGAGGCAGTCTCAAGGAGCACCTCTTTTGCCTCTGTAATGGTTACCATTCCTCAACCTGGAGCACATCCTCTCTCAGAACCTTTTTCACCCAGTGGGTGAAACACCACTGTATACGGCGTCTGTTGCTGAAATCCTGATATTTAAGTGTCTGAAAGTCTAACGGTAAACAGGTACTAACTTGAATATATTCGAAAAGAGAGTTTATTTTCAAGAATGAGGCAGTTGTCTAAAATAATTCCCCTCTTTCTGCTGTTCGTCAACATCTCAAAGGGTTCTCCGGAGGTTCAGGCTCTTTTCCTTCATAAAGACCTCTCCCTTAATCTCCTGGATCCAGAAGTGAGAGACCACTGTAGAGTTGATGGGACCCTTGTGAGCAGGGACAGGTCCCCTGTAGATAATCAAAGGCATATCTCATGGCTCTCTCTTGAGTTATCACCTTCGAGGCTCAGGTTCCTGACTCTACAGTCACTTTTATTCTTCGTAACCACTCCCTCAGGTCCTTCCTCAATTTTTCAATGAGTTGTTCCCTTGCCTTCACTTCCTCGGGGTGTCCATACAGAAGAAAGGCAAGGTCCTTGATTGCCTCTGCAATGTCTTTCAGGATACTGCCAGTTGAGGTCTTCTCCTCTGTCTCGGGGATATCCGTCAGTTTCTGAGGAAGTTCAAACTCCTCATCATGTGTGAGGAGAGTGGTGCCTCTGGATGTTCTCTTCAACTTCAATGTCAGTTTAAGCCCTCCATCAACCCTTTTTAACACGATCTTCCTGGGGGGCGTGAATCCTGAGACCTCACTGATGTACTCAACTATTTTTCCCTCAGCCTCAATTGTGGCCTTAAATCTCGTGCCCTTTCTTACAGGCCCTGGTGTCAGGAGTTCGAACTTCAACAGTTTATACGAGGGTGACAGTTCCATTCTTGATCTGATGTCCGAGAGGAATTGAAAGACCCTTTCAGGAGGTGCGTTGATCTCTATTGACTCTATGAGACGGTACATTTCTACCATTATTATATCAGCATTGTCCCGAATTTGACCCTAATCCCAGATTTGCCATTAAAAATGAGTTTTTACAGCAGGGGTCTCCACAAAATCAGAGATTTTGTGGGGACTGAGGGACTCAGGTCATTGAAAAATCTACGATTTTTCAAGGGAGCCCTGTCTCAAAACATGATTTTTATACAACATGTCTTTGCAAGGAGGGCAGTGCTGGTTCGGACACAAATTATGCGATGAATTTTATTACATGAGGTTGTACCTTCTTCAGACACAGAGGTGGTGACATTGACCTCTGCACTTAAGGTATCGCTGAATTTGATGCCTCACCAGCACTGCCCTCCTCCTTCAACCCTTTTTCACCCAATGGGTGAGTCGTTACATTGGGCACTGCATCGGAGGTGTCGTTGAACAGAAGTCGGAAGCCAGAGGTCTGAACTCAGACAAAGGGATCTTCTGACCTCTGATTCCGACTTCTGATTTCTGTCTTTCAGCAAGGGTCCCCAGGAGGATCGTGGATTTTCCTGGGCTGAGTTCCTCTGCCCCACAAGATCTTCTGATCTTGTGGGGACCCCCTGCCGTCTTCTAAAGTTTTGATTTAAATTCTACCGGCAAATCTGGGCTAATGCGGATAGTTGACAGAACATAAAATTTATTTATATTATAATTAACTTACGATGGCGCTTGATGATCATAAATTACGTGTCTTCTGCACAGTTGCAGAGACAAAGAGTTTCTCCAAGGCCTCGGAGATCATACACCTGACTCAACCTGCTGTGAGTCTGCAGATCCAGGCCCTTGAGGAGATGTATGAGACGAAACTCTTTGATCGGACCAGCAGTGCCGTGACCCTGACTCCTGCAGGAGAGATACTCTACAGGTATGCAAAACATATCCTCTCTCTGTACGCACTTGCTGAGAAGGAGATAGGGGAGTTGACAGGACTTGTAAAGGGGAGTGTCTCAGTAGGGGCGAGCACCACGATAGCAAACTACCTTCTGCCGAGGGTGATAGCCGATTTCAAGAAGACCAGGCCAAAGGTGAAGATAAACATGCAGGTCGGCAACACCAAAAGGGTGGTTGAACTCCTCAAGGGTGGAAATATTGATATTGGACTGGTGGAAGGGGAAGTGGCGAGGCAGAAACTCACGATGGAGAAACTGATTGAAGACGAACTGGTCCTTATAGTGCCTCCCCAGCATCAGTTTGCGAAGAAGAAGGAGGTCTCTGTCTTTGAGGTCACATCTGAGCCTTTTATAATGAGAGAGGAGGGTTCAGGTACGAGGCAGATGATCGAAAAGTACCTTGAGAAGCATGGTATCACACCACAGAATATGAGGATTTCCATGATACTGGGGAGCACCGAGGCCATCAAACAGGCCGTGGAGAATGGTCTCGGCATCTCGATCATCTCACGCTGGGCTGCACTGAAAGAGGTCAAATTTGAGACATTAAAGACGGTGAGTTTTAAGGAGGAGAGGTTTCTGAGAAACTTTACACTGATATACCCCAAGCATGAGGTCCTCTCCCATGCGGCAGAGGAGTTCCTTGATTATCTGAGAAAGTATGACTTCTTAAAACTCCTCAGTTAGGTAACCCTTAATCTGCCTTTACCGCTCGTAACATGACCTATTTTTTTATAAAAGATACGGGCCTCTTCAAATTCCCTCAGTCCTTCCTCACTCAAAGTGATCAAAAGCCCCCCTGAGGTCTGAGGATCAGACAGGATCAGTTGTTTCTCCTCTGGGACCCCTGTAAAGTCAGCCACTCCCTGGAGGAACTTCAGGTTATCATAGGCCCCCTCAGGTACAATCCCCATCTCTACCAGATCCATCACCCCTGCCAACAGAGGCACACTGTCGGAGTCTATAACAAGGTCAAGGGGCTCCTCTCTTATAATGTTATAGGCATGTCCCAGTAACCCGAATCCGGTTACATCTGTACACGCGGTTGCACCTGCCCTCAGGGCCAACTCTGAGGCGGTTCTGTTAGACAGTGTCATCCAGGAAAGGGCCTCCTGCATCTCCTCATCTGTCAGTTTCTCTCCCTTCAATGCTGTAACTATTACACCAGTACCTATGGGTTTGGTCAGGAGGAGGATGTTCCCTTCCTCAGCCCCCTTTACTGTCAGGAGTCTGTCCTTGGTGGTGAGACCTGTGATAGAAAAGCCCACCTTCAGTTCTGGGTCCTCAAAGGTATGACCGCCGAGCAGGGCAACGCCTTCTCTCTGAAAGACCTCATCTGCACCTCTCAGGATCTCAAGGACTACCTCCCTTTCTGTATCACAGGAGGAGAAACCAAGAATACAGAGGGCGGTCCTGGGCGTGGCCCCCATAGCAAAAATATCGCTCAAGGCATTTGTGGCCGCTATTGAACCAAATATATGGGGGTCGTTTGCCACAGGTGTGATCACATCCACTGTCTCAACAAGGAGGAGATCTTCAACCAGTTGGAATACTCCTGCATCATCTCCTGGAGGCACAAGTACTCCTGGCATATTCGCCTTTTGGAGGTCCTGGATAAGAACCTGCAGGTCCAACGGACCCATTTTGGCTGCTCAACCCGCTGCCCTTGTCTTCTCAAGAAGCCTGTAGGCCATAAGGTGAGTTTATCAAAATACCCCTCTTGCCATCAAATTCGAGTATAATAAAATGCAGTTCTTGAAGGAGGTGCACATGGCAGAGGTGATACCCCCGGACGCAAAGGTATTGCTGAAGGAAGAACTCAAAAAACTCAGAGACGACATCTTTTTCTGGGTATTTACTGAAAAGGGAGTAAATCAGGACAGGGCCAGGTTCACCATCTCTCTCATAAAGGAACTCGTCTCCCTCAGTCCCAAGATCCATCTCAAGAGGTTAACACCTCAGAAGGCTAAGGTGTATGGTGTGACAGTGTCTCCCTCTGTGCTGATAAATCCTGACAGGTACAGAATCGCCTTTCTTGGCGCACCCACAGGTGAGGAGGGAAGGGGGCTCCTCATCACCATGCTCCTTGTCTCACAGGGCAGGGGTATACTCTCAGATGAGTCCTCAGAGAGGCTCAAAGGCCTGAAGGAGGACAGAGAGGTGGTGGTCCTCGTTAGTCCCACCTGCCCCTATTGTCCCCAGCAGGTGAGTCTTGCTGTGTCTGCAGCAGTTGAGGCGCCCGAAAGGGTATCGGTTAAGGTGGCCAGTATTGTGGAAAACAGGGACCTTGTTGACAGATACGGGATCACCTCTGTACCTTCTACGGTGATAGATGGGAATCTGGTGGCCACAGGAGTGCAACCCGAGGAGGCCTTTGTGGACTCCCTCTTCACGGGTTCCCCACCAAAGGTGAAGGTTGTGGAACCCACTAAGGAGGTGGTTGAAAGGGATGTGGTGATCGTTGGTGCAGGCCCTGCAGGGCTCACTGCTGCCATCTATGCAGAGAGGGCAGGACTGGATACAGTAGTCCTGGAGAAGGGAGCGATTGGTGGTCAGGTGGCGATAACCCCGGTGGTGGAGAACTATCCAGGTTTCACCAGGATCCCTGGCAAGACCCTGATGGACATGATGGCCCAGCAGGCGATGCAGTATGCAGAGATACACCTCTCAGAGGAGGTGCTGGATGTGAAGAGGAGAAGGGATGGGAGATTTTTGGTAATCACCAACCGGGGTAGATACCTCTCAAGGGCCTTGATCCTTTGCACAGGGGCAACCCACAGGAGGCTGGGAGTACCGGGAGAGGAGAGGTTCCTCGGCAGAGGGGTGAGTTACTGTGCAACCTGCGATGGATACTTCTTTAAGGGGAAGAAGGTGATCATGGTAGGAGGAGGCAACTCTGCTGTAACAGAGGCCCTCTATCTTGACAGCATAGGGGTGGAAGTCACCTTAGTACACAGGAGAGATAAACTGAGGGCAGAGAAGAAATTGCAGGAGAGCCTCTTCCAGAGGGGCATACCTGTTTTATGGAACACAGTAGTTGAGGAGATAAAGGGAGAGGAGATGGTGACCGAGGTGAGGCTCAGGGACCTTAAAGAAAACAGGAGTTACACAATGAAGACAGATGGTGTATTTATTGCTGTAGGGTATGAGCCTGTAAATACAGTGGGAAAGAAACTCGGTCTCGAACTCACAGAGGATGGGTATATAAAGGTGGACTCAGCCCAGAGGACCTCTCTGCCGGGGGTTTATGCTGCAGGTGATATCACGGGTGGGATAAAACAGATAGTCACGGCAGTAGGGCAGGGCGCGGTAGCAGCAGTATCTGCCTTTGAAGACCTCACAACCCCCTACTGGAAGAGTAGCAGTGAGAAGTCTTAGTCAGGTGCCCTGACCTTGTCAGGGCGGTCTTCCCTGATCATCGATTTTCAGGGCGATGGAAAAAATGGAGCAAGGAGGTCAGGATGCTGAGAGTTAATATTGGCAATGCGATGGAGGAGGTATTGGGTGAAAAGGGCCTCACAGAAAAAGAGGTAGAGGCCCTTAGAGATAAACTCCAGGATGCCCTCAGCCAGATAAAAGAGAGACGGTGGAAAGAACTGGCCTTTCTTGACCTGCCAGAACAGGACCTCACAGAGGTGAAGAAGACAGGTGTAAGGATAAAGAAGGAGGCAGAGGCGTTCCTTCTGCTCGGAATCGGGGGCTCCGCCCTTGGACCAAAGGCGATACTGCATGCCCTCAGTCCCTTTCACAATTTGAGGAAGACCCCAAGGGTCTTTATTTATGATAATGTTGACCCGGTAACACTGCGGCATATGCTGGAACTGATAGACCTGAGGAAGACGGTTGTGAATGTGGTGACAAAGTCTGGCAGCACTGCAGAGACGGTTGCATCCTTTATGATTCTGTGGGAGATGATGGAAAAGACCCTCGGTGAAGATGCAAGAGAGCACTTTGTGGCCACCACAGATCCGGAGAAGGGCAATCTCCGTCAGATTGCCAGACAGAATGGTCTCACTGCCCTTGATATACCGGAGGGTGTGGTGGGCAGGTACTCGGTGCTCAGCCCTGTGGGTCTGCTGCTCACAGAGGTGATAGGAGTGGACAGCACCGAGATGCTCAAGGGTGCTCAGGAACTGAGGGACAGGGTGATGGAAGAGGAGCCCTGGAAGAACCCGGCCCTCCTGGTCTCTGCTGTGCTCTACCTGTACGGAACAAAGTACCAGAGAGATATTGACGTGATGGTCCCCTATTCAGATGGCCTCAAGTACTTCAGTGAATGGTTCAGTCAACTGTGGGCCGAGAGTCTCGGGAAACTCGGGCTCGGGTTTACCCCCTATCCATCGGTGGGATGCACAGACCAGCACTCTCAGTTACAACTCTGGATGGATGGACCAGAGGACAAGGTGGTGGTATTCATAAGGATAGAGGAATACGGGGATGATATCAGAATACCCTTTGTGTTTCAGGAGATGGAGGGGCTCAGTTACCTGAGCGGTCACATGCTCTCAGAACTGATAAAGGCAGAGCAGGAATCCACTGAACTGGCCCTTGCAAAGGCGGGTAGACCTAACCTCACCGTTATTATACCCAGACTCGATGCCTATTACATGGGCCAACTCTTCATGTTTTTCGAGATAGTAACGGCGATCACAGGCTTCCTGATCGGGATCAACCCCTTCAACCAGCCCGGTGTGGAAGAGGGCAAGAGGCTCACCTACGGGATGATGGGGAAAAGGGGGTTTGAGGAGAGAAGGAGAGAGGTGGAGGAGGCGAGAGAGAGGAAGAGGTGCTGGTGTCTATGAGGCACCTCCGGGGGGTCGTCATATGGTTCTCCCTGTTATTTATTACTTCAATATCAAATGCACAGGACTGTGAGTATCACAGGGTTGTAAGGGTCATCGATGGCGATACCTTTGTGATAGACACAGCAGAGAGGGTGAGGCTACTCGGGGTTGATACACCTGAGACAGTGGACCCGAGAAGGGACGTGGAGTTTTTTGGGGTTGAGGCATCACGGTTTCTGAAGGGTCTCATACAGGGCAGGACGGTCTGTCTCAGAAGGGACAGAGACAGGACCATAAACCGTGACAGATACGGCAGGCTCCTCAGGTATGTATGGGTTGACGGGGTGTTTGTGAACAGGGAGATAATTAAGAGGGGTTACGGGTTTGTCTATACCGGGCATCCCTATGAACTGCTGGAGGAGTTCAGGAGACTCCAGAGGGAGGCAAGAGAGGCGAAAAGGGGGCTCTGGGATGACAGCAGATACAGGAGGTGGGCAGAGGCATACAGGAAGAACCTCAAAATGGCCCTGAGGTGTTCTATTAATGGCCTGATATGCCCATGGGAGGCAGGAGATCACATCGGAAAACGGGTGAGGGTGAGGATGTTTGTACGGAGGGTGGTTGAGTTTGACGATGTGGTACTCCTGAATAGTGAAAGGGATTACAGGGCCAGGACGAACCTGACTGTGGTAATTGAGAGGAGAGGGTTTAATGGAGAGTATGACTTTTACAGGTTCTGGAGCAGGTGTATTGAGGTTGATGGTAAGGTCACACTCTACAGGGACAGGCCAGAGATTGTGGTCAGAAGGGCAGACCAGATAGGTTACTGCAGATGAGAAACAGAGGGAGGCTGTTATGCTAACAAAGGCGGTAAGGGAGGTCTTCAGGACAAACCTGGGTGTGAAGAAGGGGGAGAGAGTCCTGGTATTTACAGATAGACCCACCCCGAAGGACAGGGTCTCCCAGGAGGACCTGAAGAGGTGGAAGAGTCTCAGGGATGTAGCAATGCTGATGGTTGAGACAGGCAGGGCCTTTGCAAGGGATGTCCTGTACCACTGCTACCCCTCACGGGGGGGCCATGGGAAGGAACCCCCCGAGGCGGTCTGGAGACTCGCCTTTGGGGAGCGGGCCTTTGGGAGGCTTAAGGAAGAGAGACTTCTGAGACCGATTATAATGAAGAGGGCATCTACAGATGCACTTGAGAAGGCATCCTCCATCATCCAGAGATACTGCAGCGATGCAGTGGATGTGGTGATAGCCCTTTCTAACTATTCCACCAGTCATACCCGTTTCAGGGATATGCTCACGAGACTCTGTGGTTGTAGATACGCCAGTATGCCCCTGTTTGATGTCTCTATGTTTGAAGGGCCTATGAGTGTGGACTGGAGGGCACTGAAGAGGAGGTCAAATAACCTTGCGAGGAGGCTGAGGAAAGCGAGGGGGTTGAGGATAACCTCGCCCAACGGAACTGACCTGTCAGTGTTGAAGGGCAACAGAAGGGTCCATGTGGATTCAGGGGACCTGAGAAGAAAGGGGGCCTTCGGGAACCTTCCCGCAGGTGAGGTCTTCTTTGCACCCCTGGAAGGCACCGCAGAGGGGAGGTTGGTGCTTGAATGGGCACCTACCAGGCGACTCAACTCACCGATCAGCCTCATCGTGAGGCAGGGGATGGTCAGACAGATAGAGGGAGATGAAGATTTTGTCACGGTCCTGCAGGAGAGACTCTCTCAGGACCCAATGAACTCAAACATTGCCGAGGTCGGAATTGGCACAAACGACAGGGCCCGGAGACCCGACAACATCCTGGAGTCTGAGAAGATCATGGGGACAGTGCATATAGCCCTTGGTGATAACTCCTCCTTTGGGGGCATGGTGAGCACACCCTTTCATCAGGACTTTGTGGTCTTCAGACCCACAGTGGAGTTGTTCTATTCTGACAGCAGGTGGGAGACCATCATCGTAGAAGGTAACTGGAGGGAGGATCTGCTGTAGTGATTCCGGAGGGGAAGGCGAGGTAAAGACGAGTCGTCGCATCCAGGTTATGGGGCTGAGGGGTGTTGCCCTCAGCCCGCGGAACCTCGGAGGTAGCCTCTCTTAGAACCTCACATCAAAGGTGAAGTAGATATCCTGTGCCTTCTTCAGTGGTGGCATAAACTGTGCACTCTCCGGGGTGAGTTCACTGATCTTGTGAGGTGAACCTATCCAGGAGTTGCTCCCTGTGTAGTCGAAGTCATAGTACTGATAGCCGAGCCTCAGGTAGGCATTGCCCAGTTTTGCCACAGGTATCTCGGGCAGTTCCTGTATCAGGTATGCCTCGTAGACCTTGCCTCGGGTACCAACCTTTGCGGTCCAGAGGTCATCTGCAGCGGGTGCGAAGGTGACCCAGTACTTAGAGCCGTAATTGAACTCAAGGCCGATCTTCGTCTTTGTCTTCTTCAGGTCATACCTCGCACCAATCCAGAAGAAGTGGCCTGAGTGGTCGTCCTTGTCAACAGGCTGACCGGTGTTGGGGTCAATGTCATAGAGGAGACCGGCCAGCGGGGCGTCAGGTATCATCACAACCGTGTCGGGAATCATGTCACCATCGGTATCAACAGGCTGCAGGATGTCCATCCTGAGGGTCTCGTCTGTGGGGTGTACCACTGACAGTGCCGCAGCACCAAAGAGGTTAAGGTCTCCAGGGCCTAAATCCTCAAATTTTGTCATTACAAGGGCACCGAACTGGTCAATGTCACCGAGATTCGCCTTTACACCTGAGTCAGGAAAGGTGTCAAATATGTCAAAGGCCCTGTTCCACTGCAGTTCCACATGGAGCATGTCAGTGTCCACTGGAACGATGTTTATACCTATCATGTTCACATCGTCAGGGGTGTTGTCTCCAGGCAGGTCCTTTCTGTATCCACTATCATAGCCCTTACCATAACACAGTTTTGCATAGAAGCCTGGCAGTGCCTCAATATAGGGGGCAACCCCCACGGTAAGTCCGTCAAAGGCATAGTCCACCAAAAAGCAGGGTACCCCTGCTGTACCCACCTTCTCTTCGTTCTGTTTCAGGTTTCCAGGCACTCCACCTGTTGAGGGCCTCCTGCCCACAGAGAACCAGACAGGCAGATCAAAGATATTACTCCATGTGGCATAGGCATAATCCACCCTGAGGACATTGTCCTGAGGAATGTGACCAGTGGTACCGTCAAAGGGTGCACCTTCAGGTATCATCCTGTCTGCAAAGAAACCCTCTCCAAGGACGGGCCCGGCGGTCTGATGCCCCCAGACCTTGTACATATTGAGTCTCGCCTTCACAGCGATATTCTCCGTCACCTGTGCCTTCAGATTGAGCCTGAAACGGTTCAGGAGGAGGGAGTCGTTCTTGACATCATACTCACGCATGAAGGCAGCCTGTGACTGGATCTGCTGAAGGGTGCCGGGGTCAATTGGTACACCAATGGTCTGCAGGCCATTGGGCAGTGTTACAGGTACCACATTACCGAACATCACCTGTTGCTGGAAATGCTGGTAGAGGCCGTCACCAAAGGCAGGGAAACTGAAGTGCTCATTCACAGTTCCCTTAAGGGAGTCGAACCTGAACCTGTAGTCACCCCCGATTGTGAGCCAGGAGAACCTCCCAGAGACCTCCTCTGCCTTTTCCTTTGCATCCATGATGTCGGCCTGCTGCTGCATCTGCTGATTCTGGAGTTCCTGCATCTGCTTCTTCAGTTGTTCCAACTGGCGGGAGAGTTCATCGATCTTCTGCTGGAGTTCTTCTTCGGTGACCGCGGCCACAGTGGCAGGCAGGCATAGGAGAAAGGCCAGGAGTAATGCAACCAACCCTCTCATAAAACACCTCCTTTGCCCCAAAATGGGCTTGAACCAGTAAAACTGGTATTTAGTTTAGAATATTTTAACCTAATAAACTATGTTTGTCAATGAAAAAATGAGACCCAGGATATTGTTATAATAGAGAGTCAAGATGAAGAATCTCCTGGACAGATTCCTTTATTATTTCTTCAAGGGGGTTTTGAAGGTTATCTACTGGGCCCTCTTCCGGTATACGGTTGAAGGGGCCGAAAATGTTCCATCCTCAGGGGGGGTGATAATAGCCTCCAACCATCTGAGTTACATTGATCCTCCGTTAATAGGGATTGCCCTGAAGAGGAGGCCCCTGTTTGTAGCAAAGGGCTCCCTTTTTGACAACCCCTTAATAGGCTGGTTCGTGAGGCTTTACAGTCTCCCAATCGACAGAGATAACCCCAAACCCTCCACACTTAAGGAGGCCGTGAGGGCATTGAGGTCTGGCAGGGTCCTGGTGATATTTCCAGAGGGTACAAGGAGCAGTGATGGTAGTATAGGGGAGGGCAAAAGGGGGGTGGGCCTGCTGGCCGCCCTCGGCAGGGTCCCTGTGGTGCCTACACTGGTGGAAGGGACCGAGAGGGCACTGCCAAGGGGTGCATTGTTTATAAGACCTGCAAAGGTGAGGGTGACCTTTGGCAGGCCCATTTATTACAATAGAGAAGGCACGGATGAAGAATTTACAAAGGAGATTATGCAGAGGATAAGGGAGTTGAAGGCCAGCAGATGCAGGTGATTGTCGCAAAGAGGGCAGGTTTCTGTTTTGGTGTTAAGAGGGCTGTGGATATCGCCTTCAGGGAGTCAAAAAAGAGGAGAAAGGTGTGTACCCTGGGGCCAATAATCCATAACCCTCAGGTAGTGCAGGCCCTGAGAGAGGCGGGCGTGGAACCGGTAGAAGACCCAGTGGGGTATGAGGCGGTCCTGATAAGGACACATGGTGTGCCCAGGGACAGGATGGCAGTTCTTCAATCCAGTGGAGTGGAGATAATTGATGCGACCTGCCCATTTGTAAAAAAGGCACAGCGGTATGCTAAACTTCTCTTTGAAGAGGGTTATCAGGTCCTGATATTGGGAGATCCTGAGCACCCTGAGGTGAAGGGTATACTGAGTTATGCAGGAAGCGATGTGGTAGTGGTGACAAATATAGAAGAACTGCCACCCCTGAAAGAGAGAGTGGGTATAGTTGTCCAGACAACGCAGCCTGTTACATCTCTGAAGCAACTGGTTCAGAAGGTGATTGAGAGGACAAAGGAGTTAAAGGTCTTCAACACCATATGTAATTCCACTGCCCTGAGATTAAAAGAGACTGAAGAGATAGCAAGGGAAGCAGATCTGATGATCGTTGTAGGTGGCAAAAACAGTGCGAATACAAAACAACTGGCATCCCTTTGCAGCAGTATGGGGAAAAGGGTTTATCATATAGAAGAGGTGAGTGAATTGAAAAGAGAATATTTCAATGGCGTTAAGAAGGTGGGTGTAACTGCCGGGGCATCAACGCCTGGGTGGATTATCCAGGAGGTGGTTGAATGGCTCCAGGCAGTGGGATAGATGCCGGGAATAAAACAAAGGAGGAGGTTGTGGCAGTAATGGAGACAGAAAAGAAACATCTGGAAGAACTAATCTCAGAGGCGTTCCCAGAGGTCCAGGAGGGAACAATAATGAAGGGCAGGGTGGTTTCTGTCCTGCCTGATGCAGTGGTGATTGATATAGGATACAAATCAGAGGGGTTTGTCCCTATAGAGGAGTTCAATGAAGAGGAGAAGGAATCCCTAAGAGAGGGTAGTGAGATAGAGGTCTTTCTGTCAAAGATAAACTCTGATGGTACAATCACGCTCTCTATTGAGAGGGTTAAGAAACTGAGATTGCTGAATCTCCTGAAAGAGGCGACTACAGAGAACAGACCAATAGAGGTGACCGTTAAGGAGAGGATAAAGGGTGGATACAGGGTTCAGGTGGGTGATGCCTTTGGCTTTATGCCCCTGAGCCATGCAGACCTGCGGCCTCTGAAGGACCCTGATGAACTGGTGGGCCAGAGGCACCTGGTGAAGGTCCTGAAATACAACAACAAACTCACCAATATAATAGTATCCAGAAAGGAGTACCTTGAGGAGGAGAGAGAGAGGCTCAAGAGAAAGACACTGCAGAGGCTCCGAAAGGGTGAGAGACTGAAGGGTGTCGTGAAGAACATACTGGATTACGGGGTCTTCGTTGACCTTGGTGGAATTGACGGACTGCTCCATATCTCGGACATCTCCTGGGGGAAGGTGAGACACCCCTCTGATGTGTTCAGAGTGGGCCAGGAGATCGATGTTGTGGTCCTGAATTTCGATCCAGTTACAGAAAAGGTGACACTGGGATATAAACAGTTGAGGCCTGACCCATGGCTTTCGGTGGAGGACAAGTATCCCGTCGGCAGGATAGTCACAGGCAAGGTGGTGAGCCTTGCCAATTATGGTGCCTTTGTTGAACTGGAAGAGGGTGTTGAAGGGCTTATACATATAACAGAGTTTGACTGGTCTCCAAAGACGAGACATCCCTCTTATTATGTAGAGGTTGGTGATTATGTGGATGTAAAGGTGATTGAGGTGAACAGGGAGCAGAGGAGGATCTCTCTCAGTTTAAAACAACTGAAGCCTAAACCATGGGAACTGGTGGCAAAGAGATACAGGGTGGGACAGAAGGTTGCTGGAAGGGTGAAGAGCCTGACTGACTTTGGTGCCTTTATAGAACTGCCTGAAGGAGTGGATGCCCTGCTTCATGTGACAGATTTGAGTTGGACGAGACATGTCAGACATCCCTCTGAGGTGTTGAAGAAGGGACAGAGGATAGAGGCGGTGGTGCTGTCATTGAATCCTGAAGAAGAGAAGATGTCCCTCGGATTGAAACAACTCACCCCTAACCCATGGGAGGAGGAGATACCAAACCGCTTCCATCTGGGTGACGAGGTGAAGTGTCGTGTACTGAGGATTACAGAATACGGGATATTTGTCGAGATAGAGGGACTGGTAGAGGGCCTCATATACTCATCAGAGATCGAGCCCTCCAACAAGAGGCCAGAGGAGGTCTATAAAGAGGGGGACGAGGTCTTGGCAAGGATAATAAAGATAGACCTCGAAAGACAGAAGATAGGGCTGAGCATGAAGAATCTCACCTATGTAAATAACGGAGAATGAAAAAGGTCTGTCTGATAATTGCAGTCCTCTTTATTGTGGTCCTGATTTTCAGTGCCACCGTTGCACTGCTGTCCTCTGAGATTCAGATGGGTGAGAAGGTGGCACTCGTCAGGATAGAGGGCCCGATCGTTGACTCAAAGGAGATCTTGGAAGAGTTAAAGAGGTATGAGAGGGACTCCTCTGTGAAGGCGATAGTTTTGAGGGTGGACAGCCCGGGAGGTGCAGTAGCCCCATCACAGGAGATATATGAACAGATAAAGAAACTGAAACAGAAGAAACCCGTGGTTGTCTCAATGGGTTCAGTGGCTGCCTCAGGCGGATACTATGTATCAGCAGCAGCAACAAAGATATTCGCCAGTCCAGGGACCGTTACGGGCTCCATTGGAGTGATCATGGAGATACCTAACCTGAAGGGGTTGCTCGAGAAACTCGGTATAAAGACAGAGGTGATAAAGAGCGGAAAGCATAAGGACCTCGCCTCTGTGTTCAGGGGTATAGGTGAAGAGGAGAGAAAGATACTCCAGGAGGTCCTCAGGGATGTCCATGAACAGTTCATAAGGGCCGTGGCAGAGGGAAGGGGACTCCCCTATGAAAGGGTGAAGGAGATTGCTGATGGAAGGATCTTCACAGGTAGACAGGCAAAGGAACTGGGGCTTATTGACCAGTTGGGCAATCTTCAGGACGCTATAACAGAGGCAGCAAGACTTGGAGGGATAAAGGGAGAGCCAAAGGTGATCCAGAAGAAAGAAAGGGTCTCAATACTTGATCTGCTCATGGGTGAAGTCCACAGCAGATACGTAGACGAATTGACCAACTTTTTAAGAATCCATTAGGAGGTATGGTATGACGAGGTCAGAATTGATCGCCAGGATTACCGAGAAACTCGAGGGTTATACCCTGAAACAGACAGAGATTATTGTTGAGACCTTTTTCGATTCTATTAAGGAGGCACTGAAGGCTGGAGAGAAGGTTGAATTGAGAGGCTTCGGGAACTTCAGACTGAAGAAACGGAGGGCGAGAAAGGCGCGAAACCCGAGGACCGGTGAATCTGTTGATGTCCCTGAAAAGAGGGTTGTCTATTTCAAGGCCGGAAAAGAATTGAAGGAACTCCTTAATTCAGACTGAGCGATTGCAGAGAAGGGAATTCCTCAAGAAGGCTATAAAGTTCTTTTTTTCAGTCTTATTTATCTCTTCATCAGCAGTTGCAGGCCTGTTCCTCTATCCAAGCAAGATAAGAAAGAAGCAGGTAAGGTTCTTTGAGGTGATGAAGGAAGAGGAGCTTCCCAGGAGGGGGGTAAAGAAGGTGGTTTTCCAGATCCCCAGGGGTGATCACCTCATCAACACAAGGGTCTTCTTTGTGAATAATGGTGGTTCACTGTTTGTGCTTTCTCCGGTCTGTACCCATCTTGGCTGTCTGGTAAACTGGCACAGGCAGAAGGGTGAGTTTATCTGCCCCTGTCATGGGGGTAGATACAGCATTGAAGGTAAGGTGCTGGGTGGACCTCCACCGAGGCCACTTACCAGGCTCCCCTTTAAGGTGGAAAAGGGTAAGGTTTATGTCGGACTCAAGGTCTGAGGATGGGCAGGATCTTTGACTGGATAGACTCAAGGTTTGGCATTAAGGAACCCCACAGGAGATTCCTTCAGAGGAGACTGCCAGAAAGGCTGAGCTATCTCTACTGCCTCGGAGGGGTTGCCTTCACCCTGTTCCTCTGCCTTGTCTTTACAGGGCTGCTGCTCAGTATCTACTATGTCCCGTCAGAGAGGGAGGCCTTCCAGAGCGTGGTAAATATAACCACCGAGGTGAGGCTGGGATGGTTTATAAGGAGTCTGCACCGCTGGTCTGCCCATCTGTTTATCGTTGCAATACTGCTTCATACTGCAAGAGTGATTATCCATAGGGCGTATCGTCCACCGAGGGAGTTGAACTGGGTTGCTGGCTCTATGACCCTGGTGGTTGCCTTTGCCTCAGGTTTTACAGGCTATCTGCTTCCATGGGACCAGAAGGCCTACTGGGCAACAGAAGTGGGCACATCGATGGTTGCCACCGTGCCTGTTATAGGACGCCACCTGTTGTACATGGTGAGAGGCGGGGAGGATATCACAGGGGCGACCCTTACACGGTTTTATTCACTTCATGTCCTCTGGCTTCCACTGATTATGGCACTGCTGCTCTGGGCCCACTTTCATATGGTAAAGAGGCAGGGTATATCAGGTGGTCTCTGATCACTCCAGTTCCCTGTCCAGGTCCCTGCCGAGATAGGCCCTCTGGACCTCCCTGTCCTGAAGGAGGTCCTCTGAGGGGCCTTCCAGTATAATCCTGCCTGTCTCCAATACATATGCCCTGTCGGATATCCTGAGAGCGCTTCTTGCGTTCTGTTCAACAAGTAGCACTGTGAGACCGAGTTCCTTCCTCAACCTCACTATATAATTGAAAATCTCCCTAACAATATTCGGTGCGAGCCCCATGCTTGGCTCATCAAGAAGTAATAGTTCAGGCCTTGCCATCAATGCCCTGCCGATGGCAAGCATTTGCTGTTCACCTCCAGACAGTGTACCGGCAATCTGGTTCTGTCTGTCAGCGAGTTGGGGGAAAAGGCTATATATCCAGTTCATATCCCTTTCTATCTCACCATGGTCTCCCCTTTTAAGACGGACTGTTGCACCCAGTAGCAGGTTCTCCCTTACCGTCATTGTGGAGAAGACCTGGCGACCCTCAGGCACAAGCACACATCCGAGTTTCACTATCCTTTCGGCAGGGGTCCTTGTGATATCCTGTCCTCTGAACCATATCTGCCCTGACCATGGTTTGAGCAGTCCGGAGATACTCCTTAAGAGGGTGGTCTTACCAGCACCATTTGCGCCTATAATTGCAACGATCTCCCCCGGACTTACGTGGAGGGAGACCTTTCTCAGCACCTTTATGCTTCCATAACCTGACTCTATGTTTCTAATTCTGAGCATCTTCCTCTCCCAGATATACCTTTATAACCTCTTCATTCTTCTGTATAGCAAGTGGGTGGTCTTCGGCAATCTTTTCCCCGTAACTGAGAACCATCACCTCGTCCGAGATCTCCATAACAAGTGACATATCGTGTTCTACAATAAAAACCGTTACTCCGCTCTGTCTGATCTGATGGATGAGTATACCCATCTGTCTCGTCTCCCTTATGTTCAGACCTGCTGCAGGCTCGTCCAGCAGGAGCAACTTCGGTTTTTGGGCCAGAGCCCTTGCGATTTCAACGATCCTCTGCTGGCCGTAGGCCAGTCTGGTTGCCTCTCTGTCGGCAAGGTCTTCAATCCCCATCATTTTCAGCACCTGCATAGCCTCTTCCCTCACGAATCTCTCCTCGTTGCGCGTTCTGGGGAGCCTGAGCATGCTTGAGAGGAATCCTGAACGGGTATGGGTATGGAGCCCAAGCATTACATTTTCAAGTACGGTCATCCCAGGGAAGAGCCTTATATGCTGGAATGTCCTTGCTATTCCGTAGGATGCGATCCGGTGGGGAGGCAGTCCCTGGATCTGCCGTCCATCAAACACTATCACGCCAGAGTTTGGTTTGAGGTAGCCAGAGATGAGGTTGAAGAGGGTGGTCTTGCCTGCACCATTGGGGCCGATCAGGGCCTTGATGGTGCCAGGCTCGACGCTAAAACTCACGTCCTTTAACGCCTTCAGTCCTCCGAATGACATATTCAACCCCTTTGCGCTCAGCAGGGCCATCGCTTTTCAACTCCTCTTAAAGATGTTCTTTAAAAGGCCTGCTGGATTTACTCTCAGCAGACCCTCGGGAGCGAAGAGCATAATCAAGATCAATACTGCTCCAAAAACTGCATCGTCGTATTGACCAAAGTATCCCCTGAGAGAGAGAAAATTCAGTAACATGGCCATTGTAAGCCCACCCCATATACTCGCCATACCACCAGCAGCGACAATTGCCACATATCTCACTGACTTCATTACTGATGCCTCAGAAGGCCCGATACCGCCATTGAAATGGGTAAGGAATGCACCTGCCAGTGCTGCGATCACAGCACTCATCACAAAGACCTTCAACTTATACTCTGCTGTGTCAACACCTGCTGACTCTGCTGCGTCTTCAGCACCGTGTATTGCCCTGAGTGCCCTCCCCACCCTCGAATTTATGAGGTTCGTCATTAGATACACAACAACTACTACCAGCAGTGAGGCAATATAATAGTTAGCCCTTCTTTCATCCATCTGTCCACTGATGCTCAGGCCTGGTAAGATCACAAAAGGCGGTACATCTGATACCCCATCTGCCTCACCAAAGATGGGTGTGCCGAGGACGATTCTGTAGACAATAATACCGAAACCGAGAGTGGCCATTGCAAGGTAATGCCCCTTGAGTTTGAGGACGGGTATTCCAATGAGATAGGCTACAGTAGCGGCAATTACAAGGGAGAGTAACACCCCAATCCAGGGATGAAAACTCAGTATCTGCTCTCCATAGAGATTCTCCCTCAAGGTGAGAAGACCGAGTTCTGAAGACACCTTCACGACAGCACTGTCTTTGTATTTCAGGAGATTGTAAGTTGAGAGCACAGCCGTAGTATACCCACCTATTGCAAAAAAACCGGCATGTCCAAGGGATATCTGCCCTGCATAACCCATCAGCAGTACAAGTCCGAGCACCACAAGGGTGTAATACAGGGACATGGTCAGTTGCGTGAGATAGTAAGTCCTGGCAACTGAAGTTGTTATCAGGTCAATAAGCACGAGCAACAGACACAGAAGCCCTATTTTAATCCTCTCTCCCTTCATCAGAACTCTCTCAGGTCCTCTTTTCTACCAAAGAGCCCTCGGGGTCTGAAAAAGAGGATTAGAAGGAGTATCGAGATGGCTATGGCATCCTTATATGCTGAGGGCATTATCCATACGCTGAGGGATTCCAGAATCCCGAGGATCAACCCACCAGCAACGGCTGCTAAACTGTTACCGAGCCCGCCCAGGATCGCCACAGTGAACCCCTTAATTGCGAGGGGGACACCCATATTGTACTGACTATATGTGATAGGGGAGACAACACAGCCTGCTGTTGCACCCATGCCGGCGCTGAGGACAAATGAGAGGGTCACCATGTTCTTTGTATTTATACCGCATAGTCTGGCCGCCTCCCGGTTGTCTGCACATGCCCTCATCTGTCTGCCAAACCGTGAGTATTTGAAGAACAACTGGAGTGCCAGGACCATCATGGAACACACACCGATCACCCACAGGACCTGGGGGGATATATGAACACCCCAGAATGAGACTGAGGAGACCTCATTGCCTGTAAAATACGGGAGTGCTCTCACATTCACTCCCCATATTGCGAGGGCTATCTCTCTTATAATTATGGATAGGCCAATAGTTATGATTATCATCCTCAGCACAGTGGGAGACTCAAGCCATCTGAAAAAGAGTATCTCAATAACAGCACCAACGAGCATGGTTATCAGCACCGAAAGGACAATCGCAACTGGTAGGGGCAGAAAGGCATTCAGGGTGATGGCGGTCATGCTACCGAGCATAACGAATTCACCCTGGGCAAAGTTTATAATGCCCGTTGTATTGTAAATTATGTTAAAACCTATGGCCACAATGGCGTAAATAAAGCCATAGGTTATTCCTCCGGCGATGTACTGAAAGAAGAGTTCTATATTCATATGCAGTCTGATATTATACTAAAACGGGTAGAATAACCCCAAATTCCATGAATTGCCCATAGAAATGGTTGCTTTTACGGCAGGAGGTTCCCACACCATTTATAAACCTCCCCACTTTGAGAAAATCCTCGCTCTTAAAATCGCAGGTCTTTCAAGATATTAGTCAATACTTTATCGATATTATCAAACCAATATCTTCTATATCCATTTTGTGGAAGTCTGTTTATATCGTCGGTTCTTAAAAATATATAAACTGTCCCTTTCAGACCTCCGATCTCAAAAACTTTCCTTTTGCCACCATTCTCTTCAAATATCATTTTATACCCATCAACTTTATGCATATAATCTGTATGCTTTGTTCCTTTTGGGTCAATAAAAACAATAAAGTAATTATTACCCTTTTTTAACCAGAAGATAAAATCCGGATTAAACCTGCTGATCCTGTTTGTATCTGGATTGTAATAAGGGATATAGACCTCATCAAGGGACTCATCTAATTTACTGAAAAGCCACCAGTCAAACTCACTGAACTTATTTCTATCTTCTTCTAAATATTGCTCTAAGTCATTTATAAATTTTACTTCACTTGGAGTCTTAATTATATGCTTGATGTAATCTATCCTTTCTTCATCAGATAAAATCAATGGAAGGTAATAGTGATTGGCAACATATTTAATCCTGATTTTTTTATGACCATCTTCAAAAATTACTTCCTTTTTTATTCCCTCTCTCTTTCTGTCATACTCATCTTGAGGTATTTTCCCGTACTGTTCCTGTAATTCTCTTATTTTCAATGGATAATCCTTTACTGTCTCAATGCCCCTCCGAACTTCATCGATACTTTTAAGATAGACCCTGATACTTCTAAAATGCCTTATCTCTTCTTCCAACTCTTTAAACTCCTTTAACTCTTCCGGGGTTACACTAAAATAATTAAATAATCTCTGAACAAGGATATGAATATTCCTGAAATTTCGCTCTCCATATTTATAATACTGATCAGGCTTACATAAAGTTTCTCTCAAAACCTTGAGCTTTTCTGGTGTGGTCTCATAATTCACAAGAAAGACCCTATCATCATTTACATACTGAGAATATTTCTTTAGGACTTCAAAATCCCTCATTGAAATATCAAACTTAGCCAATCCTCTTTTCTTCATCAAAGGATGATCCGCCAATTTATACACTGGTATTAAAAGGGGGTGTTTTTCAGCAGATTTGTTTACGAAAAGGGAAATTTGCTCACCCTTCTCTTTTTTCTCCTGTTTAAGTTCTTTTATAACTGTAAGTAAAGCATTTCTGTTTGTGCCAAAAACAAACAATGTCTCTAAAGGAAGACAAAAATCCTTTATTTTTCTAAATAGATCGTCATCTATTTCTTTATTGTTATAGAGTTCTATTAACCTTCGTCTTTTATTAGTGATCGGTTCAATCCTTATGCCCCGTCCAATAGATTGGAGGATAAACTTTTTTGCATCTGTGCCTGTGCCAATGTTGATGAAGTTTATAATGTTCGGCCTATTAGAGTCCCATCCTTCATAAAAGGCACGGGAACCCATTAAGATATTAATTGGAGAGTCATCCTGATTTATCCTTTCAAAGAATCCTTCCTCCTCAAACTGATGGTTTACATTGAATCGGGATAACTCTTCTTTTAACCAATTAGGAATATCACCGGTCCTACTTAAAGCAAAGTGTCTGTCAGATGTAGTAAGTTTAAAAGCGACCTGTTTTTTGTCTGATGGCCTGAAGGAGATTTCAATCTCACCAGGGCTGAGAGAATTGTAAACATACTTCCATATATCTTTCAGGGTAATGCTTTTAAACACTTTTTTGTCTATTTTTATCTTTCTTCCATCCTCAAAGACAAATTCAGGATCATGTTTCAACTCTTCCCAGAGTTCATCTATAGAATCTTTAAAAACATTAACTTCTATATCTCCCTTTCCAATCCTCTCAAGTTCTCTAAAGAAGAGTTTTAAATCTGCATCCTCTGTATTGATTGAGTTAACAAGGGTCAAAAGTAATGGC
>WGER01000083.1 GCA_015492645.1 Nitrospirota bacterium
CTAAAGGAACTGTCTGAATGGCTTAATAAAATCTGTTATTGTCTCACGCCACGTCTAAATTAATTACAAAAGAATAAATAAAAGAATAGGTTTGATAACAGAGGTGGCAACGAGAAACCTCGAACTATCAAGACAGTTAAAAAAGGAAACAGAGAGATTCAAAAGTGATTGTTGAGGTGTTAGAGGAGGATATCAAACTCTTCAAGACGGCTTAGAAGGGGATTCGTACAGCCCAAATTTTTTGATTGAAACTTGTTCTGCCTTTGAGATATACTTTAAGAAAATCGAGTGAAAGGAGAGATGCCGATGAAGGTGATATTAAAGGAGGATGTTCCTAATCTTGGTCTCATGGGAGAGATTGTAAACGTCAGACCAGGGTATGCCAGAAACTATCTCATACCCAGGGGATTGGCAGTTGAGGCAAATCCGAGGAATATAAAACAACTGGAGCATTACAGGAGAGAGATTGAGAGGAAAGTCAAGAAGTTGAAGAATGTGGCTGAAGATCTCGCTGAACGGCTCTCAAGGACACAGGTCGTGATAAAGACGAAGGCAGGGGAAGAGGATAAACTTTTCGGCTCTGTCACCACTATAGACATAGAGAGACATCTGAGACAGATCGGTTTTGATATAGACAGGAAGAAGATCCTTCTGCAGGAGCCCATCAAAAGGCTTGGACAGTACAGGGTAAAGGTGAAGGTCCATCCTGATGTGACTGCCGAAATCGGTGTCGTTGTGGAGAGGGAAGAGTAAAGGGCCTTTAAACAGGGCTGAGGGCCTTATTGAGGGAGATGTCCACAGCAGGTATTGATGAGACCGTAGAGAGGGTACCACCCCAGAGCCTTGAAGCAGAACAGTCTGTCCTGGGAGCGATACTGCTTGATGGAGAGGCCCTCCTGAAGGCATTGGAGGTCATCTCACCGGAGGACTTCTACAGGGATGCCCATAGAAAGATCTTTCAGGCTATGGTGGAACTGTTTGAAAGGGGTGAGGCTGTTGACCTGATCACCGTTACTGACTATCTCAGATCAAAGGGACATCTGGAGGAGGTGGGAGGTGTTACCTATCTCAGCAGCCTTGTCAATACGGTGCCCACTTCTGCAAATGTGAGGTTTCATGCAAAGATAGTAAGGGAAAAGGCCCTTCTGAGAGGACTTTTAAGGGCCGCAACGGAGATCGTAAGGATGGTCTATGAGGAGGGATTGCCTGGAGACGAACTGGTGGATATTGCAGAGAGAAAGGTCTTTGCCCTGTCAGATCAGAGGATCAAGACCACATTCTTTTCCCTGAAGGACGTAATCAAGGACAGTTTTGAGATGATTGAGCACCTCTACGACAAAAAGGAGGCGATTACAGGGCTACCTTCAGGATTCAAGGACCTTGACGAACTCACCACCGGTTTTCAGAAGGGTGACCTCATCATAATAGGTGGCAGACCTTCAATGGGCAAGACAGCATTTGCACTTAACATTGCACAGTATGTGGGTGTGGAGAGGGGGGAACCTGTGGCAATATTCAGTCTTGAGATGTCCAGGAGACAACTTGCCCTGAGACTGCTCTGTGCCGAGGCGATGGTTGACTCCAAGAAGGTTCAGAGGGGGTTTATCAAGAAGGAGGACTGGCATAAACTCACCTCTGCTGCTGGAAGGCTTGCAGAGGCACCCATATTTATAGATGATTCCTCCAATATCTCTGTGCTTGAGATGAGGGCAAAGGCGAGGAGGCTTAAGGCAGAGCATGGCCTGAGCCTTGTGATTGTTGACTATCTGCAGTTAATGAGGGGTAGAGGAGGGGTTGAGAGGAGAGAACAGGAGATATCCGAGATCTCCAGGAGTTTGAAGGCCCTTGCGAAGGAACTGGATGTCCCTGTGATAGCCCTGAGCCAATTGAACAGAGCGGTAGAGCAGAGACAGGACAAGATACCCACCCTTGCTGACCTCAGAGAATCAGGGGCTATTGAACAGGATGCAGATGTGATACTGTTTTTGTACAGAGATGAGGTCTATCATAGAAACAGACCTGACAACAGGGGTAAGGCCCTTGTGAGGATAGCAAAGCAGAGGAATGGCCCTACAGGTGATATCCACCTCACATTCCTGTCCTACTGTACAAGGTTTGTCGATTTTACCGATATCCCCTATGAGGAGGAAGAAGAGGTGTTTTAATGGTAAGAAGACCTGCTGTGGCAGGACAGTTCTACAGGGGGACGGCCGAGGCGCTTCATAGAGAGGTCTCACAGTATATCCTGGATTCGCCAAAGGAGCCTGTGATAGGTATCCTCTCTCCTCATGCAGGGCTGATGTATTCTGGCCATGTGGCAGGTGCTGTCTATTCAAGGATCGAGTTTCCGGAGACATTTCTCATGCTCGGACCAAACCACACTGGTATGGGTGAGAAGGTTTCCCTGATGGCAGAGGGGGTCTGGGAGATACCCACCGGGAGTTTCGAGATAGACAGGGTATTAGCCCACAGGCTCTATGAGGAGTCCTCATGGCTTGTGTCCAAGGATGTGAAGGCCCACCTCTTTGAACATTCCCTGGAGGTACAACTACCTTTCATTGCATATTTCAGTACGGATGTGAAGATAGTGCCGATTGCTATAATGCAACTGAGCCTTGAAGAGGCCCTATCTCTGGGGGATGCTATAGCAGAGGTGTTGAGAAAGACAGAGTATCCTGTTACCATAATAGCGAGTTCTGATATGAGCCATTATGTGTCTGATGAAGTGGCGAGGAGACTTGACAGGGATGCTATAGAGAGGATCCTTGCTATCGACCCTGAGGGTCTCTATTACACGGTACAGAACAAGAGGATAAGCATGTGTGGATGGTTGCCTGCCACGGTTATGCTTCACGCGGCAAGGGGGCTTGGGGCATCGAGGGCAGAACTGGTAAAATATGCCACCTCAGCAGAGGTGAGCGGTGATTATGAGCATGTGGTTGGCTACGCGGGGGTTATAGTAAAATGACCACGGACAGAAGGAGAAGCAAGCGTTATAGTATAAATGGTATCAAGGGGCTTCTCACAAACTCTGTAGATGTAGAGGTGGTGAATCTCAGTCTTCAGGGGGTCTCTATAGAAGGGCCACGATACATGAGGATCAATAATACATACTATCTCAGGCTCCCCTCGGATGACGGGTCTTCCATGCTGGTAGAATCAGAGGTCGTCTGGTCCAAGATGTTCCTTAAAAGGACAGAGGACGGAAAGGTAATCCCTTTTTACAGGTCGGGACTCCGATTTAAGGATGTACTCTCGGATAAGGCAAAGAGGATTGTGGAGATAATAAAAAGGCACAGGGTGTTAACTGCAGAGGAGAGGGTCTTCGGGAGGTTTGAGATAAGGGCTGAGAATGCAGAACTGGTCAGTAGCGGTGAATTTTCTGTTGAGAAACTGAGCGAGCACGGTATGTCTATAGAGACATCTCATGAATTGCAGAGGAACGAGGTATACCAGATTGTGTTGTCACTGCCCACAGGAGAGGTTCAACTGAAGGGGAGGATCAGGAATATAGTGGGAAAGGGTAGGGGGAGGTATTCTGCGGGGGTTGAGTTTGTGAATGTGGATAAAACGGGACTGAAGAGATTGAGAGAGTTTATGAAACAACTTGATTCTCAAGAGGATTTATGTTATGATTAGAATGGCTAAATTCGTGAGAGGAGAGCCCTATTGCTTGGTGAATATCTGAAGAACAAAAGAGAGGAAAAGGGCTGGACCCTCAAAGAACTCTCCAAGGCAACAAGAATAAGGACAGATTATCTTGCAGCACTTGAGAGGGAGGAGTTTTATAAACTGCCTGGAGAGGTATTTGTGAGGGGCTATATCAGGTGCTACTTAAAGGCACTCTGTATCGATCCGAAAGAGGCGATAGAGATCTACGAAAGAGAGTTTGTAAAGGATGTCTCTCCCAGTCTCCCCCCTCCAAAGCCAGGACAGCCGGTTTACAGGAGGCCCATCTTCGGAGTGTCAATGGTTCTGATCCTTCTGATTCTGTCATTTTCAGTGTACCGGTTTTTCCAGGCGGACAACAGGGCCATTACTCAGGAGGTGAAACTTGACAAACCACCGGTGTCTCAACCCACCAAGGGTCTATCCCTCAATCTCAATCCTATTAACACTGCAGAGGCCGATTATACCAACAGACATATCCTTGAGGTTAACACCCTGGAGGAGACATGGATTTATCTGAAGATAGATGAGAACCTCAGTTATTCTATGCTGCTTCAACCAGGTGAGAACAAGAAATGGACAGCAAAGGATGGATTCTTCCTTAAGATAGGTAATGCTGGAGGTATAGAGATAACCTTTGATGGGAAGGAGATAGGTGTGCCAGGGAAGAGGGGACAGGTGATGCGCATCTCCCTGCCTGGTGACCTGAAGAGGTTTCTCCCTGAAGAGGATACCTCGTCTCAGGACGAGTAACGGTCACCGTCCTGATCAGGTGGCGAACGGAGTAAAAGGATCAGAACCGAAATATCAAGATTCCTATCCGGTGATTGTTCAGTTTTATAAAGATTCCTCTGCCTTCTGACCTGTCCCTTATTCTTAAGATCCTGATTTTTGGGTAGGAGTACCTCTGCCATCACAAAATCTCTGATTTTGTGAGAAGTCCCTGCCGCTTATTATGGTGTCTTTTAATCGAACTTCTATCGGCACTTTCGGGTTTAACATCTGAAATTGACAATTGGAGATTTTCTATGCTAATGTCTTTGATATGTCTGTAAAGAGGTATCTCTGTCTCTTGATGATCTTGATATTCGCTAAAGGTGTTTATGCACTGGATGAACATAAGTTTATTCCAACCCACACAGATGACACCTTCTCTACATTAAGTGCCTATACCCTTGGTAAGTCTAAGGCATCTATTACCCTCTGGGCCGAAAAGGTTGTAGAGCCAGACCTTACAAGAATCAGCCTTTCAATGGAGTATGGTCTGGGTGACAGGACAGACATACTCCTTCATCTGCCCTTTGTTACAGGTTATGGAGGTGAGGAAGGCTTTCAGGACATAGGAGTGGCGATAAAATACAGGTTGCTTGCTGAGAGACTGATAAGCCCTGCGGTCTCAGTTATTGTTGGTTTCACCTATCCTGGAGATAATGGTATCTCCACCAGGGGCAGTGGCGGTGGCGGGATTGCTGTGAGCAAAAAGGTGGGACCACTTTCTGGCAACCTGAATCTACTGTATTTTGAACCTGCTGAATCAGGACTGGAGGAGGAAATAGAAGTGAATCTCGGTGCCTCTCTGGCCGTTGCACATGGTTTTAAGGCTATAGGAGATCTGGTATTTGTGAAGAGCCACTACTCCGAGAGGATTGACCGGATAGAGGGTAGAATAGGATACAGGGTCTCTCTGAGCGAGGCCCTGACAGGTTCAGTAGGGGTTGGATACGACTTTAAGAACAGGGAGCCAGAATGGAGGTTCTTCCTCAGTTTCAGTCTCCACTATCCTGAGAAAAAGAGAGAAATCAGGAGGATATATGAAGAGGATTAGCCCTCTGCTGTGTTTCGTCCTGCCCCTGATTCTGAGTATGCAGGTGAGCGCGAGGGTGGTACCTGAGTCATTCTCTGAGATTGTGAAGTTGAGGGCAAAGACAGTGGTGAATATAAGTACCACCCAGATTGTGGCTGAACCCCTTCCAGTGATTCCAGGTATACCCCTTCCTGAGGGCCGGCAGAGATTCAAAAGACACTCCCTTGGATCAGGTTTTATTATTGATCCGGAAGGCTATATTCTCACAAACTACCATGTGGTAGATAGAGCAGAGGACATAAGGGTTACCCTCTGGGACGAGACGGAGTACAAGGCAACAGTGGTGGGGAAGGACGAAAAGACCGATATAGCCCTCCTTAAGATAACACCTAAGGGACCCTTACCTGTAGCACCTCTTGGCGACTCTGACACCTTAGAGGTGGGAGACTGGGTACTGGCGATCGGTAATCCCTTCGGGCTCGGACATACCGTGACCGCAGGAATTGTGAGTGCGAAGGGAAGGATCCTCGGCGCCGGCCCTTACGATGACTTTATTCAGACCGATGCTGCAATCAATCCTGGAAACTCAGGGGGACCACTCTTTAACCTTGATGCAGAGGTGGTAGGAATCAACACCGCTATATTCTCACCCTCTGGCGCAAATATAGGAATAGGTTTTGCCATACCAATAAACATAGCGAAAGAGATCCTGCCTTCATTAAAGGAGAAGGGTTATGTAGAGAGGGGATGGCTGGGAGTCACTGTCCAGAAGGTCACACCAGAGATCGCAAAGACCTTTGGACTGCCAGAACCTAAGGGGGCCCTGGTGGCAGACATAACAGAGGACTCTCCTGCTGAGAAGGCCGGTATTCAGAGAGGCGACATAATAGTTGAGTACAATGGGCAGAAGATCTCTGATATCCATGAACTACCAAGACTTGTGGCCTCAACACCTATAGGCTCAGAGGTAACGATCAAGGTCTTCAGGGATGGTCAATACAGGGATCTGAAGGTGGTTATAGAGAAACTGAGGGAAGGTATTGCGACTCCAGAGCAATTTATAGAGAAACTCATAGGGATAAAGGTGAAGACACTACATCCCGCAATTGCAGAACAGTATGGCATAAGGGATGGAGGGGCCGTGGTGATCGTGGATGTGATAATCGGCTCCCCTGCAGACAAAACAAACCTCCGTAAAGGTGATATAATAGTAGAGGTGAACAGAAAGAGGGTGACCTCTGTTGAGGAGTTGGCATCTCTGTTGAAGGAACTGCAGAAGGGAGACACAGTGCTCTTCCTGCTGAAAAGGAGCACAGGATATCTCTATATGAGCCTTACTCTTGAATGAAATGTTTGATCTCGGTGTACAGGAACTCATTGTAATATTTGCGGTGGCCCTTATAGTGTTCGGGCCAAAGAAACTCCCAGAACTCGCCAGGGCCATGGGAAAGGGAATGGCCGAATTACGGAGATCGCTGCAGGGTGTAAAAGATCAGATTGAAGAGGAGATACAGGAGGTCGAAAAACCGCTCAAGGAGGAGATAGAAGAGGTAACCAAGGACCTTCCCAAGGTGGAAGACATCAAAAAGGAGATTACAAAGATTGAGTCAGACAGAGGAGCAGATCAATAGATGGAGGAGAAACTTCCCTTTACTGCCCACCTGGAAGAACTCAGGCAGAGGTTAATAAAGTGTCTTCTGGCCATTGTTGCCGGATTTGTCATCTCCTTCACATTCTCAGAAAGGATATTTCAGTTACTCACCCTGCCCCTTAAGGCAGACCTGCATATCAAAAGGACCTATCCCTATTTTGAGTTTATCCCGAAGGAGAACCCGATTCAGAAACTGGTATTTCTTGCCCCCGCAGAGGCCTTCTGGATGCATATAAAGGTCTCTCTCGTCACAGGCCTTATCCTTTCTCTGCCGGTCATACTCTACCAGGCATGGAGGTTTATAGCACCCGGGCTTTTGCCCTCTGAAAAGAGATATGTAGGCCCTTTCATAGTCGCTGGGACAGGTCTGTTTCTCCTGGGGGACCTCTTCTGTTTTGTTGTTATCCTTCCCTTTGCCCTGGGCTTCCTCCTCTCATATAAAACAGGTACCCTCACCCCGATGATCTCAGTTGGCAGTTATATAGACTTTACACTGAAGTTCCTCCTCGCCTTCGGTGCTGTCTTTGAATTGCCCATTGTGATCCTATTCCTCACAAAACTGGGGATTATCACACCCAAGACACTTGCACGAAACAGGAAATACGCCGTTCTCATAGCCTTTATACTTGCTGCTATACTCACACCAACCCCTGACGCCTTTAACCAGACCCTTATGGCAGGACCTATCCTGATTCTCTATGAGGTTGGTATAATAGTATCTAAGATATTCTCGAGAAAGGAGAAGGATGAAGGGAATCAGGGGTAAGAGTATAAAGTCTGTGGTCTTTGATATAGCAGAAGGATATGTGACAGTGAATCCCCTCTTCCTCAAACCCCTTGATAATGAGACCATCAGGGAACTCTACACCCAGATACAGAGAACACAGGCAGAGATAAGGGCAGAACAGTTTCCCCACGGAGATATAAAGGCGATAAGGCAGAGAAATATAAGGCTACAGAGGCTCCATACAGCAACAATGATAATAAGAAACTATATGAAGACAAAGAGGGTATCTATTTAGAATGGTCTTAACAGAGGAACTGAAGGGATTCATCAATACCCTGGTAAAGGCAAAGAAGAATATCCGTCTCTACCCTGAGAACAACCCCATGTACCAGAAGACCCTGAATGATGTTTATCGACATCTGTCGGATTTACTGCACTATGTGGATGAGATAAGTTTACAGTTCAAACAATTTGAGATACTCTACGATGGTGAGGTGATTTACAGAAACGAAGACAAGGAGGAGAGCCTTGCACTCTTCTTCTTCAAGGACGGTGTGAGGGAACTCACCTTTCTGAGGGGGATACCGATTGAGGAGGTTGAAGACTTCTTAAGAATAATCTCAACAGACTTTGAGAGACAGATGGTAGATGACGATGTGGTTACATTGATGTGGGAGCGGGACTTTCAATTCATAAAATATGTTGTGGATGACACCATCCTTGTGGAAGATGAGACCTACGAGGAAGAGGCTGTCAAACAGGTCAAGGAGGCGGTCAGCGATGCTGACATAATGAAGGCATATGAAGAGGCCTTTGGGCTGGAGAAGACGGAAGAGGTAACCATAGTCCCTCTCACCAACGACGATATCCAGAGCATAGTACAACAGATTGAAGAAGAAGAAGAGGACAGAGACAAGTCCCAGAAACTGGTATACCTCCTCTTTGAGATGCTCACATATGCGAGAGGCAGGTCTGAGTATGAAGAGATCATTAATCTCATAAAGGAGGCCATCCGTTATGCTGTCAACAGAGGAAACCTCGAAACAGTGATTTACACCATAAAGAAGATCGAAACTGCTATAAAAGATAGAACATACAATGAAGAAGTAAATACCCTTTTAAAGGGCGTACAGTATTTTATCAACTCCAATGTGATAATTAGCCTGCTTGGTGATGTACTGGAAGCGGGTGCAGAGTTTGAAGAGGAGGTACTGGAAGAACTGGCAGAACTCCTCAGCAAGGAGGCGATACCCCATATGATCAAGGTACTGGGTGAACTCCAGAACATCTCTTCACGGAAGGCGATTATCAGGATGCTTATTTTACTCGGCAGAAAGGATATCTCTTTACTTGCGAAGGGCCTGAGTGACAGGAGATGGTATGTGGTGAGAAACATCATATATATAATGAGACAGATAAGAGACCCTAAGGGGACAGAGTATATCATACCCCTTCTGAGGCATCCTGACAGGAGGGTAAAGAAGGAGGCGATTATTGCCCTTGGAGAACTGGGGGTGTCCAATGCTGTCAATTTACTCAAGGATGCCCTCAGAGACGGAGATGAATCTGTCAGGATCACTGCGGTCAGGGCGATCAGTCAACTGGCCTCACCTCTCTCAAAGAAGGTAATAATGGAGAGTATAAAATCCAAGGATTTCAGAGAGAGAGACTTTCAGGAAAAGAAGGAGTTCTTTAAGGCCCTTGCTAGATGGCCAGACGAGGAGACCATTGACTACTTTGTTGGTCTGCTTAAAAAGAGGTCATTTTTCAGGAGGTCAAGACTTGAAGAGATGAAGGCTGCTGCAGCCTATGCCCTGGGCATCATCGGCTGCTCAGATGCCCTGGAAATCCTCAATAAACTCAGGAACTCAAAAAATCCCCTCCTGAAAGAAAATATAGAATTTGCAATAGCAAGGATAAGGGATGCAGGTGGAAGAGCCTAAGCATATCATCAACCAACTGGCCGTCCTGGTAAGGACAGGGATGATCCATAGCACGGAGAACGTGGCCGTGATGAAGGCGATAGACAGATTTATCCATCTCATGAGGCCCTACTTTGAAGAATCAGACCCGCTGAGGATAGATCTGATTGGAGAGTTCTTCTATCTGAATGAGTCAAGGGTGAGATACCCCTTAGAGTATCTACTCAATTTTGACTATCTAAGCAGGGAGTTCCGGAGGCGACAACTGGGCACTGTAAAGTTTTCCTCCCAGGTAAGCGGAGCAGATGTGAAGGAGTTCATAAAGGCCTTCATAAGGGCCGGGTATTCCAACACACCCTTTGAGGCCCTGGAGGCTGCCCTTGAAGGTGTGGATTCCATTCAACTTGAGAGGCTCAAGCATGTGCAGGAGGAAGAGGGGATTGATAAACGGAGGATTGTGAAGAAGACATACTTTAATGCCGTCTCCTTCACCAAGGGTGTGATGAACAAGTTAAAGGCGGGAGAGAAGGTGAGCATAAAGAAGGCAAAGAGGGTGGTGGAGTCAATGGTGGACCTGATACTGGAAGAGGAACCCCTGCTCCTCGGGATGACCGCAATAAAGGAATACGATGATTATACATACCATCACTCTGTGAATGTGAGTATACTGTCCATCGCAATTGGCCAGAAAATAGGATTACACAGGAGGGCACTGACTGAACTCGGTCTTGTGGCCCTCTTTCATGATATCGGCAAGATGGAGATACCAAAGGAGATACTGAACAAACCCACTGCATTCACAGAAGAGGAATGGGAAATAGTAAGACGTCACCCCTACTGGGGAGCAAGGACCATCCTGAAATTGAAGGGGCTTGACAGGGCAGCCATCCTCGGTGCAATTGTCGCCTTTGAACACCACATGCACTATGACCATTCTGGTTACCCCAAGGTAAGAGAACTCCGGAATATCGACTTCTATACCAGAATAGTCTCCATTGCAGACCAGTATGATGCGATGACTTCTTCCAGGGTATACGCAAGGGTACCTCTCCCTCCGGACAAGGCCCTGAGCGTGATGATGGAGAGGGCAGGCACCCAGATCGACCCTGTCTTATTTAAGTTCTTTGTAAACATGGTGGGGGTGTACCCTGTGGGTTCCCTTGTCCTGCTCGATACAAAGGAGATGGGGCTTGTTTACGAGTGTAATCCCCTCTTCGCTGACAGGCCGAGGGTCATGATAATAGTTGATAGCAGGGGACATAAGATAGACGGGTACATAGTGGACCTGACAGAAAAGGATGAATCTGGTAGATACGTAAGGACAATTGTAAAGACACTTGACCCCAACAAATACAAGATAAACCTTGCAGAGTATCTACTTTAGGGTCACCTGTCTCTTCACATACACTATTCTCTGAACCACCGTCAGGTGAGATAGTATAAACAGTATCCAGAGGAATGGTGTTATATAGGCGGTTATACAGCCTATGGATGTGAGTATAATCCTCTCCGGCCTTTCAAGCAGTCCCGTATGACAGGGGATACCCACCGCCTCTGCCCTCGCCCTTGTATAACTGATCAGGAAGGCACCAACAAGGCTGCCAAGGCTCAGGCCCACACCGAGATAGTCATTCATCCTGTACATATACACTGCTATCGCAAGAAATATAAAGGCATCAGAATAACGGTCAAGGACAGAATCGAGAAATGCCCCAAACTCTGTCACCTTCCCATTGGTCCTTGCCACCACTCCATCAAGAACATCAAAGGCCCCTCCAAACAGTATCAGGACCCCTCCTGCCCTCAGGTTAAAGGGCAGCACTAAGGCGGCCACAGCAGTAACCAGAAACCCGGTAATGGTGAAGAAATTGGGGGCAATCCTTATCCTTCTGGCAATCGGCTCTAAGGGCTTGTCCAGAAAATGTCCCCACCTTGCGCTCAACATCTCTAATCGATCCTTATCTGTCTCTTCTGAAGACCTCTCTTTGGTATGGTGATCGTCAGAAGCCCATCTCTCAGTGTCGCCCTCACCGAGGCGCCATCCACTGAAGAGGGCAGAATAAAGGACCTACTGAACTGCCCATAGGAGCACTCCAGTCTGTGGTATCTGCCTGAGTTGTTCTCAAGGGGATGTCTGTTAAGTGAACGGTAGCCTTCTATTGTAAGACGGTTCTGCTGGAGTGTGACTGTCAGGTCTGACTCCCTCACCCCTGGCACCTCTGCAATTACCACGAACTCCCCCTCTGTCTCATAGATATCAACACTGGGAGACCACACTGAAGAGGCCCCTCTCTCAGCCATCACTTCATCGAAGAGTCTGTTCACCCGCTCATGTATGAAGGGTAAATCGTTCATCTGCCCACCTCCAGACTGCCCCATTTGTGCGGTTCTGGGGAGAGATCCCCAGGCTCTACTGTATAGTTTATATGAGAAAGCAGAAGTTCCTCAAGTCTATGTCTCAGGCCCTCTGACACCTTGACCCTCTTCAGTACCTGGGGAGGTATCTCAATGAGGAATCTATAGAGTCTTCTAACTCCCTCGGTCACCTCTATACATCCCTGGGCCTGTGTCTCTTCGATGCACCCTGAACATATGATGCTCCCCTCCGTAAGATAGAACCTGTCGGCATCGTTTCCACAGAGGGCACACCTGTCGAGTCCAGGGGCGAACCCTGCCACCTGAAGGAGCCTCGCCAAATAATAGGTGATGGAGATCTGGAAAGAGGGGTCCTCCTCCAAGAACTCCTCCACAGCAAGTAGAATGGAGAACAACTCCGGTACAGGAGTCCTTTGGGGTATAACCCTGATGGTCAACCTGATACATAAGGCCAGTCTCTGCATGAGGAGATAGTCCTGTCGTATGCTATGAAAGGGGTGGATGATATCTGACTGGATGAGTCTCGGCAGATTTGACTGTTCCTTACCAAGAAAGGCTATTTTTGAGTGTGTAAGAGGTTCAAGGCTACTGCCAAAACGGCTTCCCACCTTCCTTGGACTCTTCGCAAAGAGGGTCACAATCCCGAAATCTCTGGTGAGATAGGTTACAAGCAAATCGGCCTCTGAGAATCTCTGGCTGGTAAGGACAACCGCCTCGGTCCGATTGTACATTTACATTATATTCCCGAAGTCTTCCGGTTTCAGGTTTCTGAGCCACTCCTCCAGTTCGTCTGTATGTCTCCTCTCAAGTATCCCATCATCAACAAAGATAGGGGCGTTCACCCTGAGTGCAAGGGCCACCGCGTCAGATGGTCTGGAGTCTATGGCAAGTTCCCTGTCTCCATCCACCAAGTACAGGATGGCATAGTAGGTATTGTCGATTATATCTGTAACAACCACCCTGGAGACCTCAATATCCAGTGCCCGCAATATGTTCTTCATGAGGTCATGGGTGAGTGGTCTGGGGGTGGCAACCTTGCCGAGGGCCAGGGCAATGGAGTCTGCCTCTGGCTTTCCAATCCAGATGGGCAGGGTCTGTGTACCATCAATCTCCTTCAACAGGAGTATGTACATCCCGCTACGTGGATCAAAGAGCAGCCCCTCTACTTTCATCTGTATAAGCATTATTGATACCCCAGTTCCCTCAAACTGTATGGACTCTTACGCCAGTGTTCCTTCACCTTCACCCAGAGTTCAAGATAGACCTTTGTGTTTAACAGGGCCTCCGCCTCTTTTCTTGCTGCTGTCCCTATCGCCTTCAACCTCGAACCCTTTTTACCTATTATAATACCTTTCTGTGAATCTTTTTCAACATAAATTGTTGCACCTATGACGATCATGTCATCTCTTTCCTTCCAGTCTGTCACCTCAACAGCCACGGCATAGGGGATTTCATCCTCAGTCATATTTATTATCTTCTCCCTGATAATCTCAGCAATCATGAATCTCTCCAACTGGTCTGTGACGATATCATCGGGATAGTACTTTGGTCCCTCTGGCAGATAATCCACCACCCTGTCCAGAAGGATATCAAGCCCATCAGCCTTAAGTGCGGATATGGGAATTATCTCAGAGAACTCCATCATCTTTGAATACTCCTCCATGATGGGCAGCAGTTCCGCCTTCTTTATAGTGTCTATCTTGTTTATGACAAGTATCACAGGAAAATTATACTTCTCTTTACTCTCTCTCACAGTCCGCAGGAGCATCTCCTCCCTCTGTCCTGGCATGCGAGGTTCCACCATCACGACCACCAGGTCAACCTCTTTCAGGGCTGCTGTGGCTTCCTTCACCATAAATTCTCCCAGTCTCTCCCTCGGTCGGTGAATTCCTGGTGTATCCACAAAGACTATCTGGGCATTTGGCAGGTTTTTGATTCCCCTTATCCGGTTCCTTGTGGTCTGGGGTTTAGGGGTAACAATGGCCACTTTCTCTCCTATTATGTTGTTCAGGAGAGTGGATTTACCCACATTAGGCAGTCCCACTATTGCTACAAATCCTGATTTAAACCCCTCTCTACTGGTAGAGTTGTTCAATGCCCTTTCTGATCCTTTCCACCCCCTCCTGGAGCCTCTCCATGGAGAGGGCATAGGAGAGCCTCAGGTATCCCTCCCTCCCGAAGGCCTCTCCGGGCACTGCTGCCACCTGGATCTCCTCAAGTAGATACATCGCCAGGTCAGAAGAACTGCTCACTCTTCTCCGTCCCCTTTCAATCGCCTCTTTTACATTCACAAATAGATAGAAGGCACCCTTTGGCATCCGGCAACTGAGTCCCTCTATCTGGTTGATCGCATCCACAAGGAACCTCCTCCTCCGGTCAAACTCTGTAACCATCTCAGTTAGTGTATCCTGAGGTCCCTTCAGGGCCTCCACCGCCGCCCACTGGGCTATTGAGGTGGGATTGGAGGTGGACTGGCTCTGGACCTTCGTCATCGCAGAGATCACCTCTTCAGGGCCTGCAGCATAACCGATCCTCCACCCTGTCATCGCGTGAGACTTGGACAGACCATTCACGAGTATGGTCCTTTTCTTCAACTCCTCTGACAGGGAGGCGATACTTATATGCTGATGGCCATCATACACGATTTTTTCATAGATCTCATCAGAGATTATATAGAGGTTCCGGTTGAGAGCGAGTTCGGCCACCCCTTCCAGGCACTTCCTGTCGTATATCTGGCCTGTGGGGTTTGAGGGAGAGTTCAGCACTATTGCCTTGGTCCTCGGTGTAATCGCCTCTCTGAGGATATCTATCTCAAGGGTGAAGTCATCCTTTTCTTCTGTCTGGACAAACACCGGCACCCCATCGTTCAGCAATACCTGTGCAGGGTAGGATACCCAGTAGGGAGAGGGTATTATCACTTCATCCCCTCTATTCAGGAGGACCTGAAATATATTGTACAGGGTATGTTTGGCCCCACAGGAGACTATTATCTCATTTCTGGTATAACCGAGGTTGTTATCCCTCTGGAGTTTTTCAATAATCGCATCCTTCAACTCCGGAATCCCGCCCACGGGGGTATACTTCGTCTTCCCCTCTCTGATCGCCCTTACAGCCGCCTCCTTCACATTCTCAGGGGTGTCGAAGTCTGGTTCCCCCACGCCAAAACTGATCACATCCAGTCCTTTCGCCTTCAGTTCCTGTGCCTTTGTGTTCATCTGGAGAGTGGCAGAGGGCTTGACCCTGCCTATTCTTTCAGCAAGCATCGGCACCTCCCTTCTGCTCCTTATATTCAAGATACCTCTGGAGTTCCTCTTCAAAGTTGTCACTCAGAACACCCTTTCCGATGAGACTCAATAGTTCTTCCAGATCCCAAAACCTCACTTCTGTTATCTCCTCTGGGTTGAACCGAAAGGGCCCATTATGGGTACAACAAAATGTATAGACCAGTTCAGATTCATAGGAGTTGGTATGGATATAAGAATAGAGAAACCTGAACCCACTTAGATGGATCCCCAGTTCCTCTTCAGCCTCTCTCCTGAGGGCCTCCTCGATATCCTCACCAAGCCCCACATGCCCTCCCACTGATGTATCCCACCTGCCAGGGGCAACGTCCTTTCTCTCCGACCGCTTCTGTAGAAGCAGCCTGCCCCGGGTGTCAAACACGAGCAGGTGTACAACCCTGTGCAGTAGGCGGTTGTTGCCATGTATCTGCTGCCTTGAGGCTGTACCTATTACCTCCCCCCTTTCATTCACCACCTCCAGGAGTTCTTCTGTCATCTCTCTGCTCCCCTGTCCTTTTAGATTCAGTTAATATTATACTAAGAAGATACTTCGGTGCACAAACCCAAACCAAATAACAATGCCTGAGTTCAGATACATAGGTTACGATTCCAGGGGCAGGAGGGTCAAAGGGGTTATGATTGCCCCCTCACAGGAGGCAGCAATCCAGAAGATAAAGCAGAGGGATGTGTATCCTGAAGAGATACGACCTGTGAGGGTGCCGAAAGGAGGGCTCCTCAGGCGTAAAGGCCTGGACAATCTGGCACTGTTCAGCAGGCACCTTTCAGTACTTCTCGCCTCCGGGGTAACCCTTTCAGAGGCCCTTGACTCTATCAGTGAGGAGTTCAGAGGGCAATGGAGAAGACTGACAAACAGGGTCTCAGAGCGGGTTCAAGAAGGCGCCTCTCTTGCTACGGCATTAAGGGAGATGGAGGGGGTCTTCCCGGAATACTACTGTCATATGGTGGAGGCGGCTGAGGAGAGCGGAAACCTACCCGATGTACTGAGGATGCTTTCTGAGTATATAGACATTGAAAGGACCATAGATTCCAAGGTGAGCACCTCCCTTATATATCCATCTTTTATGATAGTGGTGGCCGTATTCGTCCTCTCCTTTGTATTCACCTTTGTATTGCCGAGGGTCACAAGGGTGTTTGAGGCGTCCAGGGTCTCTTTACCCACTGTGACAGTGATCCTCATCAGGGTGAGTCATTTTCTCTATCAGTACTGGTGGGTCCTCTTTTTGAGCCTTGCAGTTGTTATCTATCTTCTATGGAGGCTTCATAGGGCATATCCCTGGGTGATTGAGGGCATCCTCTTAAAGGTGCCCCTGCTGAGAGCCCTGTATCTGAGCCGTTTTACAGCCACCCTCGGATTTCTACTGAAGGCCGGTGTGCCGATCACAAAGGCCATGAAACTCGCCTCTCAAAGTACCGGCAACAGCCAGATCAAGAGAAATATGGAAAGATCAACCCAGATGATAACAGAGGGTGCCCCTCTTTCTCAATCACTCCAGGATATCCCTCCTGTATTGAGGCAGATGATAGCCACCGGTGAAAAGACAGGACAACTGTCGTCTCTGCTGATCAAGGCCTCGGAGGCCTATAGAGAGGAACTCTTCAGGTCTACAGAGCGGCTCCTCTCCATTATTGAACCGTTGATGGTGCTTCTGATGGGTGCAGTTGTGGGCCTCATCGTCTTCGGTGTACTCATGCCCATATTCCAGTTAAATCAGATCATACGGTGAATCATCTCTGTGGAATAATCTACAGGCGGTATACCTCAGAAAATTAAAGCAGGGCATAGAACCTGAGAGGTGAAGGTTCCCTGAATTGCCATTCGACCGTAGTCCCCAGAAAATCAGGGATTTCCCCCTGCCGTAAAAGCACCTATTTCTATCGGCAAATCTGAGAGGTTGTTGCTTATTGAAATAAATATTACCATCATGTTTATAATGTAAAAATGAGATTCCGGGAATTCAGAATTAAGAGGATATTACAGGGAAATCTGCAACATGGGGTTGACCTTTATGAGGGTCTCCTCAAGATAGTAACACAGGAAAATATCAACTCAGGGATAATCACAGGAATTGGAGCAGTTTGGAAGGCCACCATCGCATATCTAAACCAGTCCAGCAAAGAATATGAAAAGAGGGTGTTCAATGAAGGCTTGGAGGTGACGGGACTCCATGGCAATGTCTCATTAAAGGAGGGAGAGATATTCCTTCATGCTCATATAACACTCTCCAATAGCCATTTTAATGCCATAGGCGGCCATCTCCTGCCAGGCACAGTGGTCTATGCCTTTGAGTTCGAAATACTTGAGTTAGAAGGTGACCCCTTTGAACGGGTTTATGACCGTATCACAAATCTCTTTCTGTGGAAATAAAATTTTTTACAAAAATATTTCATGAAATATTTTTCACTTGACATAAAACATTAAATTGTGTTTTACTTTTATATGCAGACCATCCAGAGACAACATTTGAGGGATCAGGTCTACGAGATCCTGAAGAGGAAAATCCAGAATTTTGAGTTTTCACCTGGCCAGCGTCTGAATGTGGAACAACTTTCAAGAGAGTTGGGGGTTTCAAGAACTCCTGTATGGGAAGCCATTCACAGACTTATCCAGGATGGCTTCTTGGAGAATATCCCACATCATGGGGTATACGTAACAGAACTGACCCCTTCTGCTGCTATAGATCTGTATATTGTAAGAGGTGCCTTAGAGAAACTCGTGGTTAAACTCATTGTTGAAAGTCCTGTTGAGCATGACTTTACCAATCTAAAGGAGATACTCAAAAGACAACACATTGCGGTGGTAGAGGCCAATCTTGATCTGTATTCCAGATATGATTTCGACTTCCACACATCCCTCTACAAAATGAGCAAAAACAGATTCCTTGCAGAGACATTGGAGAATATAAAAAGGAGGTGTGACCTCTTCCCATGTGATAAAAAACCTGTCCTGAAGAGTCTATATAAAGACCATCTGATGATCGTCGATGCCCTTGAAAGAAAGGACTGTCAGGCTGCTGAGGAGGCATTCCAACACCACAATCAGACAGTAATCGAACGGATCAGGGAATGCTATAAGAGTTTCTTTGAAAGATAACACCCTTTAAAGGCATCCCTTGGATGCCTGATATCAGTTAAGGAGGTATGAAAATGAGAATCTTAAAGGCCGCCCTATTTGGAGTGTTGCTATTGATCCTCATAACAGGCACTTCTGCATTTGCCATCAAATTTCCAACAAAACCCGTAACCTATATGGTCTGCTTTAATCCTGGTGGTGAATCTGATATTACCGCAAGGATACAGGAGAGGGCCCTTGAAAAGCACCTCGGTGTTGATGTGGTTATAACCTATAAGATAGGTGCAGGTGGGGCCTTATGCTGGTCTGAACTGGTAAGGAGTAAACCCGATGGGTATACCATTGCAGGAGATAACCTCCCCCATATAATACTTCAACCACTAATGAGAAAGGATGCAGGATATCAGACCCTTGACCTTAAACAGATTTATATATTTGAAAGTACGCCAAATGTCCTGGTGGTTCATAAGGATAGTCAATTCAAGACCCTAGACGACTTTATAAAATATGCTAAAAAACATCCAGGAGTTGTAACAGTTGGAGGAAGTGGCAGTAACACGGCAAACCATCTTGGAACTGTCTTGCTTGAAAAGGCCGCAGGTATTAAATTAACTTATATACCTTTTTCTGGCTCAGGTACAGCAGTTCCTGCACTTCTCGGTAAACACGTTACAGCCCTTATGACATACTCAACCATGGCGGTTAGATACAGGGATCAGTTCAGACCGCTTGCCATCGCCTCAGAGAAGAGGATGGAAGTACTTCCTGATGTGCCCACCTTTAAAGAACTCGGTTATGATATAGTTGAAGGAGCCTATAGAGGAGCAGCAGCACCTCCTGGCACTCCTGATGAGATTATCAAAATCCTATCCAATGCCTTTGATAGAGTTATGCGTGAACCCGAGGTTATTCAGAAAATGAACGAGAACGGCTTCAAGATTGAGTATATGGGGCCTGAAGAGGCTACTGCTCTTGTGAAGAAGAAGATGGTGGAATACAAGAAACTCCTTGAAGAGATGGGCCTGTTGAAGAAGTAGTTAATTAGAGAAATGGAGGCGGGGGCAACCCGCCTCCGAAATTTAAGAGGATACCAGATGCTTCATTACATCGTAGAAGGTTTATTAAATGTACTTACAGTTAAAAACCTGCTGTTAGTTTTTGCAGGCACGGTATCGGGTATGATAGTGGGAGCAATGCCAGGACTGACCGCAGTAATGGCCCTTGCTCTTTTGGTCCCTTTTACATATACCATGGACCCCACAAGCGGTCTTGTAACTTTGGGAGCAGTTTATATGGGCTGTATCTATGGAGGTGCCTTCAGCGCTATATTGATAAATACTCCCGGTACTCCCAGTTCAATCGGCACCACCTTTGATGGTTATCCAATGGCAAAAAAGGGGCAAGGAGAGGAGGCGATAATCACAGCCACCCTTGCCTCGGTCTTTGGCGGTATAGTAGGCGTACTTGCTCTCATCTTTTTAAGTCCACCGTTGGCTGAAGTGGCCCTGAAGTTTGGACCTGCTGAGTACTTCTGGATCGGGGTGTTTGGCCTTACTATTGTATCAAGTCTTGTTACAGGCTCATTTCTGAAAGGCATAACAGGTGCTGCTCTCGGGGTTCTCATTTCTACAATAGGCATCGCCCCGATCGGTGGAGATGTCAGATTCACCTTCGGTCTTCCAAGCCTTCAGGGAGGCGTGGAATTAATTGTGGCATTGATAGGGTTGTTCTGTATACCTGAAGTGTTGAATATGGTCTTGAAAGATGTAAGGCCGCAGGAAGTGGTTGATTACAAGAAGAAAAAGGGTGTCTTTATGAAGGTCTTTAAATATGTCTTTTCCAGACCTGGAAACCTTATAAGGTCCTCCATAATTGGTACAGTTGTGGGAATTCTGCCGGGGGCAGGAGGAAATATAGCCAATCTTGTAGCCTATAACGAGGCAAAGAGGGCCTCTAAAGAACCTGAAAGGTTTGGCACAGGAATACCTGATGGTATTGTGGCCACAGAGGCAGCAAATAACGCTGTAGTAGGAGGTGGAATTATTCCCTTAGTCACTCTCGGCATCCCTGGAGCCCCTCCTGATGCAATTCTTTATGGTGTTTTAATGCTTCAGGGACTCAGGCCTGGTGCAGAACTCTTCAAGGAGAGGGCTGATATAACATATACATTTATGATATCTCTGGCTGTAGCAGCAATTGTTATGATGCCTGTAGGAATTTTTGGTGGTAGGCTTCTCACAAGATTTGTCTCAAAAGTCCCCACCAGATTTCTTGCTCCCGGTATAGTGATGTTTACTATAATAGGCTCCTACGCGATAAGAAATAACTTTATGGATGTGCTCTTGATGCTTCTGTTTGGGGTATTGGGTTTTGGTCTCAGAAGGCTTGGTTATCATCCTGCCCCAATAGTACTCGGGCTGATCCTCGGTCCCATAATGGAGACTGGTCTGGTTCAGGCTTACTTAATCGGACAGAAATACACCGTTCCCTGGAAGATACTTTTTGTTAATCCGCTTTCATGGGTTATTATTGTGCTCTGCATACTCTCTTTTCTCTGGCCCTATTATGGAAAGATTAAGCCCCTTTTTCAAACAAATAAAAGATGAGTGTTAGGACAAGGGATAGATTGGGCGCGTTACTACTGCTCGGTTTTGTAGGAGTGTTATGGGTCCAGAGGGATTATCTAACACCCTTTGGAGGAATATTTCCTGACAGGGTTATGATTATCCTGGCAGCCCTTCTTCTTCTGGATCTCGTGCTCTCTTTCACACCTTATGCATCATTGAAGGAAGAGAAATCTGAAGAGAAACGGATAAAGACCTATCCTGTAAAGATGGCAGTTGTTACAGTATCTCTCTTTTTATGGGTGGGGCTAATTAAATACTTTGGCTTTGCACTATCCTCTATAGTTGTCTTTACTGGGATCTCCTGGTATCTTGCAGATAAAAGGAGGAAGATAAAGACCGTGGTAAACTCCATACTTGTAGCCGTCGCCCTCACCCTTCTGATAGTGGTTGTCTTTGAAAAGATACTGCTTGTTCCTCTACCGAAAGGAGAACTGTTAAGCAGGCATTTGTAAAGAGATGAAAGGACAACCCAGAATAGATGTCTTGAGAGAGGCTATCTACCAATTGGTCTGCAAAACTGCCATTGAACTCCCTTCAGATGTGGTTGAGGCACTTCAGAAGGCAAAGGAACAGGAGGAAACTGGTTCGATAGGAGAGGTGATACTCTCTGAGTATCTTGAAAATCTACACCTCGCATCTGAAAGGAGTGCCCCTATCTGCCAGGATACGGGATTTCCTGTCTTTTATGTCAATGTACCCAAGAATTTCGCGATTTCCAGAGAGGAATTAAAGCGACATATTAAAGACTCACTAAAAAGGGCCACCGAGCACCAGTATTTGAGACCCAACGCAGTTGATCCTGTAACTGGTATCAATAGCGGGATTAACCTTGGAGCGGGATTTCCTGCCATATATTTTGAAGAGGATGAAAATAAAGAATATATTGAGATCTCACTAATACTAAAAGGTGGTGGTAGTGAGAATGTGAGTTGTCAGTATAGCCTCCCCTATACCCCACTGAATGCCGGCAGAGATCTTGAAGGTGTGAGAAGGGTTGTGCTTGATGCGGTTGTAAAGGCAGAGGGGAAGGGCTGTCCTCCTGGAATTCTGGGTGTATGTATAGGGGGAGACAGAGAAGGTGGCTACAAGGAGGCAAAACGACAATTTCTGAGAAGACTCGACGATAAAAACAGTGATGAAATTCTTCAGAGACTGGAGGAAACCCTACTGAGAGATTTAAACTCCCTTGGAATAGGTCCCCAGGGGCTTGGTGGAAGGTCTACTGTCCTGGCCGTTAAAGTGGGTAGATTACATAGATTGCCCGCATGTTTTTTTGTCACAGTAAGTTATATGTGCTGGGCAATGAGAAGGAGACGATTGGTATACAAAGGAGACTCTGAGTTTGAAATAATCTGAGGCTCAAGATGAAAAAACTTGTAACACCAATAACAGACGAAGACATTCTTGGAGTCCAGATCGGAGATGTGATTGAACTCTATGGAGTCGGGATTACTTCAAGAGATATGGCTCATAAATATATAGTGGAAAGATTAATGGAAAGCCAGAATCTCTCTTCAGAAGACCTCTCTATTTACCACCAACTAAAAGAGATATTAAATGGTGGATTTATCTACCACAGTGGTCCAATTGTGAGAAGAGAGGATGACAGATGGAGATTTATATCGTCAGGGCCTACAACAAGCATAAGGACAGAGTTATATCAACACAGGGTTATAAAGCACTTTAATGTAAAGGTAGTCATAGGAAAGGGAGGTATGGGAGAATTGACTTTAAAGGCCTGTCAGGACAACAAGGCAATATATCTTCACGGCATCGGTGGAGCAGGGGTGCTAAATGCAGAGAAAGTTGTAGAAATCCTGGATGTCTTTAAGTTGAAAGAATTCGGAACACCTGAGGCGATATGGAAAATAAAAGTGGAAGGATTTACAGGAATTGTGACAATGGATGCCCATGGCAGAAGTCTGCATAAGGAACAATTACAAAAAGTGAAAAGTAAGTTTAAAGAAATCATTGTAGGAGGGATGTAATATGAAAGTCCATTCCATAGCAGTAATCCCTGGAGATGGAATAGGGAAAGAGGTTGTGCCTGCCGCAATGAAGGTACTTGACACGGTCTCAGAGGTTACAGGTAGTTTTAAACTCGAGTATGAAGCATTTCCCTGGGGGTGTGAATATTACCTTAAAAATAAGAGAATGATGCCTGAAGATGGCCTTGACATACTTAAAAACTTTGAAGCAATTTTCCTGGGTGCAGTAGGTGACCCAAAAGTCCCTGACCATGTTTCATTGTGGGGCTTATTGATCCCAATCAGAAGAGAGTTTCAGCAGTATGCAAATGTGAGACCTGTAAGGCTTTTTGAAGGGGTGAGATCTCCACTTGCAGATGTTACACCTTCCGATATAGACTTTGTCGTTATCAGAGAAAACAATGAAGGAGAGTATTCTAACATCGGGGGCAGAATTTACTCAGGAACTGAAAGGGAAATAGTTATACAGGAATCTGTCTTTACAAGATATGGAGTTGAAAAGATCATAAGATTTGCCTTTGAATATGCAGTCAAGACAGGCAGAAGAAGGGTTACAGCTGCTACAAAATCCAATGGGATAATCTTTACAATGCCTTTCTGGGACGAGGTCTTTGAAGAAATTGGCAATGAATATCCCCAGATTGAAAGAGATAAGTTTCACATTGATGCACTGAGTGCGAAATTTGTTCTAAACCCTCAGCACTTTGATGTGGTTGTCGGAAGCAACCTCTTTGGTGATATCCTTTCTGATCTTGGACCTGCACTGGCAGGTAGTCTTGGCATAGCAGCCTCTGCAAACCTCAATCCTGAGAGAGAATTTCCATCAATGTTTGAACCAGTACATGGTTCCGCTCCTGATATTGCCGGTAAAGGGATTGCAAATCCTGTTGCTCAGATATGGAGTGGAGCAATGATGCTTGAATTCTTAGGATATAAGGAAGCAGAGGAACTCATAATGAATGCTATAAAGGACACATTTAAAGATGGAATAATGACCCCGGACCTCAAAGGCAAGGCAACAACTGCCGAAGTTACAGAGACCATCTGCAAGAAGATAAGAGAGTATTAGCCACACTTCTGAGCCTCTCTCAAACAATTTGAGATATTCTCCATACCCCTCCCTTTTGAGGTTCTTCCTCTCTTTTTCCACATTCTTTCAAGAAACCTGTCTCTGCCGGAGTCGAATCTATAGAGCCTGTATTTCAACGGATGTTTCTTGTAGCAATCCTGATGGTACTCCTCGGATAGAACTCACCTATTGGCAGTATCTCCATCACAATAGGTCTCTCAAAGGGTCCCCAACTCCTAAAGTACCTCCTTTGACTCCTCTGCCCAGTAACCTCTGTTCCTCCTCACACTTCGGAAGTGTGAGGGCAACAGTCCTCCACCACCTTTTAATCGTATATCGGCGACGGGAGTCAAATGCCAAATTTGGCCAGGATCTGGTACCATTTATAAAACCTGAGAAAGGAGTGCCATGAAGGGCTTTGTGGTTGGTGCCCCTTGTACTGGTGCAGGCAAGACGACTGTTGTGCTTGGCCTGATTGCCGCACTGAGGCAGAATGGAGTGAGGGTCCAGCCCTTCAAGGTTGGCCCTGACTTTATAGACCCCGGACTGCACAGGATTGTCTCAGGCCGCACCTCATATAACCTGGATATCTGGATGTCCGGAACAGGATATGTAAAGGAACTATTTTATCGTAAGACCCTGGATGTGGATGTGGCTATCGTGGAGGGGGTGATGGGGGTCTATGATGGCGGTGAATCCTCCACCGCCTCCCTTTGTAAATTACTCGGGTTGCCTCTGGTGCTTGTGATAGATGCACACAATATGGCCGAGTCTGCTGCAGCAGTGGTAAAGGGTATAATGGAACTGGAAAACCTCGAGGTGATAGGTGTTGTGCTTAACAGGGTCAGCAGTAAGAGACACCATGAGATATTGAAAGACTCTATAGAGAGATATACAGGTGTCCCTGTAATCGGGTATCTACATCCAGAGCCTGAGATCAGGCTACCGGAGAGACATCTCGGCCTCTACACTGCTTCCGAAATTGATGCATCAGTATTGAAGGGATTGGCCAGAAGGGTTGGGGCATCAATCAATATATCTGTTCTGCTCGAAAGGACCCCTCTGAAGAATCTCACAGGACCAACCCCTTCAACTCCTGTTAACCCTAAGGTCACCAGGTTAGCAGTGGCAAGGGACAGGGCCTTTTCCTTCTATTATGAGGATACCTTTGAGCAACTGAGTGAAAGAGGTGTTGAGTGTATCCCTTTCAGTCCCCTTGCAGACAGCAGTCTGCCCGACAAGACTGCAGGTGTTTATCTCGGTGGCGGATATCCTGAACTCTATCTCTCTGAACTCTCTGAGAACAGACAGATGAAAAGGGCAATCAGAGATTTTGTTGAAAGGGGCGGGGTTGTCTACGCAGAGTGTGGAGGGTTCATGTATCTGATGCAAGGGATATATGATATAAAGGGGAAGTTCTTTCCACTGGCAGGGGTGTTTCCAGTAAAGGCACGAATGAGGAATGATGGTTTCAGTATTGGATACAGGGAGATAAGACTGAAGAAAAATACAATACTTGGTAACAAAGGAGACCGCCTTCGTGGTCATGAGTTTCATTACTCAGAGATTGTTGAGATGGCCCCTGAGATTGAGGATGTCTATACATCCAACAAGAGACTTTCTAAACCTTCCCAGGGAGGTTTCCTCGTTAAAAATTGTCTCGGAAGTTATATACATCTACACCTTGCCAGTAATCAGGATGCATTGGACCTGTTTGTTAATGCCCTGAAAACGTGGCTATCTCAAAAGTAGTTTTTGACAGAAGATTGAAATTACTGCATGGCAGGAAGGATCACCTTTATAAAGTTGTCAAGCAGGAAAGGATTTAATCCCCTGCCGGCCTCCTTTTGCATAATCGAGAGGGTGTCTCTAACAGAGACGGCCCCCCTGTAAGGTCTGACCGTCCTTAATGCATCAAAGTAATCAGCCACTGCCACAATCTGACTGCATGGATGCTGCCTGTAGCCGGCTCTCTGGGAGGGATATCCCTTTCCGTCGTACCGGATATGATGCTCATAGGCAACCACTGGTGCAAGGGGAGTGATACCTTTAATAGTGGAGAGGTATTTGGCACCAAGAAGGGGATGCAATTTAATCTGATTTATCTCTCTATCACCAAGGGCCCCTTTCTTCTGAATCACCTCTTTCTCAATAAAGACCTTCCCCACATCATGCAGGAGCCCTGAGACTCCCACATCCTGAAGCATCTTGCCTGAAAGACCCAGGGATTCGGCCTGAAACATGGAGAGCACAGCCACATTTACCGCATGGGTATAGGTATACTCATCATAGGAGACGACGGGGGCAAGCAGTCTCAATAAAGAGACCTCTCTTTTCAAGGTAATGAAGAAATCAAGAACCATCTCCTCGAGACTCCTTATATTAATCTCAGAAAAGAGTCCTCCTCTACCATACATACTCTTGAAAATTCCCTTGATCTCTTCCGGATATTCCATCAGTTCGGTTTGAGACTCTTCAGCCACTTCAGAGGGACCTCTGCAGGCAACACTTACTACACCCACCCTTATATGTTTTACCCCTTCAAGGCCTCGGCCCTTGCCTGCCATGTACTCCACAAACCGCCTCAACTCATCTGTATCCAGATCTCGATAAATTTCAACCCTTGAGATACCCCTCTCCTTCAACCTCTTCAAAAAGTTCTCTGTCTGAGGCCCCCTTTTCTTCATCGGTTGTCTGTTCACCACAAGATCATCATCAATCACCATGATCTCAAGGGTGTCTCTCCCGGAAAGGACCTCATCAAGTACCTGCAATGCCCTCCTGGTATTGTCATCCACATAGGGATGATCAACACCGTATAAACGACAATTTGAAACAGCAGCCATCACAGCATTTATAAAGGCCTCTAAGGATTTCATTTTAACCCCCTCTTTTTTAACCTCAGACACTCCCTTCTTATTGTCTCATTCTTAGACTTAAGCCCTTCCTCTACAATCCCCTGTATGCTTTCATAGGGGAAATTCTTCAGATGTCTGAAGACCTCCTCCTTTAATACCTCTATGGTCCCCCTGTGGAGAATGCTCTTCAGAGAAAGGACCTCTCTGAAGGCCTCCAGTGCCCTGATGTCTCCTATCTTTCCAAGGGCCCTGATTGCTGGTATCTTCCTCTCATAATCAATACCTGTCAGACCCCTCTTCTTCACAATCCTTATCAGTTCAGGGACGAGGTCCCTCACCTTATAGATCCCAGCAAGGCTTGTACCCTGATGGTACTCCTTCTCATCGTCTGATTCTATATAACCCCTGAGGACCTCCACTGCTTCGGGATCCCCAAATTTAAGCATACACCTGAGGGCCTCCATTCTCACCTTTGGATGAGGATCCTCAGCAAACCTTTTTATGTAAGGCAGTGTATCCCTGTCGCCCACCTCATGAATGATATAGAGCATGTTCCTCCTCACATACCACCTGTCATCATCGAGCCTACTGATAGCCTCAGGGATTGAATCCCTGCCTGTATGGATGATCAGATCAAGCAGATACCTTCTCACGTGAGAGGATTCCTCCTCTGAGAGGGCGTTAAATAGATATGGCAGAAGTGTTTTGCCGAGGTGCTTCATGAGGAATAGTACATCCTCCCTGTCCTGTTTTTTCGCCCTTGTGATAGAACTCACTACTGTCTTCAGAAAACCGGCATAGGTGAGTTCTTCAAGGGCCTCTGAGGACGGGCCCTTCAACCTGCCTGTCTGGATGTTCCTCTTCAGAATTTCAATCACCTCCAGCAACTCTCTATATCTACCCCTGCTCACAAACTCCTTCAGATAACCCTTCATTGTGTTGAACAGCCCCCTCAAGTCCTCCTCTGAGATTAGATCCGAGGAGAGCAACTGAAGCATCACAGAGAAGTGGTGTTCCTTCTGTACTTCCTCAGTAAACATCATTTTGATATCATCTGTCTCCGTGATGACAGGTGGTCTTAGAGTAGCGAGTCTCTCAATCTGTCTGTGATACTCCTCAGGGACTATACTGCCGTATCCGGTCTTACCAAAAAACTCCCTCATCTCTTCTGTAAGCACAATGTCGTCAAGCAGTGAACCCTTAAGGGAGTGGTCAAATGAGATATCCTGGTACTTTGTGAATTCATTAATCAGGGTCTTTACTGTCTCTGGCAGGGTAAAGCCCTCCCTGTTAATCAACTCTATCATCTCCTCTATCTCTTCAATCGAGACATCCTGTAACGCGGTCATCATCACCTCTCTCTGCTTAGAGGCAAATCTTATGGTGCTGCTGAGGAATTTCCTCTTCAACTCAGGTCTCAGGAATTTTATCAGATCAAAGAGGTTGCGTAATCTGCCTGAACCCTCTCTTGCCCTTCTCAGATATGTGCTTATGACCCTCTCATAGGCGACCTCATCAAATTCTTCAACCGGCAGTTTATTAAACACCCTGGCAAGGTCCTTAGGTGGCACTGTAACCACGGCCGACGCCTCAGAGGTACCAAGGGTGCCTTTTAAAAGTGCAGAAACGTATCTCTCCATAAGGCCTTCTCCGGAGTCCTCTGTGGCGGTCTTCTCCTCCAAGACAAAGGCGCTGTAGTCGATAAACTCTATCTGGAGATGGGGTAGGTCCTCCTGCTGGATCATCTCCCTCAGGTCAACATCTCTTTCAGAAATCATTCTCTGAAATCTGTAGAGTTCATCTCGGGTGATACCAGAGGAGAATGTGATCGAGACAATACCGAGGCTGCTTATAAAGGAGGCAAACTCCCTCAGAACAGGATTATTACGCTCTAAATAGTGCTCTCCCACCACAATGGAGTCCCTCACAAAGGCGACCCTCAATTCCTTTGTTAATTGTAAGAGTTGCTCCAAGTACTGATAGGCATTATTGAGGGCCCTTTCCACAGCAGGATGTTCCGGTGGGTATATGGCCACATTCCTGCGGCAGATGTTCAACTCGATAATTGCATCAGCAAGAAGCCTGTAGTCAATGGGCCTCTGTTCATCCATTCATATTCACTCATTGTGATTTTTGACCATATTTTAATAAAATATTATATGGCCTTAGCAACCTTCAGGGTGAGTGGTCTCTGTTGTTATGACTGCCAGAATGCGATAAAGAGATTTCTTGGATCCCTGAACGGAATTATGGCAGTAGAGATGGTGGATGAAGAGTTAAGGATACATTATGATGGTTCAGTCCTCGAGAAGGAGAAACTGAAGAACCTTGTAACTGAAACGGTTAACAGACTCGGCTATAAAATAACAGAATAGGGAGGAAAGAGATGAAAGAAGGCATCCATCCAAAGTATGTAGAGGCACAGGTTGTCTGCGCCTGTGGTGAAACCTTTGTAACCAGGTCCACAAAATCGAGGATACAGGTGGACATCTGCTCAAAGTGCCATCCCTTCTTCACAGGAAAACAGAAACTGGTTGATACTGAGGGAAGAGTTGAAAAATTCAAAAAGAAATATGCCCATCTCGAGGAGAAGCCTTAAGGTCCTGCCCCTTCTCTTATGGTTATCCCTGTCTAATACTGCCCCCATAGGTGGACAGGCTGTGATTGAAGGGGTAATGATGAGGTCCAGAGATCGCTGGGCAGTGGCTGTGAGGGACCGGAGCGGGTTTATTCACACAATGACAGATGCGGTCCGTAGGAGACACCCGCTGCTGAGGTTACCCCTTCTGAGGGGAGTTATCCTGCTTATTGACTCGGTGATCATAGGGGTGAGGGCACTCAACTTCTCTGCGACCATGGCCTATCCAGAGGATGAAAGCCCTAACGGGACAGCAATGGCCCTGTCCTTTCTGGTCGCCTTTGTCCTTGGTATAGCGTTATTCGTCTTTGTCCCTCTTTATTTAACAAAACTCCTCTCTCACCTCTGGCCGGTGCTCCGGGATAGCAGGATCGCCTTCAATCTGGTGGACGGAATCTTCAGACTCGGGATGTTTCTTCTGTATCTGTTTGTAGTCGGTCTCTGGAGTGAAATGGGAAGGATATTTCAGTACCATGGAGCAGAACACAAGGTGATAAACGCCTATGAGTCAGGGGCATCCCTTGAGGCTGAAAATACAATGAGGTTCAGCCAACTTCATCCCAGATGCGGGACCAGTTTTCTCCTGATAGTTATGTGCATAAGCATCCTGGTCTTCTCCTTTATACCTTCGGGCTGGCCGTTCTGGCAGAAGTTCCTTGGGAGGCTCCTGCTAATACCTGTGGTGGCAGGTGTTTCCTATGAGGTGCTGAAGTTTGGAGCGAAGAGGAGGGGAACCCCCCTGTTCAGTCCTTTGATAATCCCAGGCCTGATGCTTCAGAGGCTCACCACAAGGGAGCCAGAGGTTGATCAGTTAGAGGTGGCAATTGTGGCCCTGAAGGAGGTGCTCTGATGGAGAATCTCTTAGAGAAACTGTCCAATATCGAACAGAAGTATGAGGAACTCACACAGAGACTCTCAAACCCTGAGGTCTTTCAGGACAGGGAACTCTATGCACGTCTGTCCAGAGAACAGGCAGAACTGGAACCTATTGTCAGATTGTACAGACAGTACAAACAAACAAAGAGGGATATACAGGAGGCAGAGGAACTCCTCCGATCAGAGGATATGGAACTCAGGAGGCTTGCAGAGGAGGAACTGGTGAACCTCAGGTCAAAACTACCTGAGATAGAGAGGCAACTGAAGATACATCTGTTGCCAAAGGACCCAAGGGATGAAAAGAACATAATCCTGGAGATAAGGGCCGGTACAGGTGGAGAGGAGGCAGCCCTTTTTGCTGCAGACCTCTTCAGGATGTACAGCAAGTACGCCGAGAAGAAGGGCTGGAAGGTGGAGGTGATAGATGCCCATCCTACAGGCCTTGGTGGCTTCAAAGAAGTGATAGCCTCTGTGCAGGGCAGGGGTGTGTATAGCCGTCTAAAGTACGAAAGTGGAGTCCACAGGGTCCAGAGGGTCCCGGTTACAGAGACCTCGGGCAGGATCCATACATCTGCTGCCACTGTGGCAATACTTCCAGAGGCTGAAGAGGTTGACATCAAGATAGACGAAAAAGACCTCAGGATAGACACCTACAGGGCCTCAGGGGCGGGGGGACAACATGTAAACAAGGTCTCATCAGCAGTCAGGATAACACATATACCAACAGGAATCGTTGTGCAGTGCCAGGATGAGAGGTCACAGCACAAAAACAGGGAAAAGGCGATGAAGGTACTGAGGGCGAGACTCTATGAGATGAAACTCCGGGAACAGGAACAGAAGATATCAGAGGCGAGGAGGTCACAGATAGGCACAGGTGACCGTAGCGAGAGGATCAGGACATATAACTATCCTCAGAACAGGGTTACAGACCACCGTATTGGACTCACCCTGAAGAGGCTCCCTGAGATAATGGAGGGGGACCTCGATGAGATTATAGATGCCCTTATAACCCACTTCCAGACAGAAGAATTAAAAAAGGTGGCATGACAGAGGCCCTTGCAATCTATTCTGCACTCAGCGGTATCTTTGAGACAGCAGGACTGGAGGAATCTGAAAGAGAGGCCGAGTATCTGCTGCTTCAGACTACTGGCCTCGACAGGGTTACACTGTATAGAGACAATCCAACCCTGCCGAGGCCAAAGGTGGACATCCTCCGGGCCTCCTTCAAGAGGCGACTGAAGAGGGTCCCCCCCCAGTACCTCACAGGCTTTGCCGAGTTTTATGGCCTCAAGATCCTCACCCCGGAGGGTGTATTTATTCCAAGACCCGAGACAGAACTGCTGGTCGAAGAGGCATTACGGGTCCTCAGGACCATAGGATCCCCAAACCCGAGGGTGCTTGACCTCTGCACTGGAACAGGTTGCATCGGGTTGGCGATTGGAAAGGAGATGCCCCATATCGAGGTGTACGGCGTAGATATCTCTCATCAGGCGGTTGAAGTGGCAAGGTCAAATGCAGAGACAAACCGAATAAGCAATGTCTCCTTCCTCAGAGGAGACCTCTTCACTCCTGTGAAGGGGCTCACCTTTGATCTCATCGTCTCAAATCCACCTTATATTCCTTCAGGAGAGATTCCCCTCCTTCAGCCTGAGGTGGGCAATTATGAACCTAAGGAGGCCCTCGATGGTGGACCTGACGGCCTCCATTACTACAGGAGAATACTGAATGAGTTTTCAGCCTATCTCAGACCCGGAGGATATCTGCTTCTGGAGACAGGCCCTGGACAGGCCACTGTGGTCTCTGAGATGGCTCAGCAGGCATCCCTTGCAGTTATTGATATGGTGAAGGACCTTACAGGTATAGAAAGGGTTCTGATACTGGCCGGGTTGAACAGAGAGGCATCCCATTCCAGACGCTCACCTCGGTATCCCTGAATGGATGTGCTCCTCATAAAGGGGGGAAGACCCCTGACAGGCAGGATACGGATTTCAGGGGCGAAAAACTCTGCCCTTCCCCTGATGGCTGCTTCCCTCCTCTGTCCTGGCACACATCACATCAGTAATGTCCCTGTTCTTAAGGACGTACAGACAATGGCCTCTCTCCTGGAGTCCATGGGAGCGGTCTGGAGTTTGAGAGACTCCCGTCTCCAGTTAGACACCTCGGATATAAGACACCAGCAGGCCCCCTATGAACTGGTGAGGACCATGAGGGCCTCTGTACTGGTGCTCGGCCCCCTTCTGGCCAGGTTTGGCCATGCAGAGGTCTCCCTGCCAGGTGGATGTGCCATAGGAGCAAGGCCCATCAACCTCCATCTGGAGGGACTGAAGAGGATGGGGGCCAGGATCGAACTTGACTCTGGATATATAAAGGCCAGGGCTGGAAGGCTGAAGGGGACAGAGATATACTTGGACATACCCACTGTGACAGGTACAGAAAACCTTATGATGGCCGCAGTGCTTGCAGAGGGTGTCACTAAGATCGAAAACGCCGCAAAGGAACCTGAGGTGGCAGATCTGGCAGATGCCCTGAATAAAATGGGGGCGAGGATAAAAGGGGCAGGCACTGACGTAATCGAGATTGAAGGGGTAGAGAGTCTCAGACCAATGAATCATGAGGTGATCCCCGACAGGATTGAGACAGGCACCTATATCACTGCTGTGGCCATCACCCAGGGAGAGGCGGTAATTGAAAAGACCAGGCCGGAACACTTGGAGGCCGTTATTGCAAAACTGAGGGAGACGGGGGTTGATATAAGGGTCTCAGGAGACAGTTTACTGGTGAAGGGGGTATCAAGACCCCTGCCGAGTGATGTGAAGACAATGCCCTACCCCGGCTTTCCTACAGATATGCAGGCCCAGTTTATGGCACTTATGACCATCGCCAGCGGGACCAGCGTGATAAGGGAGAACATCTTTGAAAACAGATTTATGCATGTAGCGGAGTTGAGGAGACTCGGTGCGGACATCTCAGTGGAAGGGTCGGTGGCCACCGTAAAGGGGGTGGATAGATTAAAGGGGGCACCTGTGATGGCAACTGACCTGAGGGCGAGCGCCTCGCTTGTGATTGCAGCCCTTGTTGCGGAAGGTGAGACATCAATCCACAGGGTATATCACCTGGACAGGGGGTATGAGAGGATGGAGGAGAAACTGAGGGCACTTGGTGCCGAAGTGGAAAGAAAGAGGCTCTGATGTTGACATTCGCGCTGCCGAAGGGAAGACTCCTTGAGGAGTCCCTTGGACTGCTAAAAAGGGCTGGGGTAATTCTGGGCAACATCACTGATTCACGCAAACTGGTCCACCTCTCTGAGGATGGTAGCATCAGGGTCCTGATCCTCCGTGCAAAGGATGTCCCCACCTTTGTACAAAACGGTGGTGCAGATCTCGGTATAGTGGGAGAAGACCTGCTCCTTGAGGAACCAAAGGATATCTATGAGGTACTCCGTCTGCCTTTTGGCCACTGCAGACTGGTGGTGGCAGAGCCAGAAGAAGGCACAAGACGTTCGAGGGGGCCGTTGAGGATAGCCACAAAGTATCCCAATATTACCGAGAGGTTCTTCTCTCAGAAGGGCATACAGTTTGAGGTCATCCCCCTGTATGGTTCTGTTGAACTCGCTCCGCATGCCGCTATAGCAGACCTAATAGTTGACCTTGTTTCTACAGGAGTGACACTCAAAGAGAACCGCCTCAGAGAGATTCAGACCATAGATGCCTTTTCAGCAAGACTCATTGTAAACCGTATATCCTTCAAGACGAGATACTGTGAGGTAATCTCACTACTGAATAAACTGAGGAAAGTTGTAGATGAGGAACTGGCTCAGACAACCTGAAAATCCCCTTAAACTTGCCCTCATCCTGTCGCTTCCACTAATACTTATACTAACACTCCTGGCATTACTGATCTTTTACTGGGAAAAGAGGGGGATAGAGGAGATACAGCAGAAGAACATGCGACTCTATGCAAGGTCACTCTATCAGCACATACTCCAGTCGGGTATATGGAGGGGCCCCCACGGCGGATACTTTGTTGAGGTGACCGAACACCTGCAGCGACCCTCCTCTGTAAGGGTGTCTGTTATGGGAAAGGAGTACGCCAGGGTTGACCCCTCTATCTACAGTGAAAGGATAAGGGCACTTACCACAAAAAGGGCTGCCTACAGGTTTCATCTAACGAGTCTGCAGGCCCTGGATACAGACAATAGACCTGATCCATGGGAGACAGAGGCATTAAAGGCCTTTACCCTGGGCACTAAGGAAGAAGAGAGCACCACCACCTCTATGAATGGGGTTCAGTATTATCGATACATAGCACCTGTGAGATTGAAGGGTAGATGCCTGGACTGCCATATCAACCTGAGTGCAGCCCTCAGCATTGATATACCTGTAGATTTTGCCTACAGGATCTACTCAGCCCAGATAAAGAGATCGGCTATCTCCTTCGCCACATTTGGTCTTGTGATGGTCGGGTTTGTTATGATTCTGACGGTGTTCTTTTCCAAGAGGATCAGTGATAGTTTCCGTGAGATAAAGAGACTGAATCAGTCACTGCAGGAACTGTCAGCAAGAAACCAGCAGGTCCTTGACAGTATTGTTGATGCCATAATGGTTATAGATGAGGATAACAGGGTTGTGATGGTTAATCCAAGTTTCACCGAGTTGACGGGCCTTTGTGCAGATGATGTGGTTGGCAGGGATGTGAGTGAATTAGACTCTCCCCTTATCAGACAGATCGTTACCAGCAGAGACATAAAGGAGATAAAACTGTCAAACAGGTATTATACCCTGAGGGAGGTAGCAGTAACAGATGGAAACAGGAGTTATGGAAGACTGGTAATACTTCACGATGTGACGGAGGATAGACTTACTGCTGCAGTTGAGATGGCCGCCTCTGCAGCCCATGAACTCAGGCAACCCCTCTCAATTATCTTAAATATCGCTGAGATTATCAAGGCAAAGGCAGGCACTGGAGAAGACCATTCAGAGGAGATATCTACTCTTGAAGGGCAGTGTCTGAGGATGAACGAGGTGATAAAGAAGATGCTCAGGATTGAGCAGTACAGGAAAAGACCATATACCGAACGGTTGAGCATCCTGGATCTGGGTGAAGACAGATGACCTGATATTGGCATTTTCTCACTGAAAACCTTATAATCTCCAGACGATGCAGATACTCCAGGCCCTGACAGAACTGACAGGCAGGATTGCGGGATATGTATGGGGTATCCCTTCAGTGATACTGTTGGTTGGCACCGGACTGTACTTAACGGTCCGTCTGAGATTTGTGCAGATCAGGGGCTTCAGGCATGCCTTTGAACTCATCTCTGGTCGGTATGACAGGAAGACAGACCCAGGCGAGGTTACCCATTTTCAGGCACTCTCGGCCGCGCTATCAGCCACTATTGGTACAGGTAATATCGCTGGTGTGGCTACCGCTATAGCCTTTGGAGGCCCGGGGGCTGTTTTCTGGATGTGGATCACGGCCTTGGTGGGGATGGCAACCAAGTATGCATCATGCAGTCTTGCACTGAAGTACCGTGAGGTGCATCCGGACGGGGAGGTCTCGGGCGGGCCAATGTATACCCTGAAGAATGGCTTGAATATGAAGTGGCTTGGCACCGCCTTTGCCATTTTTACCCTTATAGCATCCTTTGGGATAGGCAATATGGTCCAGGCAAACTCCGTTGTTGATGGAATCAGGTTCATCTTTCCAGGTGTGTACAGGTATCGTCTCTGGCTGGGCATCCTGATGGCAATTGCTGTTGGCCTCGTGATTATTGGTGGTATAAAGAGAATAGCCACAGTTGCCTCAAGGCTCGTACCCTTTATGGCAATCGCCTACTGCATGGCAGGACTGATCATAATCCTTACAAACCTGGAAAGGATACCATCTGCCCTTTTTACCATCTTCAACCATGCCCTCAATCCATGGGCAGTTGGTGGAGGTGCCATTGGCAGTGCCATCAGATACGGAGTTGCCAGAGGGGTCTTCTCCAATGAGTCAGGCCTCGGCTCTGCACCCATGGCCCACGCAGCAGCAAAGACCACAGAACCTGTGAGGGAGGGCCTGGTCGCTATGGTGGGCCCCTTCATTGATACAATAGTGATCTGTTCGATGACCGCCCTTGTAATCGTGCTTTCAGGTGCCTGGGGTGATGCAAGGCCTGAAGGGCTCCAGGGTGCCGCCCTTTCTGCCCATGCCTTCCAGCACTTTATTGGTCCATTCGGTTCATGGGTGGTTGGATTCGGCCTTGTCTTCTTTGCCTACTCTACCCTTATCGCCTGGTCCTACTACGGAGACCGGAGTGCAGAATTCCTCTTCGGACATAGGGCAGTAATGCCCTATCGGATCATATACACAATCCTTGTGGTAATAGGTGCCTATGTACCTCTGAAACTTGTCTGGAACTTTGCCGACATCGCCAACATGTTCATGGCAGTACCCAATTTGGTGAGCCTGATACTGCTTGCCAGTACAGTGAGTAATTTAACAGAGGAGTACTTCAGAAGGTATAGACCCTAAAAGGTAATAGGAGATTTGACTACTTCCTGCTATAAAAACTATACTAAATTCTATGAGAGGCATTGTGGTCTCCATTAATGTAAGCCCCACAAAGGGCACAAGAAAGACCCCGGTAGAGGGAGCCACCCTTGAGGCCAACCATGGGATAACTGGTGATGCCCATGCATCATCTACTTGGCACAGGCAGGTGAGTCTACTTGCCATAGAGAGTATCAATAAGATGAGAGACCTGGGGCTTGAGGTCGGTCCAGGAGATTTTGCAGAAAACATCACCACAAAGGGAATTGATCTCCTGAGTCTCCCCATCGGCACAAGATTAAGGATAGGAGATGCAGAGGTGGAGGTCTCACAGATAGGTAAGAGATGTCACAGCCGTTGCAACATCTACTACCAGGCAGGAGACTGCGTGATGCCACGAGAGGGGATCTTTGTTAAGGTCCTGAAGGGTGGGGAGATAAAGGTTGGAGACCCTATAGAGGTCCTTAACTATGCCATCACCTTTGCGGTGATCACAATGAGTGACAGGGGCGCATCAGGACTCAGAGAGGACAAAAGTGGTAGACTCCTGAAGGAATACCTTGAGGAGAGAGGATATCAATGCCTTGATTACAGAATACTCCCTGACGAGTGGGGGCCTCTGAGGGAGGCCCTGCTTGAACTCTCAGAAAGGGTTGACCTTGTGGTGACCAATGGAGGGACCGGGCTCTCTCCGAGAGACATAACACCTGATGTGACGCTGGAGGTTATAGAACGGGAGGTACCGGGCATAGCAGAGGCATTAAGGGCAGAGGGTATGAAGAAGACGCCCAGGGCAATGCTATCAAGAGGGGTGGCAGGAATAAAGGGGAGGTGCCTCATAGTGAATCTTCCGGGCAGTCCAAAGGCGGTACAGGAATCCCTCGATGTACTGGTAGAGGTGCTGCCCCATGCAATAGAAAAGATTAAGGGTTCAGAAAAGGAGTGTGCAAGATGAAGACAGATATAAGTTATCCCATAGCATTTATAGCAGGCATGGCCTCATTCCTGTCTCCCTGTGTACTGCCATTGGTCCCGTCCTATGTCACCTTCATAACAGGCCTGTCTTTTGAGGACCTTACATCTCAAGAGGACAGACGAAGGGTGAGGTTTCTCACACTCACAAACTCCCTCTCCTTTATACTCGGGTTTTCCTTCGTCTTTATACTCCTTGGAGCCTCTTCATCCCTGGTGGGCAGGCTCTTCTTTCAATATCAGGACGTGATAAGGATAGCAGGTGGAATACTCATAATCATATTCGGACTCTTCATTTCTGGAATCCTGAAACTTGACTTCCTGATGAAGGAAAGAAAACTCCACCTGAGCGGAAAACCCACTGGCTACATAGGTAGTTTCTTTGTGGGGATGGCCTTCGCCGCAGGGTGGACTCCCTGTATAGGTCCGATTCTGGGCAGTATACTGGTGATGGCGAGCACAAAGGGCTCTGCCTCCTATGGATTGAAACTCCTTTCTGTTTATTCCCTTGGCCTCGGGATACCCTTCCTCCTTTCCGCCCTCGCCATAAACACCTTTCTCAGTTACTCCCGCAGGCTCCTCAAGTACATCAGGATTATCATGTTCATCAGCGGTCTGATCCTGGTTGCCTTTGGTGTACTGTTACTCACTAACAGGGTCTCTGACCTGACAGCCCTTATGCCTGACCTCGGTTTAAAATTCTGAGAGTCTCCTTGTCTGACCCAGAAGAGTCCAGGAGTGTCTCCCTGTTAGATAACACCTTCACGGACTTTTTTCTGATCTAATGCGGAGTCTTGACTTTTCATATTAACATATGTTTATATATAAATATGACTAAATGGATTGAGATACTCAAGGCAGTGGCAGATCCTCTGAGGTTGAGGCTACTTTTAGTGCTCACGGAGAAGGAGATGTGTGTCTGTCAGATGATGGCAGTGCTGGGTGTGTCACAGCCAATGGTCTCAAGGTCTCTGTCAATACTTCAGAGGGCGGGGCTGTTAAAAGACCGGAAAGAAAAGAAACTGCGGTTTTACAGGATAAATGAAGATATGGATAGGGAGATGAAGAGGTTTGTAAAACTCCTGAAGGAGGCATTATGGGATGACAGGACCTTTGTCAGAGATCGCAAGATGATAGTGGAATGTACAGAGTTCCAGAAAAGGACAGGCCGTTGTGATATGAAGGCATTTGAGGAATTCATGAAAAAGATAAAGGGAGGCAAGGTATGAAAAAACTGGCTTTGGTGCTGGCAGCAATTTTTATTCTGCCAACTGCAGTCTCTGCTGGACAGGTTACACTCCGGCAGGCAGTAGAGGAGGCCCTCCGAAACAACCCTATGCTTCAGGCCTCTGAGCTCCAGACAGAGGCCACGAAAGAGAAGGCCCGGGAGACACTGAGACACTACTATCCAAAGGTCACCCTTGAGGAGAGGTTCCTCAGGACCGACAATCCTACATATGCCTTTATGGCAAAACTCAATCAGGAGAGGTTTACCCTTCAGGACTTTCAGATTGACAGACTGAACTCCCCAGAGCCCCAGAACGATTTTCAGGGCAGTATAAAAATAGAGCAACCCATCTTTATACCCAGATTGATTTACGGGATAAAGGCCTCCAGGAAGGCTGCAAAGGCAGCAGAGATTCAACACGAAAGGACAAAGGAGACGATTGTGAAAGAGACCGTTCGGGCATACCTTGGTGTCCTGACAGCGAGGGCGTATCTGGAGGCAGCCCATAAGACCTTGGAAGATACCAAAGAGAATCTGAGAATTGCCACATTGATGTATGAAAAGGGCCTCGGGCTCCTGTCTGACAAACTGAGGGCTGCCTCTGCCGTAAAGAAGGCAGAGGCGATGGTGGTTGAGGCAGAAAAGAACCTTGCCCTTGCCAGAAGGGGCCTTGCCCTTATGATGGGGCGTGATGAACCTGTAGATGTAGAGGACTCCTGGCCGGAGTTCGTTGTTGATGATATCTCCTTTTACAAGAAGGTCTATACTGAGAGGGCAGACCTCAGGGCACTCAGGAGGAAGGCCGAATCTGCTGAGGCTGTATTGAAGGTGGAAAGGTCCTCCTTCTGGCCAGAGATTGGTATGGTCGGTACTTACCAGTTCAATGACCACAACTCACCATTCACCTCTGAAGGGCAGAGTTACATGATAATGGCCTTTTTAAGATGGAATCTCTTTGACCCAACCTTAGGACCCAGAAAGGCCAGGGCAGAGGCCGAATTGAATGCCGTAAAGAAGGCCATAGAGGCCAAGACCCTTGAGGCAGGATTTGACCTTCAGAAGGCATATCTCGATGTAAGGGCCAGGGGTAAGGCACTTGAACTGGCCAGGACAGAACTCGCCTCTGCAGAAGAGGCCCTGAGACTCGTGAGACTGAGATATAAAAACTCTCTTTCTCCTCTGGTTGATCTGCTCAATGCTGAGGCCGCCCTTGAGGCCGCCAGGGCAAAGGTTATTCAGGCCGAGAATGATTACCGCACAGCAATTATAGAAGTATATTATCAGGCAGGGATACTTCTGTCACAGATTAGGCAGATTGAAAAATAAAGGAGGTCAATGATGAAAAAAAAGATACTGACAGTCATGTCATCAATACTTTTAGTCCTTGTCTCCTGTAAGGCACAGGAGACTGAAACACACCTTCAACAGGTCAAGGTTGTAACAGGTGTTAAGACATCAATGCCTGTGGTCAAGACAGTAACAGAGTTTTACGAAACCACAGGTTTTGTGAAGGCCAGAAACACCTCCATTGTCTCAGCCAAGGTGATGGGAACAGTGGATGAGATTTATGTGAAAGAGGGTGAGTGGGTGAAGAAGGGAGACCCCCTGCTCAGGATCAACTCCCCTGAGATTGAGGCGAAGGTCCGTCAGGCAGAAGAGGCGGTGGAGGAGGCCAAGAGGGCCGTGGAAATGGCAGAGAAGCAGAAGGCCCTTGCGGAGGTAACCCACAGGAGGTACGAAGCCCTTTATAGAGAAAACGCGATATCACAGCAGGAGTTTGACCAGATAAAGACCAAAAGAGATGTAGCAACTCTACAGTATGAAATGGCCCTGAAATCCCTCCAGAGGGCAGAGGCGGCACTTCAGGAGGCCATGGCATACAGGGGTTATACAGTGGTCACTGCACCTCAGGATGGAAGGATTGCAGAAAAAAAGATAGACATCGGGACCATGGCTGCACCTGGTATGCCCCTTTTTGTGCTTGAAGAATCACATTACCAGGTGGTCTTTTCTGTTGATGAATCCCTTGCCGGTAAGATAAGGACAGGTAAAGAAATAGAGGTATCAGTGAGGGCCATTGGATACACTGCAAAGGTGAAGATTTCAGAGGTGACCCCTCAGGTGGACCCGATGACAAGGACATTCAGTGTGAAGGCCCTTCTGCCTGAGATTGATGGTCTGAGAGGTGGCCTTTATGCTGAGGTGAAGGTCCCTGTGGGCCAGATCAAGAGACTTCTGATCCCAGAGACTGCCCTATTTCAATGGGGAGCCCTCGAGGCTGTCTATGTGGTGGACAGGGAAAAGATCGTGCACCTGAGACTCGTAAAGACCGGAAAGGCAGACGGACAGTATGTGGAGGTCCTGTCTGGACTTGAACCAGAAGAGGAGATAGTGGTAGAAGGCACGGAAGTGCTCAAAGATGGTGTAAGAGTTGGAAGGAGGCCATAGATGGAAGCGATAGGACTGTCGGGTCGCGTAGCAAGGGCTTTTATAAGGTCTAAACTGACGCCATTAATTGTTCTGACATCCCTGCTTCTGGGGGTTTTTGCCACTCTGCAGACACCCAGAGAGGAGGAGCCCCAGATCCTTGTTCCCATGGTGGATGTCTTCGTGACCTTCCCAGGGGCCTCTGCCAAGGAGGTGGAGGACAGGGTCACAAGACCGATGGAGAAACTCCTCTGGGAGATAAAGGGCGTGGAGTATGTCTATTCCATCTCAAGTCCTGGGATGAGCCTTGCGATCGTAAGGTTCAAGGTGGGCGAGGACATGGAGGACAGTTTAGTTAAACTCTACAACAAACTCATGTCCAACTATGACAGGATACCCCAGGGCGTGTCAGAACCCTTGGTGAAGCCCAAATCCATTGACGATGTGCCTGTGCTTGCCCTGACCCTTTATTCTGATAGGTACGACAGTTACCAACTCAGGCAGATCGCCCTTGAACTTGAAACCCAGTTAAAGCAGGACCCTGATGCCTCTGAGACTACCATCATAGGCGGGCAGAGGAGGCAGGTCCGGGTGATTCTGGACCCTGAAAAGACAGGTGCCTACAACCTTGACCCCCTCCGCATCATAGGGGCACTTCAGTCGGCTAATGTCTCCATACCCTCAGGCAGTTTCTCAAGGGACAACCGTGAGGTGCTTGTCCAGACTGGCAGGTTCTTCACCTCTGCAGAGGAGGTGAAGAACCTGGTTGTGGGTGTTTATCGCGACAGGGTGGTTTACCTGAGGGATGTGGCAGAGGTGGTGGACGGGCCTGAAGAACCTGCAAATTATGTCCTCATGGGATTTGGCCCTGGCTCTGAAAGTGATACCTCTGGACTATTTCAGGCCGTTACCATAGCGATTGCAAAGAAGAAGGGCACCAATGCCACACACCTTGCCGAAAGACTAATCAAAAAGACAGAGGCTCTGAAGGGCGTGATTATACCAGAAGGCGTTGAGGTTGCAGTAACGAGAAACTATGGTGAGACCGCAAAGGAAAAGTCTGACGAACTCCTGAAGCACATGCTCATTGCGGCACTCTCGGTGACCATACTCATTGCCATTGCCCTGGGCTGGCGTGAGGCAGTGGTGGTGGCTGTGGCAGTGCCTGTCACTCTGGCCCTGACACTTCTGGTCTTCTACCTCTACGGCTATACACTGAACAGGGTCACCCTGTTTGCCCTGATATTCTCTATCGGTATCTTGGTGGACGATGCCATTGTGGTGGTGGAGAACATACACAGGCACTTTAAGATGTCAGGCGTCAGGCCCATGACCGCTGTGTTTGCAGTGGATGAGGTGGGTAACCCCACGATACTGGCCACATTCACAGTGATTGCGGCCCTACTGCCGATGGCCTTCGTGAGCGGGCTCATGGGCCCCTACATGAGACCAATACCTGTTGGCGCCTCTGCTGCAATGCTTCTGAGTCTGATGGTGGCATTCATCGTGAGCCCATGGATGAGTTACATAGTCCTTAAGAATGTCAAACACACCGGTACAGGCACCGAGAGAGAGGGCCGCCCGGAGGGCAGGATTTACCGTCTCTACGAGAGACTCCTGAACTACCTGATTGGGGGCAGGAAGAGGAGGTTTCTTGCCCTCGGGGTTGTGGTTGTGCTTCTTCTGGTGGCCCTCATGCTCGTGCCCCTGAAGTGGGTTACCATGAAGATGCTGCCCTTTGACAACAAGTCAGAACTCCAGATCGTGATTGACATGCCAGAGGGCGTGACCCTTGAGAGGACCGCCCGGGTGGCCCAGGAGATAGGCCAGTATCTCCGCACTGTACCAGAGGTGACGAACTTCCAGATTTATGTGGGCACCTCATCGCCCTTTAACTTCAATGGCCTTGTGAGGCACTATTACCTGAGGCGGGGCCCTAATGTGGCAGACATACAGGTAAACCTCCTGCCAAAGGACGAAAGGGACGCCCAGAGCCATGAAATTGCAAAGAGGATAAGGGGGCCTGTGCAGGCCATAGGCAGAAAATATGGGGCAAATGTGAAGATTGCAGAGGTCCCTCCAGGGCCGCCTGTGCTGAGCACCCTTGTGGCAGAGGTCTATGGGCCTGATTATGAAAAACAGGTGGAGATTGCTCGCAAGATAAAGAAGATCTTTGAGGAGACCCCCGGTGTGGTGGATGTGGACTGGTATCACGAGGACGACCAGGAGAAGGTCACCTTTGTGGTGGACAGGGAAAAGGCCACCCGCCTGGGCTTTACCACCCAGCAGGTGGCCCAGGCAATGAGGACATACCTCGGTGGTGTAGAGGCCACCCTGATGCATATAGACACCGCAAAGGAGCCCGTTCCTGTGGTGGTACGGGCCAGGAGGTCTGAGAGGTCATCCATTGAGGACCTGAAGGAGATAAAACTCTTCAGTCCCACAGGTGCAAGGGTATCCCTGGCAGAACTGGTCCGGCCTGTTTACGGGATAGAGTCAAAGAGCATATACCACAAGAACCTCCAGAGGGTGGTCTATGTGACCGCAGATGTGGCTGGAAAGGAGGAGAGCCCTGTTTATGCCATACTGAAACTCAAGGACAGACTGAAGGAACTGAAACTGCCAGGCGGTTACAGCCTTAAGCAGTTCTACACCCATCAGCCGCCTCTTGAGGACAGATATGCAATGAAGTGGGACGGTGAGTGGCAGATAACCTATGAGGTCTTCAGGGACCTGGGTATTGCCTTTGCAGCGGTGCTGGTACTTATCTATGTTCTGGTTCTTGCATGGTTCAGGCACTTTGTGACTCCACTGATTATCATGGCCCCCATTCCTCTGACCCTCGTGGGTATACTGCCTGGGCACTGGGTCTTTGGTGCCTTCTTCACAGCAACCTCCATGATAGGGTTTATTGCACTGGCTGGTATAATCGTGAGGAACTCCATCCTCCTGATTGACTTTATCCAGATGGAGTGGCGCGAGTGTAACAAACTGGACGATGCAGTAGTTAAGGCAGGTGTGGTGAGGTTCAGGCCCATTGCCCTGACTGCCGCTGCAGTGGTGGTGGGTGCAACGGTGATACTCTTTGACCCCATATTCCAGGGCCTTGCCATCTCATTGATGTTCGGGGCAGTGGCCTCCACTGTCCTGACCCTCGTGGCAGTGCCCATACTCTATTACGAGTTCTTCAAGAAGAGGGTCTGCCCGCTCAAGGAAGAATGAATGAAATCCTTGCACGTCGTAAGTGCAAGGATAAGATATACGGGAGGTGAAGAAGATGTATATAGCAAAAAAGGATAGTTGGTATCTGGAAAGGGTCGTCTGGCTCGTTGCAGGGGTCTTCACCCTGACGGGAACCCTACTTGCGGCAGTACACAGCAAATACTGGCTCATACTGACAGGGCTTGTGGGTGTGAACCTCATAATATTTGCCACCACAGGCTTCTGCCTCATGGCCAACATCCTTTACAAACTGGGCTTCAGGCCTGCGATAAAGAGAGATAGCAGCGCATAAAGTGAAAAATCCTTGCACTTACGACGTGCAAGGATTTTTCACGCCCTTTTGAAGCAACTCTGATGGTTCAGTTAAAATAGTAATCATGATAAGGGTGAACCATTACAATGGCAAGACTGTAGAGATTGAAGGTCCGAAGAGAGTAAGAGAGATACTGAAACAATTAGGGGTCCTTGAGAATACCGTTCTGGTGGCAAGGGGTGACGAACTTCTCACCCCTGACAGGACTGTCCAAGAGGGTGAGGAGATTGAACTCATCCCTGTTATAAGTGGGGGCATGAAGTGCAAGGTATGCGGACAGACTGCTGTTATCTCCCTACCCCGCCACAACAGTGCCTTCTGCAGGGACCACTTCTTTGAATTCTTCTATCACCAGGTCAAAAGAGGGATCAACCAGTTCAGGATGTTCACCCATAGGGACAGGATTCTCGTCTGCGTCTCTGGTGGAAAAGACAGTCTCACCCTCTGGTATGTCCTCTCTCAAATGGGCTACAATGCCGATGGTCTCTATATAGACCTGGGCATAGGGGACTATTCAGAGGCCTCCCTGGAAATGACAGAAAAAATGGCAGAAACACTCAACAGGAGACTCATTGTGATACCCTTTGGAAGTCAGAAAATGCCGATAGCCCCTCTTGCAAAAAGAGCGAGAAGGACAGCCTGCTCTGTTTGTGGTACTGTCAAAAGATACTACTTTAACAGGGTGGCCCTTGAGGAGGGCTATGATGTGGTTGCCACAGGACACAACCTGGATGATGAGGTGGCACGGCTCCTCGGCAATATACTCAGATGGAACATACCATTTGTTGCAAAGCAGTCTCCTGTACTTGAGGAGGAGAATGGACTCAGGAGGAAGGTGAAACCCATGTTCAGATTAACAGAGCAGGAAATAGCCGCCTTCGCCTTCCTTAACAGGATTCAGTACATAAGGCAGGAGTGTCCAATGAGCCGTGACTCTACTTCACTCCTCTACAAAAGGGCACTTAATCTCATAGAGGAAGAAAGCCCAGGGACAAAACACTTCTTCTATCTGGAGTTCCTCAAAAAGTCTCACATCTTCAAGGCCCTGTCTTCAGATGAAGAGCCACGGGGGACATGCACCGTTTGTGGCGGTCCCTCTCTTACAGAAGTCTGCTCTTTCTGCAGGTTACTCAGAAGGATCGAGAAGGAAGAACAATCAATGAAACAACCCTTAGGGGCAGAAACCACAGAATGAGAAACAACTACCTCTCAGGAGGCTCCGATTCCTCTTGAGATTCACTTTCTTTTAATATCTCCTGGAGGTTCTGCAGTTTCCTGTTAAAGTCCTCCATCACGGCATCTGCCTCGGAGATGGTCTTTATCACATGAGGGGTGATAATCACAATCAACTCTGTCCTCCTCTTTGTCTCCTTCTGGTAGCCAAAGAGATAACCAAGGATCGGGAGGTCACTCAGAAGGGGTATCCCCTCTCGTGAGAACTCGCTGTTTTCCTGTATCAGACCCCCGAGTATTATACTCTGACCATCTCTGACAACCAGATTCGTCTCTGCCGAACGGGTGAAGATCACGGGTGACTCTATCCCTTCAGTAATTGGTTGTCTCACGTCAGAGACCTCCTGGGTTATATCAAGTGAGACGAGGCCGCTGTCATTGATCTGGGGTTTCACCTTCAGTATAACCCCGGTGTCTCTGTACTGAATTGTCCTCTGGATGTTGGTGGTGCCCTCCACATTCGTCTCTGATGTAACTATCGGGACCTGGTTGCCCACCTGTATCCTTGCCTCCCTGTTGTCAGAGACAAGGATATGGGGTGAAGAGAGCACATTCAGTTCAGATTTTGTGGAAAGGGCCTGAAGCAGGCCTCTCACTGCCTCGGCTGTGTCTATTGCTGCAAAGGTAAAGCCAGCAGATGACAGGGGGGAACCTGGCTCAAAACCGAGAGAGGGGGCCCCTGAGACTGTAAATCCTGTGAGCCGTGTGTTGTCTAAGGTGAAGTGTGACTTCAGAAACCACTCTATACCGAACTGGAGTTCATCAGTAAGGGAGACCTCTGCAATCAGCGCCTCTATCAGGACCTGTCTCGGCACCACATCCAGTTTCTTTATCACATCCTCAATTAAGAGGTAGTCCCTGGGAGTTGTCAGTATGATGAGTGAGTTGGTTATCTCATCTGCAAATATCTTGGTACCAGGGGTAACAAGAGGCTCCTCTAATGGCGAGGAGACCACCCTTGGTGTGGAGGTCTTCTGTTGTGTCTTCTTAGCACCCTTCTTCTGAGTGGTGATCTTTGTGGAGGTCTTTACTGTGGCAGTCCTTTTCGTTGTGGTTCCCCCACCTCCTCCAAGAAACAGTTTCTGTAATATCTCTGCCACATGGTCTGCCTTTGAATTCTGCAATGGATAAACATATATCTTTGGTCTCGCACCTTCAAATGTGCTGTCTATCAACTCTATCCACTTCCCTATCTCCTCTATATACTTCTCAGAAGGGGCAACGACCAGTATAGAATTCAGTTTTTCAATGGGCAACACCCTTATCTTGAGGGCCTCCCTCTCCCTCGCAACAAAAATAGGGAATGCACTCTGCAGAGTCTCCAGGACATCCTTCACATTGAAGTTCTTGATCACAAAGAGCCTCACCTTAATTCCGGTGAATATCTCTGCATCAAAGGTCTGTACAATCTTCAGAAGCCTTTTGATGTTCTCATCGGTATCATTGATTATTAGGCTGTTCCTGTTTGGTACTACCGTAATTGAGGCTCCTTTCGTGAGAAAGGGCTCCAGGATTTGCTTCATCTCTTCTGCTGACACAAAGTTCAGAGGAACAATCTGGATTATCGTTTCTCCCTTAACCTCCACCGCCTCAGCAGACCTGCCAAACCTCACCTCCACTGGCTCATGCATGCTCTCTGTCAGGGGGATAATCCTGTATAGCCCTCCCTCCTCCATTATACCAACACCATTCAGACGGAAAACTGTAGAGATAACAGGCAGGAGATCTTCTTTCTTTATCGGACTCACCGTCCGGAAGGTGACCCTCCCCTGCACCTTCGGATCTATCAGATAGTTCACCTTCAGTATCTCACCAAACACCGTATGGACCACCTCATATATGTCTGCATCGTCAAAGAAGAGACTGATACCCCTGGATGGTTCCTCTCTATAAATCCTTTTGCCTGAGGCCTCTTCCCTTTCTCTCGGAACCTCTACAGGTGTCTGCTCTACAGGGGAAACCTCTTCCTCTTTTTCAACCGCCTGGACCTCCTGTTTCCTGGCTTTCTCCTCCTCTTTTTTCTTGAGGATCTTCTCTGGAAACTTCGGAAATATCCTCTGAAAGAACTCGGTAGGAGGAGGTGCAGGAGGGACCTGCTGGATATCCACAGAACCCTCTGAAGAGGGTGCCCCTTCCTGGGCCAGGGATGGTACAGCCAGGATCACAATAATCAGCAATGCAAATAAAACTCTTCCCTTCATAGCATACCTCACATGATAATAAACTCTGTAAGTATAAAATATCCAGACATATTATTGCCAATGGATTGTAATACCCAGATTTGTTCCATGTTTTTGTCAAGTCTCACAAAGAGATCTTCTATGCAAATGAAAGTCCTACCAATATCACCCCCTTAAGTGATATAATATGATTGTCTCTGCCTGACCTTGCAACGTAAAAATGTAGGCGCTGGGCCTAATGTTCCATTCAGGTTCAGGCAGAGGGTGAGGGTGGGAACAACAAATCAGACGGTCTTGAAAGACGATTGCCGTTTGTGTTCTTTCCTCACCCTTACTCTTCCTATTATACTTTCCCTAATAGAGAAACCATAAGACTATGATATACGATGCTCCATCACTACTGATATCGCTGCCCTGCCCTTGTTCGTAAATATGTCACTGTAGTCTTCTAACTCCATCCCAAGCCCATACCTGCCTATCATCGCATGTATCCTGTTCTTATCGCTGTGCAATGCCTCCTTAGTGCCTCCTCGCCCTCAGTAGTTCCCTCTTGTCCCTTATCTCACGAGGCGGTATCCATACCTCCGGTAATGTCCCTGCCCTCTGCAGTCGGTTCAACCCCTTTGCGTCCAGTTTGTCCGTCTTGTGCACTGCACCCATCATCAGTTCTGCCTTACCAGGGTCCACTAAGTGTGGCACCATCCCTGCCTCCTCTATCTCATCCACTATCCAATACCAGTTCGCACTTGCCTCCACCGCTACATTACTGCCCTCAGGCCATCTGCTCAAAAACTCCCTTATGCTGCCACGGTTGTGCTCTATCCGACCTTCTTCCACTGTCCTGCCTCCCCTATCCTGCACCTCTACCCAGGTATACCTCTTGTGCGAATCAAATCCTATGATGTACATTGCGTGCCTCCTTTCTTTTTGGTTTTTCTATCCTCTAACTATTTTATCTGGAGGCACGCCTTTTCATATAATCAAATTCGGGGCTACAGCACATACTTGCAAAGAGATATAAAACCCCTGTAAAGGGCTATATTGACACTATTGCCAAGGCCAAGGCCAGAGGTATTATTGATGAAGCCCTATATGTCCGTCTCAAACCATTTTTTGATTTCAGGAATGCCCTGATCCACAGGTATTGGGAGATTAATGATGAAGTCCTCTTAAAGAATACCCGAGAGGGGTACAAGGACTTTCTGAGATTTGTAGAAAATATCAAAAAGAGTTTTCTGTGCCCCGAATTATGATACCTGAGAGGGGTACATCCCCACCAAATCTCTATAAGGTTTTGACCTAAGGTCAAAAGGGATTTTGGGACAACCTGAGTGAGGCCACTGCTGTAAGGCCGAGGTCAGAAAATCTGCCCATCCTGTAGTAGGGAAATCCTGCTGCTGCTATCATCGCCCCATTGTCTGTACAGAGATAGGGTGGTGGGAGATAGACCTTAACCCCCAGAGGCCCTGCCTCCACCTGTATCCTCTCTCTCAGGGCCCTGTTTGCAGCGACTCCACCTGACAGGGTGAGCCTCTCGAGACCCTCTTCTACCAGTGCCCTGAATGTCTTTTTTACCAGTACATCAACAACCGCCTCCTGGAAGGAGGCACAGATGTCCCTCTTTGCCCTTTCGTCCAGGGTCCTCAGGGAGTGGATATAATTCCTTACAGCGGTCTTCAGACCGCTGAAACTGAAATCAAGACCCTCATGGATTAATCCCCTTGGAAACTCTACAGCAGAGGGGTCACCCTCTCTGGCAAGTCGGTCTATGATAGGGCCCCCTGGGTAACCAAGACCCAGCAATTTTGCCACCTTGTCGTATGCCTCACCAGCGGCATCATCACGGGTCCCCCCAAGGGGCCTGTAGTCCCCAGGGCCGTTGACCCTCACAAGGAGGGTATGTCCACCTGAGACCACCAGACTGAGAAAGGGAAACTCAGGTGGCTCAGGTAGCAGAAATGCTGAGAAGATGTGCCCCTCAATATGGTTTATCCCAATAAGGGGAAGGTCTTTTACATATGAGATTGCCTTGGCAAAGGAACAGCCGACCAGTAGAGAACCCATGAGCCCTGGCCCATAACATACCGCCACTGCTGACAGGTCATCCAGCCCCACAGAGGCACCTTTAAGGGCCTCTGTGACCACCGGTATCATCATCTCCACATGTCTTCTGGATGCTATCTCAGGCACCACTCCACCAAATACACGATGCAGTTCTGTCTGAGAAGAGACCACATTGGAAAGGATGGCCCTGCCATCCTTTACCACAGAGGCCGAGGTATCATCACAGGAGGTGTCAATCCCGAGTATGAGGACTTCACTCATAGAGGTGGTTCTTTGATAATGGTTGTTCCCTCAGGCAGTCTCAATTTAAAGGGGTCGTTACCGAATCCCTTCACCGTCCTTACAGAGGTTATCTCTATCTGGATTCTGTTACCATACAGGTCCTGAACTTCTATTTTCCTTATCGGGAGTTCCTCTCTTTCAGGCTGAAGTATGAGTTTGATCCATTTAACAGATGTTTCTGCTCTGGGGGTCAGCAGTAGAGTGGACCCTTCTTCCTGGATTGTAAACCCCTTCTGCAGGGGGACCCTATCTGTCAGTAGCCAGAGGGGTAGTCCTCCCGGTAACTCTCCCTTTCTGTAAATGAATGCCTGGTTGTACTCGGGCTGATAGAGGATAACCCCTTCCTCTCCTATAACCACCACATCCTTGGTACCATCTATGTACTGCCATCTGATCTGACCCGGTCTGTGCAGGAGGAACTCTCCCCTGTAGGTCTCTTCAGCCCTTGTATCGCTGTAGGTGTTTTTCTGGACAAATCTGCCCTCAAGGAGCCACTCCCCCTCAAGCCACTGGTTCAGGTCCTCTGTGAGTGACAGTGCATAGGTGCTGCCGGCAAAGATGAAGAATATTAAAATGAGATAGACCCTCATCTTGCTCCCTTCATCCCTATCACAACCCCTATTGTCTTCACAAGTATAAATATATCGAGCCAGAGTGACCAGTTCATGATATACCATGTATCCAGTTTTATACGATACTGATAGGTCGTATCGTTACGGCCACTCACCTGCCAGAGCCCTGTTATTCCTGGATTCACTGAGGTTATGATCTCCAGTTTATCTCCCAGGGCCTCCTTCTCCCTAAGCAGATATGGCCTCGGGCCGATGAGGCTCATTTCTCCTTTCAGTACATTCAGTATCTGGGGGAGTTCATCAAGTGAGGTCCTTCTCAGGAACCTGCCAACCCTTGTAACTCTCGGGTCATTTATTATCTTCCAGTACTGCTCCCACTGTTGTCTTGCCTGGTCATCCTGTTCCAGGATCTCCTGCAGCCTTTCCTCGGCATCCCTCTGCATGGTTCTGAACTTGTAGCATCTGAACCTCTTTCCCCCCTTGCCGATCCGATAGTGTGAGTAGATGACAGGCCCTGGAGACTCCAGTTTAATCACCAACCCTATTACTACCATCAGAAGGAACAGAAAGGGCAGCAGAAGGAGACTCGCTGTTATATCAAAGCACCTCTTTATGAACCTGTTGGTTATGGACATGAGGTTGTTCCTGATATTCAGGAGGAAGAGTTCCTCATAGAATAGGTGGAGTAGTTCGGTGTTCAAGAGGGCGATGCCATGGAGTTCAGGCACCACCAAGGTATGCCTCACATGCTTCTGTACCTCACCTGCGAGTCGTGCCAGTTTGTCGGTGGGCATGGATGGAATCGCAATTATGATCGTCTGGATAGCCATCCTCCTCACAAACCTCTCAAAGTGCCTCAATCCCCCAAAGACCTTTTTTCCCTCCACCACTGTCCCGATCTTCTGAGGGTCATCATCCAGAAACCCGACCACATCGTATCCTATATGTCTTTCTCTGAGCAGCCATTGCAGTACTGCCCTTCCTGCCCTGCCTGCCCCCATAATGAGCACCTTTTCTTTACAGATGCCTATGTTATAGAGGACTCTCTTCCCCCACAGCCTCACAAGTGGGAATAAAAAGAGAGAGAGAATCCACTGAGAGGTGAGGATCACCCTTGAGACCCTGTCACTCATCCTTCCGAGGGTGACTATGCTCATCACCACCAGGGTTGCCACTGTGATCGCCTTGAACATCTTCTTTGTCTCGTCCCAGAAGGGTAGTTTCAGGGTATAGAGATGTTCATTTGCGATAAAGAAGAGATAGATGGCAGGTATCCAGAGGAGACCTGCAAAGTGAGTAAAGGAGAATATAAAAGGGGGCAAGTCTCTAACAAAGAGAGGAAGTACAGCCGTTCTTATCTGTACGCTGAGGTACAGGCAGAGGTAAAAGGCCAAAAGGTCAAGCCCTCCTACTGCTCCGATCTCGAGGAATCTCTTCATGGGGTTTGTATCTTTCACAATGAATTATATAAAATAACACATCATTGCTGGTTAATTAAAATCTCCCATTCTGGCATAGAGGAGGCAGAATGAAGGCCCTTGTATTGAGCGGGGGTAAGGGCACGAGGCTGAGACCCCTTACCCATACAATGGCAAAGCAACTTGTGCCTGTGGCGGGCAGACCCATCCTCGGTTATGTGATGTCCCATATCGCCGAGGCCAGGATAAGGGAGGTAGGGGTGATCATCTCACCTGAGACAGGGGAAGATGTGAAGGCCTATCTGAAGGATGGCTCAGAGTGGGGGATCAGAACCACCTATATACTCCAGGACAGCCCCCTCGGGCTTGCCCATGCCGTATTAACGGCCCGGGAGTTTCTTCAGGACAGCGACTTTGTGATGTATCTCGGAGACAACCTCCTCAGTTACGGTGTGAAGGATGCGGTTGAGAGGTTTCTTGAGGACAGACCAGATGCCCTCATCTTTCTGAAGGAGGTGGAGGACCCGCAGAGGTTTGGTGTGGCAGAACTGGACGAGCAGGGCAGGATAATCAGGCTAATCGAGAAGCCCCCTGAGCCTCCTTCGAACCTTGCCCTGGTTGGTGTCTATATATTCTCACCTCACATACATGAGGCCATCTCAAGGATAAGGCCCTCCCAGAGGGGTGAGTTGGAGATCACCGATGCGATTCAGGAGATGATCAATATGGGCTACACTGTAAAGAGCGAGATACTGGATGGCTGGTGGCTTGATACCGGCAAAAAGGATGATCTCTTAGAGGCAAACACGATTGTGCTGGATGAATACATAAAGAGGTCTATAAGGGGGAAGGTGGATGGTTCGTCCCAGATAGTGGGAAGGGTGGAGATAGAGGAGGGCGCAGAGGTCCTGAACTCCATTGTGAGAGGACCTGTCAAGATATGCAGGGATGCAAGGATAGAGAACTCCTTTATAGGCCCCTACACCACAGTGGGTGAGTCTGTCACCATCAGGGACTCTGCAATTGAACACTCTGTGATCCTGAATAACTCCAAGGTAGAAGGGATAGAGAGACTGGAGGATAGTCTCATAGGAAGGTCTTCTACAGTTCTCAGGAACCAGAAGATGCATAAGGCCTTAAGGCTTATGATCGGAGACGACACTGTTGTGGAGGTCTGAGTATGTTTAAAGAAGGCGATATCGAGGGTCTGGTTATTGCGGAGATGAGGTTCTTTGAGGACCACCGTGGCTGGCTTACAGAACTCTACAGGATTGACGAGATTTCTCAGGATATTCACCCTGTGATGGCCTATATTTCACTGACCCACCCGGATGTGGTGAGAGGCCCCCATGAACACAGGTACCAGACAGACTACTTCTGCTTCCTCGGCGAGTTTCTCCTCTACCTCTGGGATAACCGGCCTGACTCACCTACCTACAGAAACAGGAAGTTCATTGAGGTGACCAGGAAGATAGTGATTGTGCCGCCAGGGGTGGTTCATGCCTATCGTAACATAGGAAAGGATGACGGCCTTGTTATAAACCTCCCCAACCGTCTGTACAGGGGATGGGGAAGGAGAGAGGAAGTGGACGAGATCAGACACGAGGACGACCCATCATCTCCCTTCAAGGTGGAGGTCCTATGAGGATAGCAGTAACAGGTGGTTGTGGATTCATAGGTTCGAACTTCATCAGATACATACTCAGAAGGTATCCCAGTTACAGGGTGGTCAACCTGGATGCCCTCACCTATGCAGGCAACAGGGACAACCTGAGGGACCTCGAGTCTGACCCCAGATACAGTTTTGTCCAGGGGAGGGTGGAAGACCCTGAGACAGTGAAATACGCCCTTCAGGGTGCGGATGCGGTGGTACACTTTGCTGCAGAGAGCCATGTGGACAGATCCATTCTGGACTGCCAGCCCTTTCTCACAACCAATATACTCGGCACACAGGTGGTCCTTGATGTGGCAAGATCGATGGGTATTGAGAGGCTGGTGCATATATCAACTGATGAGGTATACGGGAGCCTGGATACTGATGAGGGACAGTTTACTGAAGACAGTCCCCTCATGCCGAACTCTCCCTATGCCGCCTCAAAGGCAGGGGCTGACCTCCTGGTGAGGTCCTATAATACCACCTATGGAATGGGTGTTATAATCGTCCGGCCCTCCAACAACTATGGTCCCTATCAGTTGCCTGAGAAGTTCATCCCGCTTATGGTGACTAACCTGATTGAGGGGAAAAAGGTACCTGTGTATGGTGAGGGTAAGAACATAAGAGACTGGCTCTTTGTGGAGGATACCTGCAGGGCGATTGACCTGATACTGCACCACGGCAGACCCTCTGAGGTATACAATGTGGGTGGTGGAAACGAGAGGAGGAACATCCAGGTGGTGAGGGAGGTCCTCAGGTTGATGGACAGATCAGATGACGAGATAGAGTTTGTCCCTGACAGACCAGGCCACGACTATCGATACTCTGTGAGTTTCAGAAAGTTCCAGGAGGAGTTGAACTGGAGTCCCCAGATAGATTTCCAGGAGGGTCTCAGGTTGACCGTCCAGTGGTACATCGAAAATGAGTGGTGGTGGAGGCCCCTGAAACAGAGACTCCAGAAAGAGAGCAGGGGGTTCTGGACAGCCCGATGAGGGTCCTTGTGACAGGTGCCTCGGGGATGCTCGGCTCAGACCTTGTTCCCCTGCTGGCAGAAGAGGACGAGGTAATAGCCCTGAGCAGACAGGACCTTGATATCACAGACACCACGGCCCTGAAAGATATGCTCGACAGATACAGTCCCCAAGTGGTTGTTAATTGTGCTGCCTATACTGCTGTAGATAGGGCGGAGACAGAAAGACATAGGGCCTTTACAGTTAATGGATTGGCGGTGCAGGCTCTTGCTATGCTCTGTGCCGAAAGGGGTATACACCTCTGTCATATAAGTACAGATTATGTATTTGATGGCGCCAGCCGTAGACCATACACTCCCTATGATTCCACCCGTCCTCTGAACTTCTATGGACTCACAAAACTTGCCGGGGAAAGGTACATCCAGTGGTGTATGAGGGAGTTCTATATAGTGAGAACGAGTTGGCTTTACGGTGTAAGGGGCAAGAACTTTGTGAAGACCATCATGAGACTCGCCAGAGAAAGAGACACACTGAGGGTTGTGGCAGACCAGTGGGGGTCTCCCACCTGGACCGTTACGCTCTCAAAGGCGATAAAAAGTATCATCCATTCCGGAAGATTCGGGATATACCACGTAACAGACAGGACAGAAGAGGGTATAACCTGGTATGACTTTGCACGGGCGGTGGTTGAACTCTCCGGACTTCAATGTTCGGTGGTACCGATAAAGACTGAGGAGTATCCAACACCTGCAAGGAGACCATCCTACTCAGTGCTTGACACTTCCCTCACAGAACTCACCTTTGGCCTGAACCTGCCCCGATGGGACGAGTCCCTGCGACAGATGCTCCAGGGCCTGAGTGAGATGTGAGGAAAAGGTTCTCATATTGGAGTCATTTAATATTTTGGCCATCAAATACCACAAGGCGAGGACTTCAACATTATCCTCCCCCCTGGGGAGTGGGTTAGGGGAGGAGGAACCTATTGAATTTAAATCAATAATTCATCCTCACCCCTTCCCTCTCCCTCAAGGGAGAGGGGGTAATGTTTATGGTGTTTTTCATTTTCAGTTGCCGGGTTAATAAATTGACAGTTTTTAAGAATTTTTATTATATTATAAGCAGTTATGAGGGATTGATGTTTTTATAAGGTAACAGACAGTAAAGGGAGGGAGAGTTTTAAGCAGAAAGAATATTCATTAAATTGAAATTGATAAAGAGATAAATGATTGTTCCTGGTGATATAGTTTCAGGACTTGAACCTAATGAGTTAGTTGAGATACAGCGTATTGTTCCTTTTGGAAGAAAAAAACTCGTTGAAGGTATAGTACTGAAAAGCCAGCGGCGTATTAAGCGTCCTCTTACTGAAGAAGAACTTTACAAACTCAAAAGGGTTAGAGGTAAAAACTATACATTTGACGGAGATGCAGAGATTTTTCTCCTTGGCGCCGAAGCTGAGAGGATAAGAATTGCACACCAGTTTGACCCACTTTTTGCCGTGAACTCAAGCATCGTTGACCCACTTCCTCATCAAATAGAAGCCGTATATAGATACCTCCTGCCCCTTCCAAGGATTCGTTTTCTCCTTGCCGATGATACAGGTGCAGGTAAAACTATCATGACAGGTTTATTGATAAAAGAACTTATTTTTCGTGGAGTTATTAAGAAAGTTCTCATCATTGCCCCTGGTGGTTTAACGAAACAGTGGCAGGAGGAGATGGAAGACAAATTTGGTCTATTTACAAAACTTGTAAATCGTGCATCCTTTGAAGCGGACCCTGCTCAGTTTGCCCATAATGACGAAGGAATGTTCGTTATATCTATGGACTTTCTGGCACGCAATGAAGGTTGTCTAAGGGCAGTTGAAGAGGTCCAATGGGATATGATAGTGGTGGACGAGGCCCATAAGTTGTCAGCCTATGAATATGGGAGTAAAGTGGAAGAAAGTGACCGTTACAAGGCCATTAAGGCTTTATCAGATAAGACCGACCATCTGCTGTTTCTTACTGCAACACCCCACCGTGGCCGCAAGGATACCTTCAGGAGATTGCTTCAATTATTAGACCATGATCTGTTTCAGAAAGATGAGCATGTTGAATTAAGAGTAAAAGAGCAGGTCGCCTTCTATGACAGCCATGGGGAATATTTGGAAGACGAAAAGTCAATAAGAAGGTCCTGCAATAGATTTTTTCTTAGAAGACTTAAAGAAGAAATGGTTGATTGGGACAACAAACCTCTTTTTAAACAGCGTCATACAAAGACAGTGGCCTATGATTTAACTCCAGAAGAGAAGAGACTTTATGATGAGGTGACCAACTATGTTCGTTCAAAACGTAAAGAGGCTATAGAAAAGAAAAACAGAAATGTAGAACTCACTCTCATGGTAATGCAACGCCGTTTAGCAAGCAGTATTTATGCTATAACAAAAACACTTGAAAACAGACTTAAAGCCCTTGATGAAGTGCTAGTTATACTCAATGACCCTAAAAGAAGTGCTACTGAAAAGAGACGGTTACTGATAGGACAGCCGGGCCCTGATGAGCCTCGGGATATTTCTGAATATGAAGAACTCACTGACGAGGAACGTGCAGTAATAGACAAAAGGATATTTAGACAGGTCCTAACTGCTGATCCAGAGAAGGTTCAACAAGAGCGAGATGAGGTGGAAAGGTTATACAAGATGGCCTTAGATTTAAAAGACCACAAAGAGGCAAAGTTTAATGAACTCCTTAAGGTTCTGGATTCCTCCGATATTATAAGAAGAGAAGATGAGAAACTATTAATATTCACTGAACATCGTGACACCCTTGAATATTTAGCCAAACGGCTTGAAGATATAGGATATACAGTTACTACTATCCACGGAGGGCTATCTCCAGAAGAGAGAAAGGCCCGCCAAATTGAATTTTATCGTAAGGCCAAGATTATGGTGGCTACAGATGCAGCAGGTGAGGGTATAAATCTCCAGTTTTGCCGATTCTTAATAAACTGGGATATTCCATGGAATCCCAATCGTCTTGAACAGCGTATGGGCCGTATTCATCGTTATGGCCAACCGAATGATGTATGGGTTTATAACCTTGTCGCACAAAATACAAGAGAGGGTGCTGTTCTTAATAAGGTTCTCTCTAAATTAGATATCATGAGAGAACAGTTGGGGTCTGATAGGGTTTATGATGTTATAGATGAGTTGCTTAAATCTGTCCCTCTTATAAAATTAATAGAAGAAGCAATTGATCAAGAAGACCCTGAAGAAGCCATTCGTCAAACAGAGGCTGCACTCCAAATCGCTTCTGAACAAAAGGCAAAACGCCTTATATCTCTACAGGAACATTCAGCCCTTACATCAAAACTTGATCTTAGAAGAGCACGAGAACTCCGAGATGCCTCTGACGAAAGACGCCTTCAACCTTTATTTATTCAACGGTTCTTTGAAAGGGCATGGACCGCCTGTGGAGGAACATTGATAAAAGATAAACATTTTCCTGTATGGCATCTTGGACCTACTCCGTTTAAATTAATAGAACTGTCCAGAGAATTGAAAAGACCCGTTGCAGAACATTATAAAACACCTTTTGTATTTGATAAACAATTTTTGAGCGTAGCCAGCAGGATTCGTATCCCAGAACGAACAAAACTCTTAGGTCCTGGACATCCTCTCTTTGACACGCTTATTGAATGGGCAAGAAGAGAGGCACATCAAGCCTTTGTCAAAGGAGCAATTCTGGTTGACCCTAATATTGCCAAACCACACAGACTCTGGATTGTTCGTTCCACTGTTGAGGACAGCAGACATGATTTAAAGAAAAGAATCGCTCACGAAAAGTTGTCAGTGATTATTCGTGACCATTTAGGCTTCAGAGAAACCTCACCTTCATATTTGCTTAATTGTATTCCTCCTTCAGAGCCCTTACAGTTACCTGAATTGCCTGAGCACTCAGAGGAAGAAATTCAGGCATGGGCTTATGAGGAAGTAACTGAGAAACAGTTAAAAAAGGTCAAAGATGCCCGTCAGGAAGAATGTGAGATTCGTCGTGAATACCTAAATACCACCTTTACAGATTTAATTCTGGAATTACAGGAAAAACTCAATGACCTGCAGGAGGCCCATCTTTTTGGTGAAGATAATACTGAAGAAATGGAGCGTCTTCATAAAAGAATAGAAGAACTAAAGGTACGGAAGGCTGAAAGGCTAAAAGAACTTGATGATATGATGAATCTCACTGCAAACCTTCCTGAGATTTTAACACAGGCTATTGTAGTTCCCGCACCCGTGGCAAAGATAGAATCTGAAGAGGTAACACCTCCTAAGGGGGTTCCAATGCGTAGAGATGATGAGGTAGAGGCTATTGCAATGGATATTGCTATGAGATATGAACGGAGTCGTGGATGGACTCCAATTGATGTAAGCAAAGAAGGAGAACATTATGATATAAGATCAGAATCTCCCACAGGAGAGAAAAGATTTATAGAGGTAAAAGGTCGCTCTCAATCGGGTGCCATTGTTTTGACAGGACCCGAGGTGGACAAACTCCGTCAGTTAGGGGAGCGTGCATGGCTTTATATTGTCACATTTTGCAAGACTGAACGCCCCAAGTTGCATATAATCCAGGATCCAATTTCTAAACTGAACCCGGAAGTGCTCTACCGGCAGGTTCAGTTTGTAGTAGAGGAGTCAGATTGGACTAACAAAGGTATAGAGATTTCTTTAGACTATGGATCGTGATAACCTTAAAGAACTGCATTTTATTGCCCATATTAGTATGGTATATTATGTCATAG
>WGER01000084.1 GCA_015492645.1 Nitrospirota bacterium
CCAGAGTGTGCAGGAGATACTCGGTTATCTGCCGCCCACAGTACAGAGGATAATCGCAAAGGAACTGAATCTGCCGGTAAGTGAGGTCCATGCGGTTGTATCCTTCTACTCCTTCTTCAGCATGAAACCAAAGGGGAAGCACAATATCCGTGTCTGTCTTGGGACTGCCTGTTATGTGAAGAGGGCAAATGAGATACTCGCCAAACTGAAGGAGTTACTCAAGATAGAAGAGGGAGGGATCACCGAGGACAGAAGGTTCTCTCTGGAGACGGTGAGGTGTCTTGGTGCCTGTGGACTCGCCCCTGTGGTGATGGTGGACCATAATACCCACGGTGCCGTGGACCCCGTAAAGGTGGGAGAAATAATAAAACAATACGAGTAAAGGAGGAAGGGATGCCAAGACTCACGGTAGAGGATTTAAAGAGGATAAAGGAAGAGCAGAAGGCGAAGAGGGCCCTCAGAGAAGGCGCCTACAGGGTGAAGGTAACGGTGCATATGGGCACCTGCGGACTGGCTGCAGGTGCAAGGGATATTCTCAACTACATAATGGACGAATTAAACAGGGCAGGGGTAACAGATGTGGTGGTCACCACCTCTGGCTGTGCAGGACTCTGCAGTCGTGAGCCGATGATCACGGTGGAGATGTTAAACACACCCCCTGTCAAGTACTGCGACCTGAATGAAGAAAAGACCCGAAGGATCACCAGAGAACACATAATAGGTGGAAAGGTGGTAGAGGACCTCGCCTTTGTCGCAGGTTGTGAGACCTCTTACTAAAAAACCAAGGAGGTAGGAAGAGATGGACAGATACAGGGTCAATCTGATGCTCTGTGGTGGAACAGGCTGTATAGCGAGCGGCAGTCTGAAGGTCAGGGACGCACTGCTCGATGAACTGAAGAAGAGAGGGCTACAGGATGAGATCACGGTCACCCTTACTGGATGTAATGGGTTCTGTGCTGAGGGACCCATAATGATTGTGCATCCTGATGAGATATTCTATGAGAAACTGAAGCCCGACGACATACCCTATCTCGTTGAGGAGCACTTCATAAAGGGCAGGCCCGTGCAGAAGTTCATGTATAAGGAACCTGAGAAGAAGATAGCCGTGCCCACCATGAACGAGATCCCCTTCTTCAAGTATCAGGTCCTGAGGGCATTACGGAACAAGGGCCTGATAGACCCTGAGAGCATCGAGGACTACATAGCAAGAGATGGCTATATGGCTGCAGCAAAGGCCCTGCTTGAGATGACCCCTGAGCAGATCATCAAAGAGGTGAAGGACTCGGGTCTCAGGGGGCGTGGTGGAGCAGGATTCCCCACAGGCCTCAAGTGGGAACTCTGTGCCAGGGTACAGGCTGACCAGAAGTACATCCTCTGTAACGGTGACGAGGGTGACCCCGGGGCCTTCATGGACAGGAGTATCATGGAGGCAGACCCCCATGTGGTCCTTGAGGGTATGATAATAGGCGCGAAGGCGATAGGTGCAAACAAGGGTTACATCTATGTGAGGGCGGAGTACCCGCTGGCAGTGAGGAGGCTCCAGATAGCGATTGACCAGGCGAAGGAGTACGGTCTGCTTGGAGAAAACATCCTGAACTCAGGATTCAGTCTGGATATAGAGATATACCAGGGAGCAGGTGCCTTTGTCTGCGGTGAGGAGACCGCCCTTATGCGTTCAATTGAGGGCAAGAGGGGGATGCCGATCCCGAGGCCACCCTTCCCTGTGGTGAAGGGGCTCTGGGGCAAACCAACGGTCCTGAACAATGTGGAGACCTACGCAAATATACCCCAGATCATCCTAAATGGTGCAGACTGGTTCAGGAGCCTCGGCACAGAGAAGTCCACCGGCACCAAGGTCTTTGCACTGACAGGTGCGGTAAACAACGTCGGGCTGATTGAGGTCCCGATGGGTATCCCCCTAAGGACGATCATATACGAGATCGGCGGGGGGATAAAGAAGGGCAGAAAATTCAAGGCAGTGCAGTTGGGCGGCCCATCAGGCGGATGCATACCGGAACATCTGCTCGACACACCCGTTACATATGAAGACATCGTAAAGACGGGCGCAATCGTGGGCTCAGGAGGCATGGTGGTGATGGATGACTCAAACTGTATGGTGAATGTGGCAAGGTTCTTCTTGGAGTTCACCACTGATGAGTCCTGTGGTAAGTGCCCCCCCTGCAGGATCGGGACAAAGGTGATGCTGGACAAATTGATAGACATCACCGAGGGCAGGGGCCGCGACGGCGACATCGAACTCCTGGAGGACCTCGCAAAAGACATAATCAAGACATCCCTCTGCGGACTGGGGCAGACGGCCCCAAACCCGGTGCTTACCACCATCAGATACTTCAGAGATGAGTATGAGTCCCATATTTACGAGAGGTGGTGTAAGGCAGGGGTATGCAGAGCCCTCTGTACCTTCTACATAGATGAAGACGCATGCACGGGTTGTACCGTCTGCGCCAGAAACTGCCCTGTTAAGGCGATCACCGGTGAGAAGAAGAAGCCACACCGCATAGACCAGACCGTATGCATCAAGTGCAGGACCTGTTATGAGAAGTGTAAGTTCGGTGCAGTAAAGGTGGGTCCTGCAGACATGTTCAAGGAAGAAGAAACCGTAGAGGTATGAAATAAAAGGAGGAGAGACGATGGAGTTGACGATTGACGGAAAGAGGGTCCAGGCAGAGAAGGGCCAGACGATACTGCAGGTGGCGATGGCCCATAACATCTATATACCCCACCTCTGCTGGGACAGGAGGCTGAAGCCCTACGGGGGTTGCAGGCTCTGTCTGGTGGAGGTGGAGGGCCAGAGGAAACTGATGGCCGCCTGTTCAACCCCTGCAGAGGAGGGGATGGTGGTCCATACAAACACCCCAACACTCCAGAAGGCCAGAAGGACGGTGCTTGAACTCCTACTTGTACATCATCCCCTGGACTGTCCGATCTGTGACAAGGCGGGAGAGTGTGCCCTGCAGGACCTCGCCTACCAGTACGGTCCCAGTGAGGGCAGGTTCTACGCCGAAAGAAAACACGAACCCGAGGCCACGAGCCCGCTTATAGAACGGAACCCCAACAGGTGCATCCTCTGTGGCAGGTGTGTGAGGGTCTGCTGGGAGCATCAGGGCGTCGGGGCGATAAACTTCATCGGCAGGGGATTTAAGACAAAGATAAGTCCTGCCTTTGAGGAGACCCTGGACTGTGAGTTTTGCGGTCAGTGCATAGATGCCTGTCCTGTTGGTGCCCTTGGCGCAAAGCCTTACAAGTACAGGGCGAGGGCCTGGTTCTTGGAGTCTCATGACAGCATCTGTCCCTACTGTAGCGTCGGCTGTACCCTAACCCTCGACCTGAGAGAGGGCAGAATCCTCAGGGTGAGGGGGGTTGACGGAAAGGGTGTAAGTAACGGTGACCTCTGCGGCAAGGGCCGCTTCGGCTTTGACTTCATATACTCCGAGTCCAGACTCCGCACACCCCTTATCCGTAAGGACGGCCAACTCCAGGAGGTGGGATGGGAAGAGGCCCTCTATTTTGTTGCGAACCGGCTGAAAGAGATCAGAGACACCCATGGGGCCTCCCGTATAGGTGCGATAGGCTCCGTAAGGGCCACCCTTGAGGACAACTACATGCTCCAGAGGTTCATGCGGGAGGTGATAGGCTCTGACAACCTGGACACCTCTGCCCGTCTTGGCTATGCCTGGGTCCTGAAGGGGCTTGAGGAGACCTACGGTCTGAAGGCAAACCCCGTGAGACTCGACTCTCCCTTGGGCAAACAGGTGCTCCTGGTACTCGAGTCTGACATCACATCCACCCATCCCATCTTCGGGCTGAAGTTCCTTGAGGCAAAGAACGAGGGATCATACCTGATGGTGGTTGACCCGAGACAGACCAAACTCGCAAGGAGGTCCTCAAAGTGGCTCAGAATAAGGCCGGCCACCGCTGTCGCCTTTGTGAACGGGATGATAAACTATGCCCTAAGAGAGGGAGTCCACCTGAAGGAGGAACTCCGTATACAGGGCCTTGACGAACTTGAAAAGGCGGTGAAGGACTACACCCCGGAGATGGTCTCCTCCATCACCGGGCTCACACCCGATGAGTTCCTTGAGGCATGTGAGACCTTCGTGAAGGCAGACAGCCGCCTCATCGCCCTCACTGTCGGGGCTGCCGAGAACCAGAAGGGCGTTGAGACCGTGAAGGCTGCTGCAAACCTCCTGATGCTCCTCGGAGAGGGACCGGAGTCCCTCCAGATGCCGGCAGATTACTCAAACACCTACGGGTGCTGGATTGCCGGGGTGAGACCACTTCAGGGCGGGATGGACCTCTATCAGATGCTCTACCAGCCAGGTGCCCTGAAGGCGCTCTACGTGATGGGTGAGGACCCCCTTGTCACCATGCCAGACGGTGGCAGGATTGAGGAGACCCTCAGGTCCCTTGAACTCCTTGTTGTGCAGGACATCAGGCTCTCAGAGACCGCAAAAATGGCCCATGTGGTCCTGCCCGCGGCTGCATGGGCAGAAAAGGAAGGGACCTTCATTAACTCCCAGGGCCTTCCCCAGCCCTTCAGAAAGGTGGTCCAGCCCTATGGAGACTCTGTGCCCGACTGGCAGATATTCCGTAATATAGCAAGGGTGATGGGCTCGGAACTGGGTAACATCGAGATGGAAGACATAAGAGGTGAACTCGCCAACATCAGGGAGGACAGGGGACAGCAGAGGTGGAGGTTTGCCCCGGTAAGGTGGCACCTGCCCGAACCACCGTCAGATGAGTATCCGATCCTCATGGTGACCGGCAATATAATGCAGCACTCAGGAGCACTGTCTGTGATGTCCAAGAGTTTGAGCCATGTACTGTCCGATGCCTTTGTCCAGATCTCACCTGAGGACGCACAGAGGTTCCATATAGAAGACGGCAGTTTCATCAAGATAACCTCCCGCAGGGGGTCGGTCTTTATAAAGGCAAGGGTATCCGACGAGGTGCCAGAGGGGATGCTATTTGTACCTGTCCACTTCGCCCATGCAAGGGTGAACACCCTCGTTTCGTACACCAGTGACGGCTCTGCCCATCCCACACCTGTAAGGATAGAGTCAAGAAAGGACAACGGCCGCTGACAGGGGCCCATTATATCCGGGCCTCCTCTATCCTGCCCCCCTGAAGGACGCAGACCCTCTGGGCCGTCCTTCTGAGGAGTTCCCTGTCATGGGTGATGATGAGGTATGTCTCGGCATGGCTCCTCAAGAAGGAGACGATCCTTTCAGTGGTCTCCGGGTCAAGCCCTGTGGTGGGCTCATCGAGGAGGTAGCACTCTGGCTCCATCGCAAATACCGTGGCAAGGGCCACGAGCCTCTTCTCACCTCCAGAGAGTCTATGAGTCACCGCATCCTTCAACCCCTCAAGGCCCAGGGCCTCACAGGTCATGTCCACCCTCTTCTGGACCTCCTCTCTCGGAAGTCTCAGATTTAAAGGCCCGAAGGCTATATCCTCCTCCACGGTGGGACAGAACAACTGGTCGTCGGAGTCCTGAAACAGGAGTCCTATCCTCCTTCTCACATCCTTAAAGTCCTCCTCTTTCTTCCTCGGTACCCCGAATATCCTTATCTCCCCCTCTGTGGGCCTGAGCAGACCCATAATCAGGTGGAGCAGGGTGGTCTTACCAGAACCATTTGGCCCGACGAGGCCGACCCTCTCCCCCCTGTAGAGGGTGAAATCAAGGCCCTGAAAGACCCTCTTTCTGCCAGGGTATTCAAATGAAATCCCTCTCAACTCAATCAGTGGTTCCCTCATTTGACCTCTCAACCAATCACCATTATCGCCACTGTCAGAAGGAGCATTATCAAAGAAAACATCCCATCCCTCGGTGTAAACCTGAAGTGCCTGACTACAGGGAAGGTCCCGTCAAAGCCCCTGCATAACATGGCCTGGTATATCCTCTGAGACCTCTCGTAACTCCTGACCAGAAGCATCCCCACAAGATAGGCGATGCTCCGGTAGGTATGGAGCCCTGTGCCTGCCGAAAAGCACCTTACGGTCATCGCCCTCCTGAGCCTTGTATACTCCTCATGGAGCACACTTATGTATCTGTAGAAGAAAAAGAAGAGATAGATCAGTTTCTGTGGGGCCCTCAGGTGCAGGAGTGCATGGGCGATGCTGAATATCTCGGATGTCCCGAGCATTGCTATGGTGGAAAGCACTATCGCATTGGTCTTTACGGTTATTGATAGGGTATAGATGAGCCCCTCTCTGGTAATGGTGAAGGGGCCTATGGAAAATACCTCTCTGCCATGATAACTGAAGGGTAGAAAGACCCAAAGTAGCAGGACAAAGGTATTCACAACCAGGAGCCTCGACAGGAGCCCCCTGAAGGAGAGCCGTGCTATCAATGTGAGCAGGAAACTTACCGCAAGGGAGAGCAACGGGGCCTCAAGCCCCCTGCTGAGGGCTGTCACCACCACAAGGGGAACAAGGGTGAGGATCTTTGCCCTCGGGTCCATCCTGTGAAGAAGAGAGGTCCCCTCAGCAAACTCCTCTAAGTGCATCCCGGCTCACTTTCTCCTCTTGAAGTACATCGCCACACCCATAAGCCCAAGGATGTAACCCACCCCACCGAGCACATCCCTCACAGAGGGCCTTGTATGGGCCTCCTGGATCTTGAGGAGGATGGACTTCACAGGTCCCAGTTCCCTCCTAACCACCCTCTCAACCACCTTCTCGATCTCCTGTTCACCCAGTGAATAGACCTCTCTTCTGCTGGGTTCTGAAACGGTCTCCCCTCCCTGCACTCCTTCATTGCTGACTCCAGATCCGCCAAGCAGTTCCTCCCTTGTTATGGTGTACTCTGCCCTGTGTCCCATGCTGGCGGTCAGGACTATTCTCAGGTCTACAGGTGCCGGTGGCCTGAAGGAGAAACTGCCGTTGTCGTCAGTCCTGCCCTGGAGCAACCTCTTGCCGGTCCCTCTCTCAAATACCTCCACAAGGGCACCCTTTGCCTTCGTGCCGTCAACAAAATAGGCGTCAAGAACAACCCTTCCATCTTCAACATAACCAAAGAGGTTCACCCTGTGTGCCGCCACCACAGAGGGAAGGGTTACCACAAGCAGGACAGTTAATATCCAGTAATATACCTTCATCTTCCCACCTCCAGTATCTCTGGTCGGACCTTTTTCAGAAAGGCCACGGAGAAGGCGGTTATCACGCCCTCCAGGACCATCACAGGCAGGTGTGTGATAACCACCACTCCTGCAACAGAGATGAACTCCTCTCCCGTGGTCACCAGACTCACTGCCAGCAGGACTGCCGCCCCTCCCACACCTGTCATACCTGCAAGAAAGGCTGCCAGGTAGGTGACGGCCCTGTTTCCCCTTCTCACGAGGAA
>WGER01000085.1 GCA_015492645.1 Nitrospirota bacterium
GTATAGGACCCGTGCATTGATAGAGATAGTGGTGAAGACCTCGGTTTATACCTTCAACACACCTCTCAGTGTGGCCATCATGGCCTGTTTCTACCCCTACCTGAGGAGCAGACACAGGAGGCTTTACAGGGTGTATCTGGAGGCATTACTTTTACTGCTTCTGGTTCACCTTCTTTATGTCTTTTCACTGGAGGGAGAGTCAGTCAGAAGCGGGATGGTCCGCCTGGGATATAAGAGCCGTGAGTTTATGAGCATATTTTTCTGGCAGTTTCTCTGGCAGTTCACCGACAACATGATTGTCAGGTTTGAGCCCTTCCTGCTCGGTGCCTATCTTTACCTGAGGAGACCCCTGAAGTGAGCCTCAACTGTCAACCGAGAGATTTGCAAAAAACAGAGCAATATTCACATGATCCTCTCACGAATAGGTGACTGATGTGAAAACCTGAGAAGAATGACCAACGAAGGTGCAGTTTTTTTATTATACACTTTTGTATCTACAGGAATTCCCTTATAAAATACGGGTTTTCCCTGATAGACATTTACCGTCAAATCAAATAAAATAGAGAGTGTTCAAGAAAATGAAATATCTCCTTGGCGAACCACGGGATATTCCGGGTTAAAGAGGAGGTTTGAGGATGGGTAAAGTGAGGTTTCTATTATTACTGCTTTTTTACTTTTTCCATTTCTTTCTTCCTTCACTTCTGGGTGCACAGGTATTCAATGTCTCAACCCCTGCGGAGTTTCAGGATGCCCTTACGACTGCAGAGACAAACGGTGAGGACGATGTGATCAATGTCCAGGCTGACATGAACATAACCTCCACACTCACCTACGAAGGCAAGGAGGGGCACACCCTTACAATCAACGGCAATGGCCACACCCTTGACGGTGGAGGAAGCGTGCGGATAATGCGGATCAGTACCTCCATATGGCTTGCTGACGACTCAAACTCAGACATAACCGTCCAGAACCTCACCTTCAGGAATGGCAATGTCTCAGGCAGTGGTGGAGGGCTTTATGTTTGGACAGATTCTGCTGACATTGCCATTAAAGACTGCACCTTCATTGGCAACTCTGCTACTAGTGATGGTGGTGGCGTTAAGGTGAGTACATCTTCAGGCACAATCACGCTCACGAACAACACATTCAGTGGAAACTCGGCTGATATTGATGGTGGTGGTGCTGAGGTAGTGACACTTTCAGGCACAGCCATACTCACGAACAACACCTTCATTGGCAACTCCGCTGGTGATGATGGTGGTGGCGCTGATGTGGGGACATCTTCAGGCACAGTCACGCTCACGAACAACACCTTCAGTGGTAATTCTGCTGGTGATGATGGTGGTGGCGCTGATGTGAGCCCAGACACAGGCACAGCCATACTCACGAACAACACCTTCAGTGGCAATTCTGCTGGTAATAATGGCGGTGGTGCAAGAGTGTGGCCATACTTTGACCAGGCAACAGCCAACATCTACAACAACATCATCTGGAGCAACACCGCAAGTGCAGGTGGAAACGACGGGGATGACCTCTATGTATGGTCTGACGTGGATGGTAACGGCACGGGCTGTACCATAAACCTCTACAACAACGATCTTGGCCCTAACAGTAACTTCACCACAGGCCAGTCAGAAGACCTCGTCATAACAGACACAGACAACTACTCCTATGGTGGAAACATAACAAACGACCCCAATCTTGTTGACCCTGCAAATGGAGACTTCCACCTTCAGGCTGGTTCACCAGCCATAGATGCAGGCCTCAATGGTGCTCCTGGAATTCCTTCAACGGACTTTGAGGGGGACCCGAGGGTAATCAACGGCACGGTTGACATTGGTGCGGATGAGTATGGTGCGGGCCCTCCAGCACATACCCTTACAGTCACGAAGACAGGCACAGGAAGTGGTACAGTAACGAGCAATCCTGCGGGGATAGACTGTGGAGGGACATGCTCTGCACAGTTTGCAGACGGCACTGCAGTAACTCTTACAGCCACGGCAGATCCAGGCTCTGTGTTCAGTGGCTGGGCAGGAGACTGCCAGGGCTGCGGGCAAAATGCCCAGTGCCAGATAACCATGGACTCTGACAAGCAGTGCACCGCAACATTTGATTTGACCCATACCGTAACGCCTTCTGTCGGTTCAGGGCAGGGAAGCATTGACCCGTCCACGCCTCAGACGGTGAACCACAACGCAACGGTTCAATTCACACTCACACCTGCTCAGTGCTACCACATAGACAGCGTGGGTGGTACCTGCGGTGGCACCTTAAACGGCAATGTATTTACCACCAATCCTGTAACGCAGGACTGCACAGTGGTGGCAAACTTTGCTATCAACACCTATACCATCACGGCAACGGCGGGTCCAGGTGGAAGCATCAATCCGTCAGGCAATGTAGTGGTCAACTGTGGTGCCGATCAGACCTTTACCATAATCCCTGATGCAGGATACAGGATAGAGGATGTGGTGGTTGACGGGCAATCAGTGGGGGCAGTAAACAGTTATACCTTTACAGGCGTAACCTCTAACCACACAATTCAAGCAAGTTTCGGTCAAGACGACGGAGACGGGGTTGATGCTTCTGTAGAGGACGGTGCACCCAACGGAGGAGACGGAAACGCAGACGGAGTGCCTGACAGGCTGCAGAGCCATGTAACCTCACTGCCATCGGCAACAGGGCGGGGTTACATTACCGTGGAACTTACAGGAGGGTGTTCTCAGAATGAAAATGTCAGGACTCAGGCAGAAGACCCAGATGATCCTGGTTATACCTATCCTTTCGGGCTTGTAGGTTTTGAACTTCCCTGCAGTTCTGCCAGGGTGAGGGTGTATTTTTACGGGAGCGATGAGCTGGTGGGCTACATTTACAGAAAGTATGGGCCAACCACGCCTGGAGACCCTACGACCACCACATGGTACACCATGCCAGGAGTAACCTTTGGCACGGCAAATATAGCAGGAAACACTATTGCCTATGCAGAATTTACTCTGACAGACGGACAGATGGGTGATGACACAGGAGCAGACGGTAGAATTGTAGACCAGGGGGGACCTGGGCAGCCTGTGGCTATAACAGCTGTACCCACCATGACCGAATGGGGGATGATAATATTCATGGTGCTTGCCGGATTTACTGCGGTGTATTATCTGAGAGGAAGGGTTCAGGAGAGACTGTAACTATATATAAGGAAAGGCGGGCGCTACCCCGCCTTTTTTGATTACTCACGGCTTAAGTATATTCATGCCTTTTTAGTCTCCTTGTGGAATAATGGCTTGTTCTGCTACATGCCTCTCTTAAATGAGAAATCCTTTAAGTTCTGAATGATTTAAGAAGGTTTTAAAAGATTACTAACAGTGGTTAAGGAACGCGAAAAAGAGAAAGACCTTCCTTATGTGATAAAATAGAACTAAAAATTGAAATGAGGAGGTCATGATGAGAGAGGTAATTTTTATCCTTGAAGAGGATATTGAAGGTGGATACACTGCCCGTTCACTTGAGTTTCCTATATTCACTCAGGGAGAAACGTTGGAGGAACTAAAAAGGAATATAAGAGATGCCCTCAAATGCCACTTTGATAAAGAAGACGAGATTCCAAGGGTAATAAGACTGCATATGGTCAAAGAGGAAGTTTTCACCTATGCCTAAAATCCCGAGAGACATATCAGGTAGGCAACTGGCTGAACTTCTTAAAAAATACGGATATGAGATAACACGCCAAACAGGAAGCCATATACGGCTGGTAAGTTCCATCAAAAATGAACCTCACCATATAACCATACCTGATCATATGCCTCTGAAGATAGGAACATTCTTTAATGTTCCGATTTCAAGTTAATGAGGTCTTTGCCTTCTAAAAGGTAGTGTCTTTTCTTCTTGAGGGGTTACCCTACATTGCCATTAGAAATACGATTAAAGTTATTGGGAATTTATAATTTTCTCATGATAGACACTCTTCAGATTTATGAGGAACTAAAGGACGAGATAACACCTTCTGCTGCCAGAAAGATAGCTGAAGTAATGGGAGGGTGTATAGTGAACTTTTGAATACAGTAACAAAGGAGGAACTTAAAGAACTCACAAAGGCGGTAAATGAACTTGCCAAGGCCCAGAAGAGGACGGAGGCAAGGATAGAGGATCTTGTAGAGGCTCAAAAAAGGACAGAGGCAGAACTTAAGGAATTCTGTAAGAGCACAGAGAAGGAGTTCAAGTGGGTCTGGACTGCCATAGGAGAACTCCACTGAGGCACAGAGAAGAATAGAACAGAGGGTGAATGTTAATAGAGTATATATGCCTCTGTCACATAGCGTCTCATCATCCTGTGGGAGTTGAAGTAATAGGCGAGCAAACGGATTGAGTTCCGCATAATCCTGATCCAGTCCTCACGGTGGTTGTAGTACATGGGTATGATTATTTCTTCCAGTTTTCTGTAGAGGTCATCGGCCTCCCTCTGAGGGTCAGACGGTTCTTCAGGAGGACCGCCGATAGCCCATCCAGTCACACCTTCTTCGTGTCCCTCTATCCACCAGCCATCCAGAACGCTGAAGTTTATAACACCATTAAGGGCCGCCTTCATGCCGCTTGTGCCCGATGCTTCATAGGGCCTCTGGGGTGTGTTCAGCCAGACATCCACCCCTGAGACAATCTTAAGGGCGAGGTCCATGTTGTAGTTTTTCAGATAGGCGATCTTGATCCTTGGGTCAAGTTCCCTCATCAACTGGTGTATCCTCCTGATCAGTTCTTTGCCCTGGAGGTCCCTCGGATGGGCCTTCCCTGCAAAGATAAACTGGACCCTCCCCTCACATATCTGCAGGAGTTTCTGGATATCCGTAAAGATCAGGTCTGCCCTTTTGTAGGCGGTTGCCCTCCTCGCAAATCCTATGGTGAGGATATCAGGTCCTAATTCAATGCCCGTTGTCTCTTTCACATATTCTAACAATTCCCTTTTTGCCTCGGAATGGGCCTGCCATAGGGCCTCCTTCGGGATCTTACCAGCCCTTACAAATATCTCAGGCTCATTTGCCCAGCCCGGCAGGTAACGGTCATAGAGTTCACGGAGTCGTGGATGGGTCCATGTGAAGGGATGGACACCGTTGGTGATCGCATGGATCTCATAACCGGGGAACATCTGCATTGATACCTCCTGATGCCTCTTTGCTACCCCGTTTATGAAGTGGCTCAGATTCAGCCCGAGGAGTGTCATGTTGAGATGCTCCCCGCCACCGTACTCCTTAATCACTTCTAAGGGAACTGTGTCGGTGTATACCCTTTTCACCAGGTCATAGGGGAACTTGTCATGGCCAGCCTCTACAGGTGTATGGGTTGTAAATACACACTGCCTCCTGACCGCCTCAGCATCCCACACGAGTTTCTCATCCCAGACCTCTTCAATGTCTCTCCTGTGTCTGCTGAGGAGTTCGATTGTAAGCAGAGAGGAATGTCCCTCATTCATATGATACTTCCTCACCTCAAAGCCCAGTTCTTCCAACATCCTCACCCCTCCTATCCCGAGCACGATCTCCTGTTTAAGCCTGTATTCCTGGTCTCCACCGTACAGGTAGTCAGTAAGGGTCCTGTCCTCAGGGGTATTCCCCTCTATATCGGTATCGAGAAATATGATTGGCACCCTGCCTCCTGTCACGCTCTCGTGTACATAAAGCCATGCACCTATCAGCACCGACCTGCCCTCAATCCCCACGCTCACCCTCTGGGATAACCTCATGAGGTGTGTTGATGGGTCCCATACATCGGGTATCTCTATCTGGTTCCCTTCCTCATCGATATCCTGTCTGAAGTACCCCTTTCTTGAGATAAGGGTGATGCCGACCATGGGGACCCTCATGTCCGCAGCACTCCTTATGGTGTCACCTGCAAGGACACCAAGCCCCCCACTGTAGGTGGGGATATCACTCCTCAGTCCTATCTCCATGGAGAAGTAGGCAATTACTGGCCTGTCAGTGAATTCCTCAATCATAAAACCTCCAGAGTGACATTATAACATTTCTCTAATCGTTGTGCCTAAGAATTCGTGAGCCCCCTTATTCACCCAGTGGGTAAAATGCCATAACATTGGACACGGCCTCTGATAAAAACAGTGAGTATGGATTGTGATAAAATATCTGGTGCCATGCCTTCTTGAAGATAGTGGACAGGTCACTTGGCAATGCCTGTAATTATTGGATGCAATAGGTGGTCCCTCCGGAGTTTACTCATCTTTCTGTTCCTTCTTCAGATGGGACTCTCAGGATGTAGCACTGTCAGGAAGGAATCCCCTCTGATTGATGTTCCACATAATTTTAAAAATGCAAGAGAGACCCAGGAGGGGGTCTCTTATGCCAGGTGGTGGAGAGAATTTAAAGACCCCTTACTTGAAAACCTGGTTCAGGAGGCAATTGAGAACAACCATGACATAAGGATAGCAAGAGAAAGGGTGCTTCAGGCACTGGCTGCGGTAAGGATGAAAGAGGCAGATACCCTCCCATCAATTGATCTGCAGTTGAGTCTACAGAGACAGAGGTATAGCACCCTGCAGGCCTTTGGCCCTCAGGGGGTGACCCTTGGAACGATCGGGATCACCTTTTCTACCTTTTATGAACTGGACCTCTGGGGAAGGCTTGCAGCAGCAAAGGGAGCAGAGGTTGCGAAACTACTCGAGGCTGAGCATGTTAGGCAGCAGATAATCAACACAGTGGTGACAGAGGTGGTAAAGACCTACCTTCAGTGGAAGGCCCTCAATAGGAGACTATCAATTCTATCTGAAAGGATCAAAAATGCTCAGGAGACATTGGACCTCGTGAAGGCGAGATACCAGAGGGGACTTGTCTCCCTGTTGCAGGTGAGACAGGCAGGGGAGGAGGTTCTGTCTCTTAAGGCACTTGAACCTGCGTTAAGACGGGATGCCTCAGAGGTGACTCAGAGGCTATCAGTGCTCCTGGGAAGATATCCTGATCTGCTGGAGGAGGGAGGGAGTCCCTGGAAAGGTCTTTTGATAATGGACCCTGTGCCTCCTGGACTGCCTTCAGAATTGCTGAAGAGGAGACCTGACATCAGGGCTGCTGAGGCAAGGATGGAAGGGATGTTTTCAGAGTGGAAGAAGGCCAAGGCAGCCCTCTTTCCGAGAATCACACTTACAGGTGAATCAGGATGGTCAAGCAGTGTGCTGAAGGGCCTGCTTCAGCCTGAGAGCCAGTTATGGCGTCTTGCCGCAGGTGTGATGGAGCCGTTCTTTGATGCCGGGAGGCTGAAGGCAGAGGAGGAACTGGCCCAGTCAAGGTATAGAGAGGCCGTGGTTGATTATGCCAAAACGGTTCTGAACGCCTTTTATGAAGTGGAGAATGCCCTCCTGAGCAGAAGACTCCTTCTGGAGAGGAGGGAGTTGCTTATCCGGAGTCTCAAGGAGGTAGAAGAGGAGGTAAGGGTTGCAAGAGACAGATACAACAGGGGACTCATAGATCTGCTTACACTCTTGAGGGCAGAACAGAGGAGGTATGAGATGCAGGACCGATTGGTTCAGACAGAGTTACAGATAATGCTGACCAGGGTCAATCTCTACATGGCCCTTGGAGGCGGCTGGGAGGACCAGGATGAAGGGTAGGTTGGGGGGCAGGGTCTTACAGTTCCTTCTGGTGGTGGTTGTACTTCTTGGAGGTTATCTGATTGCAAAGAGGGTTATTGAGACAAGACCTGTTGTGAGAAGGACAGGGATAACCGAGGTGACCCCTGTTGTCACGGTTAAGACAGTAAGGCCTTCTGTAAGGCAGGTGGTCATAGAGAAGTACGGTACGGTTAACCCCTCGGAGACAGTAAAGATCACACCTGAGGTTTCAGGTAAAGTAGTTTATGTTGCTCCGGGTCTGAAGAGAGGCAGAACGGTTCGGCGAGGTGAGGTGCTTCTGAGGATAGACGATTCTGACTACAGAGTCCTCTATGCCCAGGCAGAGGCCGAGGTGAAGAGGGTGAAGTCTGAACTGAAGAGGTTGAAGGAGGAAGCAGAGGTATCTATCCAGGAGTGGCAGAGGTACAGTCCCGGGGTAGAGCCACCCCCTCTTGTCGCGATGACTCCGCAACTGGAGGCACTCGAGGCTGAACTGCTGGCAGCAGAGTCCAGACTCAGGAAGGCATCCCTTGATCTCGCCAGGACTGTCCTGAAGGCACCCTTTGATGCGGTGGTCATAGAGGAGGCCGTAGGACCGGGACAGTACCTTAATGCATCACAGTCTGTGGCAACACTTGCCTCTACGGATGCGGCAGAGATCAGGGTCTATCTGAAAGAGGGAGAGGTGGGTTTTCTGGATATACCAGGTCTTAACACCGATTCCCCAGAGGGCTCAGAGGCCCTGGTTCATGCAGAAATAGGAGGGGTGAAAAGGAAATGGAGGGGTGTTGTTAGGAGGGCAGAGCCTGTGGATGAAAGGACAAGGCTCTTTCCAGTGGTCGTTGTGGTAAAGAGCCCCTACCAGGCCACTCCACCGCTCAGTTTTGGACTCTTCGTGAGGGTCTTGCTGAAAGGTAAAGGGATAAGGGACGCTGTGCTTCTTCCAGAAGGGGCAGTTCAATGGGATAGTGATGGGACTCCCTTTGTATGGGTTGTAGGTGAGAATGAGAGGCTCCAGAAGGGGAAGGTGGAGATTGTGAAGTTGATAGAGAAGGGTGTCCTGCTTCGAGGACTCAGAGACCAGCAAAGAGTGGTTCTCACACCACCGGCAGTTGCCACAGAGGGTATGAAAGTGAGACCTGTAGAGTCACCATAAGGGATCGCCGTGCGTGGATTGATAAGATGGTTTGCTGATAATCATGTGGCGGCCAATCTGCTGATGTTGTTTGTCCTGGCAGCGGGTCTCTTCAGTGCACTTACTGCCAAAGTGGAGATCTTTCCCGAGACTGCTGCAGATAAGGTGACCATACGGGTGGAGTATCCAGGGGCATCTCCCTCTGAGGTGGAGGATGGGGTGGTGAAGAAGATCGAGGAGGCGATATCCGGTGTCGATGGAATAAAGGAGATCAACTCCTATGCCTCTGAGGGGGTTACTGTGGTGGAGGCAGAGGCAACAGAGGGATGGGATGTGGACAAACTCTTTGATGACATAAGGTCAGAGGTGAACAGGATTACCACCCTTCCTGAAGATGCGGAAAGACCCGTGGTGCAGAAGTTTGTGTTCAAGGCGCCTGTTCTGAATGTTGCCGTTTATGGCGATCTGGATGTCAGGATACTGAAAGAGGTGGCAGAAAGGCTCAGAGACGGTATAGTGGAGTTGAAGGATGTCACTGAGGCGGATGTATTCGGGGTGAGTGACCCCATAATAGCGATAGAGGTCCCTGAGTCTGAACTCAGAAAGTACAACCTGACACTCCCTTCACTGGCCGAGAAGGTGAGACAGTACAGTATTGACCTTGGCGGTGGTGAGGTTAAAACCCTTTCTGGATATATACTGTTAAGGGCCAAGGGCAAGAGATACCTCGCGAGAGAGTACGGAGATATAGTAATTGCCACAGCACCTGATGGAAGAGAGGTGAGGCTTTCGGACATAGCCCTGCTCAGAGAAGGCCTTGAAAACCCGAATGTCTCCTCGAGGTTTAACGGTGTGCCTTCTGTGGGGATACTGGTGTACAGGGTGGGCAGGGAGAATGCCCTTACCGTGGCAGACAGTGTTCGTAACTATATTGATAGGATAAGAGATACGCTTCCTGAAGGGGTCCATGTGGAGGTCTTCGGAGATCGATCTGAGATACTGAAGGCAAGGCTGCAACTCCTTCTTAAAAACATGGCCTATGGGATGATACTTGTGGTGTTGGTACTCGGGGTGTTTCTGAACAGACGGCTCGCCTTCTGGATCACCATCGGGATACCCGTCTCCTTCGCCTTTGGCCTTGCCCTGCTCCCCTATCATGGGGTATCCATTAACATGGTCTCCCTCTTCGCCTTCATTATGGTCCTCGGGATAGTGGTGGACGATGCGATTGTGGTGGGTGAGAGTATCTTCAGGAGGCGACAGGCAGGGCTACCACCCCTTCAGGCTGCCGTGGAGGGGACGATGGAGGTGGCCGTGCCTGTGGTATTTGCTGTCCTCACCACTGTGGTTGCCTTCTGGCCATTACTTCTGGGTACTGGGGTTATGGGTAAGGTGATAAAAAATATACCAGTAGTGGTGATAACAGTACTCATGGGTTCCCTGCTGGAGGCACTCTTTATACTACCAGCCCATCTGCACAGGACGAGGCTACCCAGGACAGGTAGAAAGGAGAACTTTGTGGCGAACTGTATGGAGGGTTTTATCAGAGGCCCATATAGAAGGGTGCTCAGGCTCCTTCTTAGATGGAGGTATCTCTCAATAGCCACAGGGATCTCCCTTCTGGTGGTGAGTCTGAGCCTCTGGTTCGGGGGAAGGATAAAGTTTACCTTTTTCCCCTCTGTGGAGAGCGACCGGATGGTCTGTGAGGTGACGATGCCTCCTGGTACACCCTACCAGAGGACCCTCAGTGTGGTTGAGGAACTGGAGAGGGCAGCCCGTGAGGCATCAGAGGAGGTGGAGTCAAAGAGGAGGAACCCCTCTGAGCATTTAATAAGGTATATATACTCAATTGTGGGTGAACAGTTACCAATGGGACATCGGAGTACCACCGGGCCCACCCCATCTGGCTCACATGTGGGTCAGGTGGTCGTACAGTTGATAGGGGCAGAGAAGAGGAGGGATGTGAGTACTTCAGAGGTGACCAGAGTATGGAGACAGAAGGTTGGCAGCATCCCTGATGCAGAGATGGTAAGGTTTTATAGTGAACTCTTCAGTGCAGGCAAAGCGGTCTCCTTTGACCTTACAATGGCTGATGAAGAGGCACTGCAGGCAGTGGTAGAGGAGTTGAAGGATGAGTTGAGGAGATATCCTGGAGTCTATGATGTTGAGGACTCCTATATCCCCGGTAAAGAGGAGATCAGATTCTCCCTCACCCCTGAGGCCAGGACCCTGGGGATCACCTTGGAGGAGGTGGCCAGACAGGTGAGGGCCGGTTTTTATGGGGCAGAGGCCCTGAGGCTACAGAGGGGGAGAGACGAGGTTAAGGTCTTGGTGAGATATCCCGAAGATGAGAGGCGGACCCTCAAGAGCCTCTTTGAGATGGAGTTGGAACTACAGGGAGGACTGAGGGTCCCTCTATCAGAGGTGGTGAATATAGAGAGGCAGAGGGGATATGTAACCATAACAAGAAGAGACCGCCAGAGGATCGTCACAGTTGGTGCTGAGGTGAACGAGGAGGTGACTAATGCCAATGAACTGAGGGAGGAATTAATGAGGGATGTGTTGCCGCGCCTCAAGTCCCGTTATCCAGAGCTGAAATACAGCATTGCAGGTGAGGGCAGGGAGCAGATGGAATCGATGAGGGATGTGGTTAGGGGGATGGGACTGGCCATCCTACTGATATACACCCTGCTGGCAATTCCCCTCAGGTCCTTCAGCCAGCCCCTGGTCATCATGGCCGCCATACCCTTTGGTGTGATAGGTGCGATATATGGCCACCTGCTGATGGGGATGAACCTCAGCATAATGAGTCTATTTGGAGTTGTGGGGCTCTCCGGGGTTGTTGTAAATGACTCCCTGATACTTTTTGTTGCGATAAACAGGCTCAGGCGGCAGGGGCTGGACACACTTTCTGCAATACTCAAGGGAACGGCCGAGAGGTTCCGCCCGGTGATCCTGACTACATTAACCACCTTTGCAGGCCTGATACCCATAATCACAGAAAGGAGCGTTCAGGCAAGATTCCTTATCCCTATGGCCCTCAGTCTCGCCTTCGGGGTCCTGTTCGCAACGGTGATAACCCTGATACTGGTCCCCTGTGGCTATCAGATAATGGAGGATATAAGGGGTATCCTGGGATCAGGAAGGGGTAGCCACAACAAAGATATAGAGGAGATAAAAGAGGAGGCCCAGGAGGAGTAGCCAGGCCGGCAGGGTCTTTTTCATCGAGATGTAAGAAAGCAGAATGGTGGACATGAGTATACAGGACAGGATGTTGAATATTTCATGACTGGATATCCTCCATCCTGTAAAGAGTAATCCCACAGCAGCAGGTACTGTTGACTGAAAGACCATTGCCCCTGTGATATTGGACAGCCCTATGGTGTCCCTGCCCTTCAGGGTCCAGGTGATGGAGTTGAACTTCTCCGGCAACTCTGTTGCCACCGGGGTGATTATCAGGGAGAGAAAAAGTGGGGAGACCCCGGTCTTCAGGGAGAGTGCCCCTAAGTACTGTACAAAGAGGTGGGCGCCTGAGAAGATGAGAACCAGTCCGGCCAGTGTCTGAAGGGCTATCCATCTTATCCTCAAAGGGCAACCAAGAATGCTGCTCAGATAGAATGTCTCGGTGTATTTCTCACCTTCCTGCTGCTCATGCCTGAGGGCGGTCACAAAGAAGACCCCGTAAAGTAAGATAAGCCCCAGAGCGAGGGCCTGTCTGAGGAGTGAGAACCTTACGAGAGATGCCACCAGGAGCCCTGCTATGGCAGGCAGGAAGAAGGAGAGTTCAAACCTTACAGCCCTGAGGTTTACATTTAGGGATGCCCTCTCTCGTCTATCCAGTGCCCTGTCCACAAGCACAGCAATTCCGAGGAGAAACAGTGCAAGGGTGCTGAGCATAAAGGGTGCACCCAGTATGGCACCTATGGCGATCTCCTCCCGGTTTATGGGCCTGCCAAAGAGCAGTGCCACAACAGGCACAGATGTCTCAGGTAAGGCGGTACCAACAGCCGCGAAAAGGCTTCCCACAGTGGCATGTGAGAGGTTGAGACGCCTTCCAAGGCACTCCACCGCATTCGCAAAGACCTCACAGCCTGCCAGGATGCTGATAAGACCGATGAAGAGACAGCCTATTATGGTACCATACCCTGATTCAGGGGTTGCCTCAGACAGGATTGAGATAGTGAGGTTGGCAGTTATCAGGGTGACTCCGGTCAGGAGTATGATCTTACTCATAGACATCTTTCGCATAGAGAGATTTATTATAACAGCAATGAAGGGTTATCTGCTTAAGGAGTACGGTTCCTGGACAGTTACAGGGGTTGCCTTTCTCGTTGGGGTGGTCTACTGGACAACCCCTGATTACAGATCTCTCCTGAGCCTCCTCCTTGCCACCTTCCTATTTATAAATTCAAAACAGGCGATGGTCCTGTGGATTAAGAGAGGACAGAGGAGAGGTCTTCTGGGGTTCCTGACACAGATTGCCCTTTCAGGGCTTATGATACTGCTTGCAGGCCCACCATTAGCACCACTGTTCTATGGGGTATCAATCTCGGCACTGTATCTCTTTCTATTTCATCGACTGGGAGAACACCATATACTTACCGAAACTGTCGGCTTTGGTGTGCTCACACTTCCTGCCCTTGTGATCTCTGCCATGAATGGGCACCTTTACTGGAGACTGTACCTTGTCGCCTGGCTCTTCTTTGTGGCAGGGGTCCTGAGGGTGAGGGTTCAGTTGACAAAGACGACTCTCTACAGGGTACTTATGGTACTTTACCCAATCCTCTTAGCAGTGGCATTTCCACTCCTCGGATATACACCCCTGACAGTTTTACCATTAATTGAGAATGTCGCCTACAGTCTGCTCCTCTATCCCATGAAACTCCGTTGTACAGGATGGACCGAGTTGACCAAGGCAGTTCTGCTTCTCCTTGTCATCATGACCTTCCAAAATAGATAAGATTTTCTTATATAACAATTTTAATTTTTTTCTTGAAATCTAAAAGATACATTAAGTAGTATATTGTGTCTTGAGGGAGAGGTATAAAAAATCCAGAGGGAGGTTCGGATGAGAATAGTCCTTTTAGGTGCACCGGGTGCAGGGAAGGGTACACAGGCCAAGAAGATAGTGGAAAAATACGGTATCCCTCAGATATCCACCGGAGATATACTCAGACAGGCAGTAGCAGATGGTACCCCTCTCGGGCTTGAGGCGAAGAAGTACATGGACAAGGGTGAACTGGTTCCTGATGAGGTGGTTATAGGACTTGTAAAGGAGAGGCTCGGGCAGGACGACTGTAAGAAGGGCTTTATCCTGGATGGTTTTCCGAGAAATACCTCTCAGGCAGAGGTGCTCGACAGGGTCCTTGGGGAGATGAACATGCCACTGCAACTCGCCCTGAGTGTGGATGTGGACTTTGATGTCCTGATGAAGAGGCTTACAGGCCGGAGGACATGCCGTCAGTGTGGACAGATGTACAATATATATTACAACCCACCAAAGAAGGAGGGGGTCTGTGACAAGTGTGGTGGTGAACTCTACCAGAGGGACGACGATAAAGAGGAGACTATCCGGAAGAGGTTGGAGGTCTATCAGGCCCAGACTGCCCCTCTTATTGAGTATTATGACAGGAAGGGCATCCTCAAAAGGGTGAATGGTGTGGGCAACATAGATGAGATCTTTGCCAATATATGTGCGATACTTGATACGCTTAAGTAGGAGAAAGGATGCCACTCGTAAACCCCCATGGTAAGGAGAAGACCCTGAAGGTCCTGCTCCTGCAGGGTGAGGAACTCGTGGAGGAGAGAAAGAGGGCGAAGACTCTCACCGAGGTAAGGATGACCTCACGGGAGACAGGAGACCTTATCATGATGGGTATTGGGGGGTTTACTCCCCTTGAGGGTTTTATGGGATACGATGACTGGAGGGGTGTTTGTGAAGATATGACCATGACTGACGGAACCTTCTGGCCCATCCCGATAACGCTTTCCACCACAAAAGGTCAGGCAGACAGCATAAAAGTGGGTGAGGATGTGGCCCTGGTGGATGAGGAGTCAGGTGAGGTGATGGGTATCATGACGGTGATGGACAAATACAGACCCGATAAGGAGTTTGAGTGCAGGCATGTCTTCAGGACCACTGACCTGGAACACCCGGGTGTGGCCCAGGTGATGTCACAGGGTGAGGTGAACCTGGGGGGGCCAGTAAAGGTGTTGAGTGAGGGTAAGTTTCCGACACAATACAGGGGTATTTATATGAGGCCAGCAGAGACGAGAAAGGCCTTTGAGGAGAAGGGATGGTCTACTGTGGCGGCCTTCCAGACCCGTAACCCGATGCACAGGAGCCACGAGTACATGACCAAGGTGGCGATAGAGGTCTGTGATGGTGTCTTCATCCATATGCTTCTGGGGAAGTTGAGGCCAGGAGATATTCCTGCCGAGGTGAGGATGAGAGCGATTACGGCCCTTATTGAGAACTATTATGTGAAGGACACGATAATGGTGGGGGGGTACCCCCTTGACATGAGATATGCCGGTCCAAGAGAGGCATTACTGCATGCGGTGTTCAGGCAGAATTACGGATGCAGTCACCTGATAGTTGGGCGTGACCATGCGGGTGTGGGGGATTATTATGGACCCTTTGATGCCCAGAGGATATTCGATGAGATACCACCGGATGCCTTGGAGATAAGGCCCCTGAAGATAGACTGGACCTTCTACTGTTACAAATGTGATGGGATGGCCTCAATGAGGACCTGTCCCCATGGCAGGGGAGACAGGCTCATCCTGAGTAATACAAAACTGAGGAAGTTGCTCTCCGAAGGGCAGGAGATACCGGAGAAATTCAGCCGTCCTGAGGTGATAGAGATCCTCAGGGAGTACTATGAGGGTCAGAGAGGCGTATCCGGAACAGGTTCCAAGGAATTCAAAGGCCCTATAAGGCTACACAGGGGAGCCAGAGGGTCTACACCAGAAGATGAGGGTTTCTCTGGCACCAGCAGACATGCAGAGGGTGCCTGAGGCATTAAAGAGTATTAAAGAAAGGAGGTGAGAGGGGCAGGAAAGAGCCTCTCGGTTATGTCTCAGGAAATTGAGATTTTCTGAGACAGGTTGATTAGTTCCTCTTGAGTCTCAAAACTAAAGTAAAGGAGGTATGAGTATGCCAAGCTATGTGATCAATGAGAAGTGCGACGGTTGCAAGGGGCAGGAGAGGACCGCCTGCATGTACATCTGTCCCAACGACCTGATGAAACTTGACCGGGACAGGATGAAGGCTTACAACCAGGAGCCTGAACAGTGCTGGGAGTGTTACAACTGTGTAAAGATCTGTCCACAGCAGGCTATTGAGGTGAGGGGTTACCAGGACTTCTGTCCAATGGGTGCCAATGTCATCCCCCTGAGGGGTACGGACTCCATCATGTGGACGATCAAGTTCAGGGATGGCTCCCTCAAGAGGTTCAAGTTCCCCATCAGGACCACCCCTGAGGGCTCAATTGACCCCTATGCAGGGAAGCCAGAGCCGGACTACAACAGGATAAAGGAGCCCGGGTTCTTTACCCATCAGGGTGAAGGAGTAACAATGCCCACTCCATAGAGAGGTATTTAAAAAATAATAATTTAAAAGGAGGAAGTCATGGAAAAAGAAACTTGCACCTTTTCTTACTGTGCAGAGCCCGAGATAATCGAGGTGGAGACTGATATTCTTCTAATTGGTGGTGGTATGGCCGCCTGCGGGGCAGCCTTTGAGGCATGCCGCTGGGCCACACCAAAGGGTATCAAGGTGACAATGGTGGACAAGGCCGCCACTGATCGTTCTGGCGCTGTTGCGATGGGCCTTAGTGCTATCAATACCTACCTTGGCGAGAACACCCCTGATGATTATGTGAGGTATGTGAGGGGCGACCTGATGGGGATCATCAGGGAGGACCTCGTCTATGACCTTGGCCGCCATGTGGACGACTCAGTACACCTGTTTGAGGAGTGGGGACTGCCGATCTGGAAGACCCTCGAGGACGGCAAGAAGGTCGACGGCGCTGAGGGCAAAAGGGTTGCCAAACCCCTGAAGGAGGGTGGCAAGCCCGTCCGTTCAGGCCGCTGGCAGATAATGATAAACGGTGAGTCCTACAAGGTGATCGTGGCAGAGGCAGCAAAGAAGGCACTCGAGTACAACCGTCAGGCCACAGGGGTGGAGCAGAACCACTTCGAGAGGGTCTTCATCGTGAAACTGATCCCTGACAAGAACAACCCCAACAGGGTAGCCGGAGCAGTTGGCTTCAGCGTCCGTGAGCATAAGGCATATCTCTTCAAGGCAAAGTGCATGCTTGTGGCAGGTGGCGGCTGTGTGAATGTCTTCAGGCCTAGGTCAGTCGGTGAGGGTATGGGCAGGACATGGTTTGCTGTCTGGAATGCCGGGTCCACCTATGCGATGCCTGCCCAGTTGGGTGCCAAGATGGTCCAGATGGAGAACAGGTTTGTGCCTGCCAGGTTTAAGGATGGTTACGGTCCTGTGGGGGCCTGGTTCCTGTTCTTCAAGGCAAAGGCCACCAACGCCCTCGGTGAGGATTACTGTGCCAAGTGGCATGAGCAGTTGAAGAAGGAATATGGTAAGTATGCTGAGATACTCGGTACCGCCCTCAGAAACGACGCAATGATGAGGGATATGAAGGCAGGTCTTGGTCCGATCTGGATGAGGACGGACCTGGCCTTTGAAGAGGCGAAGAAGCACATGGATGCGAAGGAACTGAAACACCTTGAGGCAGAGGCATGGGAGGACTTCCTTGACATGACCATCGCACAGGCCGGACTCTGGGCAGCAAACAACATCCGTCCAGAGGAGAAGCCCTCTGAGTTGATGCCCTCTGAGCCATACCTGCTCGGCTCTCACGCAGGCTGTGCAGGGCTGTGGTGCAGTGGTCCTGAGGACATCTGTAAGAAGCACGGCCTGGATGAGTACTTCTGGGGTTACAACAGGATGACCACAGTGGACGGCCTGTTCACTGCTGGTGACGGCTGTGGTGCCTCAGGGCACAAGTTCTCCTCAGGCTCCCATGCAGAGGGCCGTATCGCCGGTAAGGAGATGGTCCGTTATGTCCTTGAGCACATGGACTACAAGCCCGAGATAGAGAAACCAGCAAAGGAGTATGTGGCAGAGATATTCCTCCCCTTCGAGATCTACGAAAAGTACAAGAACTACACCACTGACCCTAATGTGAACCCACACTATATCAGGCCGAGACTCCTGCAGATGAGGTTGATGAAGATCATGGACGAGTATGTGGGTGGTGCTGGTTACTGGTACATGACATCAAAGACGATGCTTGAGGAGGGCCTGAGACAACTGGAACTCCTGAAGGAGGACTCAGTCAGGATGGCTGCTGCTGACCATCACGAACTTATGAGGTGCTGGGAGAACTACCACAGGATCATCACTGGTGAGGCCCATGCAAGGAGCATACTGTTCAGGGAGGAGACCAGGTATCCTGGTTACTACTACAGGGGTGACTTCCCGCAGATTGATGACGAGAACTGGAAGTGCTTCACTGTCTGCAGGATCAACCCGGAGACAGGACAGTGGGAGTTCGAGAAGGTGCCTTACAAACAGATCATTCCTGACTAAGAACCGGAGAGGGGGGCACAATGCCCCCCTTTTTTACCCCCGGAATTTTTCTGGGTGGTGTCCTTAAGGTGCTGAATGGATGGTTCCTTTATGGGCTTCCCCTCCGGGGATACCCAGATGTTGTTTGGGGTTCACATGAAGGAGCTATCCAAAATCTTGCTGAAAGGGAGGATATAAATGGCTATTGCTCCTGAAAGGACCGCCCTTGTGGTGGGAGGAGGTATCAGCGGTCTCACCGTGGCGGTAGAGACTGCTGAGGCAGGAACAAAGGTTGTGCTGGTAGAAAAGAACCCCTATCTCGGTGGAAGGGTGGCACAACTGTACAGGTACTTCCCCAAACTCTGCCCGCCTTACTGTGGCCTGGAGATCAACTTCCGACGCATCAGGCAGAACCCGGCCATAACCTACTACACAATGGCAGAGGTGCAGGACATTTCAGGTAGTGCAGGTGACTACAGGGTCACAGTAAGGCAGAGACCACGGTATGTTAATGAGAAGTGTACTGCCTGTGGTGAGTGCGAGAAGATCTGCCCTGTGGAAAGGCCCAATGACTTCAACTTCGGTATGGATACCACCAAGGCGATATATCTGCCCCATGAGATGGCCTTTCCGATGAGATATGTGATAGATGATACTGTCTGTAAGGGCAGGGAATGTGCAAAGTGTGTGGAGGTCTGTAAGTACGGGGCGATAGACCTGGATATGAAGGAGAAGACCTTTGAGGTCCAGGCAGGCTCTGTTGTATTTGCCACGGGGTGGAACCCCTACGATGCCACAAAGATTGACAACCTCGGGTTTGGCAGGGTGAAGAATGTAATAACCAATATGATGATGGAGAGGCTGGCTGCACCAAACGGTCCGACAAAGGGCAGAATCTTGAGACCCTCAGATGGTAAGGAGGTCCAGAGTGTTGCCTTTGTCCAGTGTGCAGGCTCAAGGGATGAGAACCATCTGGACTTCTGTTCTGCTATATGCTGTCTGGCCTCAATGAAACAGGCCACCTACCTGAGGGAGAAGAATCCGGAGTCAAAGGCGACAATCTTTTACATAGACCTGAGGGCACCGGGTAAGTATGAGGCCTTCATGCAGAAGGTCCAGGCAGACGAGAATATTACCTTTATCAAGGGCAAGGTCGCGAAGATCGAGGAAGACCCGGAGACTGGAGATGTCCTTGTAACGGCAGAGGAGGTTGCCTCTGGAAAGAAGATCACAGAGAGGTTTGAGATGGTGGTACTTGCCACAGGGATGGAGCCTACTACCAGGATGGTCAAACTGCCGGGCAACCTACAGTATGAACAGAATGGGTTTCTGAGGGCAGTCCAGTCTGAGGGGGTCTTCGCCTCAGGGGTGGCAACGAGACCCCTCGATGTGAACTCCTCTGTGCAGGACTCTACCGCAAAGGCGATCAAGGTTATCCAAACCCTATTAGGAGGTAAATAAATATGGAAAAGGTACTGGGAGTATATATCTGTACGGGTTGTGGTATAGGTGAGGCCCTTGATGTCGAGAAACTAAAGGAGGCGGCCGATTACTACAAGCCGAAGGTCCTGAAGACGCATGAGTTCCTCTGCTCACAGGAGGGCGTTCAGATAATAAAGGATGATATTACGGGCGAGGGTGTCAACTACATAGTGATAGCAGCATGCTCAATGAGGGTCAACACCGATGTCTTTGACTTTGACCCACTCAAGTATGTGGTTGAGAGGGTGAATCTCAGGGAGCATGTGGTCTGGACCCAGCCCCCAAATGATGAGAAGACACAGTGGATGGCAGAGGACTACATCAGGATGGGTATAACCAGGGCCCAGAATGCAGAACCCCCGGTTCCAAAGACCGCCGAACTGGAGAAGACCATCCTTGTTGTGGGTGGTGGAGTTGCTGGGCTGAGTGCCGCCCTTGAGGCATCAAAGGCCGGTTACAGGGCAGTGATAGTGGAGAAGGGACCTGAACTGGGTGGAAGGGTGAGGAAGATGAAAAGGATCCTGCCCTCTGAGCCACCCTTTGACAGGCCTCAGCAGGTGCAGGTGGATGACCTGATAAAAACTGTAGAATCGGACCCTAATATCAAGGTCTATACAAATACCACCGTGGTGAGCATCGAGGGCGAGCCCGGGATGTTTGATGTTACAGTCTGCCCCAGTGAACAGGTGACGAAGAAGGAGATAGATATACAGGAAGAGGTGAAGAAGGGAGGACCTGCCAGGTTCCCCCTGCCAGAATGTTCCTCACCAGAGACATTCAGGGTGGGTGCCATAGTGTTTGCAATAGGCTGGAGGCCCTATGATGCCACCAGACTGGAGGCACTCGGGTACGGGCGTATCAAGAATGTGGTGACGAATGTAGAACTGGAAGAGATGGCGAAGGAGGGACGGATAAGAAGGCCCTCTGACGGACAGGCCGTAAAGACAGCCGTGTTTGTGCAGTGCGCAGGACAGAGGGATCCTGAACACCTCCCCTACTGCTCCAGTGTCTGTTGTATGACTTCACTGAAACAGGCCCAGTATATCCGGGAATCCAACCCTGAGGCAGGTGCCTTTATTATATATAAGGATATGAGGACCCCCGGACTGTATGAAAACTTCTACAAGCAGATGCAGGATGATCCGGGAGTGTTCCTTGTAAAGGGTGAGATACAGGCGATTGAGGAGGCGGAGGATGGCTCCGTCACCGTGAGGTTTGAAAACAAACTCCTTGGGGGCAGCAGTGTGGTCAAGGCCGACCTCGTGGTGCTGGCTACAGGTATGATCACAAATATGGTTCCTGAGGGGAAGGCCCCCAAAGACCTGACAGATGAGTTTATCGGTGTGATAGTAACAAAGCAGACTGATACAGGACCGGTAGATGAACTGGTGCCTGAGCCGATAGCACTACACCTGAAGTACCGTCAGGGGCCGGAGATGCCCCATCTGAGGTGGGGATTTCCTGATTCCCATTTTATCTGCTTTCCCTATGAGACCAGGAGGACAGGGATATATGCGGCGGGTGCTGTCAGACACCCGATGAATGCCACAGAGGCGATGATGGATGGTGCTGGTGCTGCGCTGAAGGCGATACAGTGTGTGGAACTCACCTCTGAAGGGAAGGCCGTGCATCCCCGGGCAGGTGACATGACATTTCCTGAGTTCAGGCTGGAGTCATGCACCCAGTGCCGCAGGTGTACAGTGGAGTGTCCCTTCGGGGTGCTGGACGAGGATGAGAAGGGCACACCTCAGGAACACCCCTACAGGTGTCGTAGGTGTGGGACCTGTATGGGTGCATGCCCTCAGAGGATTATAAACTTCAAGGACTACAACATAGAGATGATGTCAGCGATATTGAGGGAACTGAATGTGCCCACAGAGGAGGAACTCTTCCCCTACATAGTTGGGTTCATCTGCGAGAATGACGCCTATCCGGCCTTTGACATGGCCGGGATAAACAGGTTTCAACTTCCACCAAACTTCAGACTTATAAGGCTCCGTTGTCTGGGTGGTATGAACCTCGCCTGGATATCTGATGCCCTTTCCAAAGGAGTGGATGGCGTGGTCCTGATAGGCTGTAAGTTTGGTGATGACTACCAGTGCCACTTTGTGAAGGGGTCCCAGATGGCGAATGAGAGGCTTGGTAAGGTCCAGGAGACCCTCGACAGGTTGATGCTTGAGTCAGAGAGGGTGGCCCTGTACCAGTTGGCAATAAATGAGTACGACAAACTGCCAGAGATACTCAATGAGTTTATGGAGAGGGTGAAAGAGATTGGTGCCAACCCCTATAAGGGCTTCTAAGAGGCCCAGAAACTCGGAGAGTTTCTGGAATCCAATAAAAAGGAGGTTGATCAATGGCAGATGAGATGGTACTGAGCCCTGACATTGAGTTCATAAAAGGGGTCCGTGCAGCAGGTGGTGATACGGTGAAGAGGTGTTATCAGTGTGCCACCTGTGGGGTGGTCTGCCCTATCTCCCCTGAGGACAAACCCTTTCCACGCAAGGAGATGATAATGGCACAGTTGGGGATGAAGGATGCCCTCCTTGCGAGTCCTGACATCTGGTACTGCCATAACTGTAACGACTGTTCAAAGTACTGTCCCAGAGGGGCAAGGCCAGGAGATGTCCTTGGTGCCCTGAGGCAGATGTTTATCAAGGAGTACTCGGTGCCGAAGTTCATGGGCTCAATTGTGACCAACCCGGCCCTCACAATAGTTGCCCTCGCGATCCCCCTGATCATCTTTCTTGTGGTTCTCGGCATTACAGGACACCTTCATATACCAGAGGGGAGGATCGTTTACTCCCATTTCTTTCCAATCCTGTATGTGGAGGCGATATTTATACCGCTGGTGGGTCTTGCCGGGATCGCCTATATTGTGAGTCTCAGGAGGTACTGGAATACACTGAAGAGAGTGAACGGTACAGAGTACAGGATGAACTTCGGGGATGCCTTTGTTGAGACGATACTGGAGTTTCTCGGTCATGGCAAGTTCACAAAGTGTGAGGCGAACAGGGACAGGAGGACAGCCCATCTGCTCGTCTTCTATGGGTTTGTTGCCCTTTTTATCGTCACCTGCTGGCTCACCTTTTATGACTATGTGATGGGGAAGGAGTCTCCCATTCCCCTGTCAGACCCGATGAAGTGGCTTGCCAATATGGGTGCACTGTCTCTTCTACTGGGTATCCTTCTTGTCATAGCCAACAGGACAAAGGCTAAGGGGATCAATACAAAGAGTTCTGGTTTTGACTGGACCTTTGCCATAATAATACTTCTTCTGGCGATTACCGGTATCCTTACTGAGGTGATCAGGCTTGCAGGTATAAGGACCCTTGCCTATCCAATGTATTTAGTACACCTGATGTTCGTCTTCTACACCATTGTGTATTTTCCCTATTCCAAACTGGCCCACATGGGTTACAGGGCCCTTGCCATTACCCATTATAAGATGACCGGGAAGGACATAAAATGAAGGTCAAGGATATACTTAAGGAGAAGGGAAGGGAGTTAATCACCATTGGTGCCAATGCCAGCCTGACTGAGGCAGCCTCAAGGATGATGGCCCGTAACATAGGGGCCCTCCTTGTGGAGGACAGTGGCAGACTGGTGGGACTTATAACAGAGAGGGACCTTGTAAGGACAGTGGCAAAGACTGACTGCGAGATGGATGAGTTGAAAGTGAAAGATATCATGGTAAAGAGTGAAAACCTCGTTGTGGCTGAGCCTGAAGACGAGGTGGAGTATGTTATGGCGGTGATGATACAGAATGCTATAAGACATATTCCTATTGTGGAAGGGGGTGAACTGGTAGGGATACTGTCTATAAGGGATGTTGTAAAAACACATGTGAGAAAACTTAAGGCAGAGATACACTTCCTCAAGGAGTATATCTCTGACAAATACTTTTAGAAGGGGTTTCCCTGAGTTTGAGAGCACAATACAAAAATAAAAGGAGGTAGGGTAGATGGAAGGTCTGACAAACATAGCATGGCTCTTCGGGGCTGGGGGGCTTGTACTGGCACTGCTGATTTATATGTCAGTTGCCAGGAAGCCTGAAGGGAATGAGACGATGAGGGATATTGCGGCAATGATCCACGAGGGTGCGATGGCCTATCTGAAGAGGCAGTACTCGATCCTGAGCATCTTCATAGGGGTGGTGTTTGTGGCAATGTACTTCTATCTCGGGATAGAGTCCTCCATAGCCTTTCTGTCAGGTGCGATCTGCTCAATTGCTGCAGGTTTCCTCGGGATGAAGGCAGCAACGAAGGCGAATGTGAGGACTGCCGAGGCTGCCAACCAGTACAAGCCTGATCATTCCAAGGCGCTTTCTGTGGCATTCTACGGTGGTGCAGTTATGGGCCTTGCTGTGGCAGGTATCGGACTTCTGGGTGTGGGTATCTTCTACTATCTTTTTGGACGCGACCCGAAGACAGCATTTGTTATGAGTGCATTTGGTATGGGGGCCTCTTCCATAGCCCTGTTTATGCGTGTGGGTGGAGGTATCTACACCAAGGCGGCAGATGTGGGTGCGGATCTGGTTGGTAAGGTGGAGGCGGGTATCCCTGAGGACGACCCCCGTAATCCAGGGGTTATTGCTGACAATGTGGGTGACAATGTGGGTGATGTGGCAGGAATGGGGGCGGACCTCTTTGAGTCATATGTGAACTCCATCATCGCCACCATAGCAATTGGTGCCACTGCTGCAGTTGGTTCCAAGGTGGCTGGACTGGGAGATACCCTTCATCTGATGGCCCTGCCGGTTCTTCTGGCTGTAATGGGGATCATCTCCTCTGTATTGGGGATCCTCGGGATGAGGATACTTGAAAGGATGGACCCGGCTGCTGCACTGAGGTACTCAACCTTTATTGCTGCAGGTATATTCCTGGCACTCTCATATGTGGCGATAAATGCGATGGGTGTAAGCGATCATGTCTTCTGGGCGGTGGTGGCAGGCTGTATAGGCGGGATACTGATTGGTCTGCTAACGGAGTACTACACCTCGGGTAGCCCGATAAAGAGGATTGCAGAGGCATCCCAGACGGGTCCTGGTACCAACATCATAACGGGTCTTGCCGTAGGGCTTGAAAGCACCGCCCTGCCTGTGCTCGGCATCTGTGTGGCAATATTTATTGCCAACAAGGTGGCGGGGCTTTACGGGATAGGAATTGCAGCAGTGGGTATGCTCGGTACCATCGGAATCACGATGAGTGTGGATGCCTACGGGCCTATTGCTGACAATGCGGGCGGTATCTCAGAGATGAGCGGTCTTGGTGAGGATACAAGGGCGATTACAGATAGCCTTGATGCCCTTGGTAATACCACTGCTGCTATAGGTAAGGGCTTTGCCATAGGTTCTGCTGCACTGACGGCCCTCGCTCTGTTTTCAGCATATACCCAGACTGTAAACCATGCAAGGGTGGAGAAGGGGCTGGAGAAGTTGTCCATTATTATCACCGAGCCTATGGTGGTTATTGGGCTTCTGCTTGGAGGAATTCTGCCCTTCTTTGTTGCTGCCCTTACAATGACCGCAGTTGGTAGGGCAGCCTTCAAGATGGTCAACGAGATCAGGCGTCAGTTCAGGGAGATACCGGGCCTGCTTGAGGGCAAACCTGGTGTTAAGCCAGACTCGAAGAGATGTGTGGACATATCTACCACAGCGGCCCTGAAGGAGATGATACTGCCAGGGCTTACAGCAGTGATCAGTCCTATACTGGTGGGCTTTATACTGGGGCCTGCGGCCTTAGGTGGTATGCTTGCTGGTGCCACGGTGACAGGAGTTATGCTGGCACTAATGATGGCCAATGGTGGTGGTGCCTGGGACAACGCAAAGAAGTACATTGAGAAGGGCAATCTCGGTGGTAAGGGTTCAGAGGCACACAAGGCGGCAGTGGTTGGTGATACTGTGGGTGATCCATTCAAGGATACATCAGGACCGTCAATGAATATACTTATAAAGTTGATGAGCGTGGTTGCCCTGGTTATAGCACCACTTATTGCACTGTAAAGCGAGAAGGGGGCTATAGGGCCCCCTAAATAATAGAGTTAAGGGAGGTAGGAATGGACAACATCGGCCACGGTGGGAAGGAGATAGTAGAAAGGATACTGCCGAGGGACGAGGCGGTAAAAAAGGTGGAAGAACTGAAACAGAAGGGTGCACCTGAAATTGAGGTGAGGAGACAGATCGCCACAGAGGTGATTGACATCGCCTACGGGTTCTTCTGCCCCTTAGAGGGGTTCATGGGGAAGGCGGATGTGGATGGCGTCTGCAAGAATATGAGACTTGCAGACGGTACCGTCTGGAGCATACCGATAGTCTTTGACATCTCAGATGAGGAACTCTCTCAGAAGGGGATAAAGGAGGGTACAGAGGTCCTCCTAACATACATGGGTAACCCCATGGCACTGTTTGAGGTGAGCGAGGTCTTCACCTATGACAAACAGGAGATGGCCCAGAATGTGTATGGTACCACTGAAGAGAAGCATCCAGGGGTGAAGAGGACCTATGCCTACAAGGACAAGTTCTTAGGAGGTAAGATCACTCTGCTGAATCCCCCCAAGATTAATCCCGTGTTTGAACCGTTCTTTATCCCACCCCTTGAGATGAGAAAGAGGTTTCAGGAGAAGGGCTGGAAGAGGGTAGTTGCTCACCAGACCCGTAATGTCCCACATACCGGGCATGAGTGGCTCATGAAGGGGGCCTGGTTCCAGACCTATGGTGAGCTCCCCATTGACAAGCCCTATGTTGGCGTCCTTGTGAACGCGATAATTGGAGAGAAGAGGGTGGGCGACTACATAGATGAGGCGATAGTGCTAGCCCACGACATGCTTCGTAAGGCGGGATACTTTGGTGAGCACAACCATATGACCTCTATCACCTTCTGGGACATGAGGTATGCAGGTCCCAGGGAGGCGGTATTCCATGCTGCCCTCAGGACGAATCTGGGGCTCACCCACCACATGTATGGTAGGGACCATGCTGGTGTGGGTACATACTACGGACCATACGATGCACACAATCTTTTGATGTCCATTCAGGATGACCTCAGAATAACCCCCACATTCTCAATGAACTGGCTATACTGCCCTCACTGTGGTGAGGTTACCTACGAGGGACTCTGCAATCACAAAGACGAGTGGCAGAAATACAGTGGGACCCTGATAAGGAGTATCATAATAGATGGAGTGAAGCCGCCGAGGTTGATCATGAGACCAGAGGTGTTTGATGTGGTGATGGAGTGTGCTGAAAAATATGGATTTGGCTCCCCCTTTGTGACAGAGGAGTATCTCGAGAAGAGAACCCCAGTGTTCACAATAGAACCACTGAAGTAGAAAGGAGGAAGAGATGGCAGAGACCTATCCGATTAATATATGGATCAATGAAGAGAGATTTGAGAAACTCCAGCAGGCAGGACTTGCCAGTATGGCGAAGGAGAAGATGGCAGGGCTTAAGGTTCTACCAGTGCCCACAAATGAGGAGCAGAAGGACAAGATACTGAAACTCTTTCCGATGGCCAAGTTTGACAGCGCCACAACAAAGAGCATAGAGTTGCTTCCCAGGGAAGTGAAGGACCGCATCTTTGACTTGATCATCCAGAAGAAGACCCTTGACGTAATTGATGACTTCATCAAGATGGTAGAGGAGGAGAGAAAGTAAAGGAGAGATGGGCCCTGTGCCCACCTCTCCTTTACTGAAACTCTTACACTATACAATTAAAAATCCTTTCATGAGGCCTTAGGACCCTTCACTATCAAGGTGGTCCGGATTTGTGTTAGAAATATGAGTAAAAGGTGGCAGAAGGTTGCCGAAAAAGGGGGCGGAAATACTTTGATTTTTCGGGACAGAAAACTGAACTAATGCGACAGTCCCTCCCTACACCCTCTCTCTTCAAGGGGTGGAGGTGAAAGATGAAGGTTGTTACATTGGGCAAGGCACCTGTGGTGTCGCTTAACTGAAGTCGGAAGTCAGAGGTCTGAACTCAGAGGATCTTCTGACCTCTGATTTCCGACTTCTGATTTCTGTCTTTCGGCAAGGGTTCTCAGGAAAATCCTGGATTTTCGGGGGGAGTTCCTCTGTCTCTGCCTGCTTACTATAGTATTGGCCGAATCTGGGTTTTTTGGCTCTGGATGGCAGTGGTAATATATTGATAAAATGTCTGGTCAGTAAAATCTCTCATACTTAAAAGGAGGTTGTGATGGATGCACTTGAGTGTATAAGGACCAGGATGAGCATCAGGTCCTACCGGAAGGACCCTGTGCCAAGGGATGTTTTTGAACGGATTGTTGAGATCGCAAGGTGGAGTCCATCTTACAAGAACACCCAGCCCTGGGAAGTGGTGATAGTGTCAGGTAAAAAGAAAGAGGCCCTTTCTGAGATGCTGATTGAACTGCTGGAGAAGGGTGAGCCACCCTGTCCTGACATACCGGAACCTGAGGGATGGCCTGAAGTGAATCAGGAAAGGATTGAACGCCTCTATCGGCTCCGTGCAGAGAAGATGGGAATAGACCTGACAGATCCGGAGGTGATCAAGAAGGCAAAGGTTGCAAACTTTAATTTTTATGGGGCACCTCATGCGATTTACCTGTATCAGGACTCGTCTCTGCCCCTATGGTCATTATTTGATATCGGTCTGTTTGCCCAGAGTTTAATGCTTGCAGCCCATGCCCTCGGAGTTGCTACAGTACCGCAGGCATTCGCCACTGATTATGCAAAATATATAAAGGATTTTCTGGGTATTCCTCAGTCAAAGCGGCTTGTACTCGGAATTTCTGCTGGATATCCTGACCAGGACTCCCCTGCTAATACCCTGAGACCTGACAGGGCAGCCCTGGATGAGATACTCATGTGGGTGGAGTAGATCGGAGAGTTCACCTGAGATTACCTGTAGTTTTTGACCGAAAGTCAATCTGATTTGACTGAAAGGCCGTCTCTCCAGATAATCTCCTCAAGGGGCGTGTTTTTTCTGTATACAGTGCCCTGAAAAAGGGCCACCATCTTGCCGGTTTCGTCTGTAACCCTGATCAGATATGTACCGAGCCTGGGGTTTAAAGAGACCTCTTCTGCTTCTGCATAAAGGGTGCCTCCTTTCAATGCCTTAAAATAGGAAATAGAGACATTGATAGCCATTGCGAGAGTCCCATGGGAGTTTGATGCTGCAGAAAACACTGCATCAGCAAGGGCAAAGATGGCCCCTCCGTGAAGGGTGCCCGCACTGTTGAGATGTGATTGCTTGATGACCATTCTGCCCTTTGCCCTTCCTTCGCATGCCTCAAGAATCTCAATTCCGTTATGTCTTGCAAAACTATCCTTCTCAATAAATCTCCTTAAGACATCCAAGACGAACCTCCTGCATTAAATCAGATTACTTCAATAAATCACCTGATAAAATACCATAAGAATGGATCCCAATGCTACACAAACTGGACAAACTCTTCTATAGATCTCCTCGTTGGTCGTGGAAGAAGGCTGACGACGCTTTTTTGTTCTATAATATTGTCAAGGACATACTATTCCCAGAATTATTCCATGTTTATAAAGTTTTGACCGAAAGTCGAACGGCAAATCTGGAAAAGGAGGAAGGCCATGGTCCTTTGCAGGGTCCTTTATCAGGGTAAGGTCGCCAAAGGTATAGTGAAAGGGGATAAGGTAACCATTACCTCAGGCACTTTCAAGGGCAGAAGAATATCCCTTGACAAACTCAAACTCCTGACACCAACCAGACCAACGAAGATCGTCTGCGTTGGCCTGAACTACCGTGACCATGCAGAAGAACTTGGGATGCCTATTCCAGAAGAACCGGTGATATTCTTGAAGCCATCCACCTCTTCCCTTGCCCATGGAGGGGAAATCGTCTTTCCTCCTATCTCAAACCGCGTGGATTACGAGGCAGAACTGGCAGTAGTAATTGGTCGCAGGTGTAGAAATGTCTCCCCTCAGGATGCAGAGAGATACATACTCGGTTACACCTGCTTCAATGATGTCACTGCTCGTGACCTCCAGCAGAAGGACGGCCAGTGGACAAGGGCAAAGGGTTTTGATACCTTTGCTCCCTTCGGCCCCTTTGTTGTCAGTCCTGATGATGTCCCTGAAGAGATGGAGATAAGACTCTACCTGAACGGAAAACTCAAACAGAAGGGAACCACAAAGAACATGATATTTCCTGTCTCTGAGATCGTCTCCTTTGTCTCACAGGTGATGACCCTTCTTCCTGGAGACATCATTGCCACAGGCACCCCACCAGGTGTGGGACCCATGAGCCCTGGTGATGAGGTGGTGGTGGAGATATCGGGCATTGGCAGACTCGTAAACAGGGTAAAGGCGTAGGATGCTCCTTTTAAATGCTCTTTTTCAGCCTCTACAGTGGGATGCATGGCTATGCCCTCTGGCGGGCAAAGTCAGCCCTCAATCTTGACACTTTAAAAATGGTAACCACAAAGAATGCCGAGGAATTGACAAACTGCCTGTACTTTCATTAAGGTAATATCTTCTATAATACTTCTAAGGAGGTTCGGTGGAGTTTCAGGAGATTATAATGAGGTTGAACAGATTTTGGGCAGACAGGGGGTGTCTGCTCCTACAGCCCTATGATATTGAAGTGGGAGCCGGGACCTTCCATCCAGCCACCTTCCTGAGGGTCCTGGGGCCTGAACCGTGGAGGGTGGCCTATGTTGAACCCTCCCGCAGACCTACTGATGGCAGATATGGTGAAAACCCCAACAGACTTCAGCACTACTATCAGTATCAGGTAATACTGAAACCGTCTCCGCTACAGAGTCAGGAACTCTACTTAGAGAGCCTGAAGGCACTGGGGCTTGATCCCCTCAAGCATGACATAAGGTTCGTGGAGGACGACTGGGAATCTCCCACCCTTGGGGCCTGGGGCCTTGGGTGGGAGGTCTGGCTCGATGGAATGGAGATAACCCAGTTTACATACTTCCAGCAGGCAGGAGGTATTGACCTGAAACCCGTATCTCTGGAGATCACTTACGGACTGGAAAGAATCGCCATGTATCTGCAGGGCGTGGATAATGTCTTCGACATAATCTGGACCAGGGGTATCAGGTATAGGGAGTTACACCACCAGACAGAGGTGGAATTTTCCAGGTTCAACTTTGACCTCTCTGATCCACATCTGCTAAAGAGATGGTTCGATGATTATGAAAGAGAGTCAAAGAGGTTGCTGAAGGAGGGACTGGTTCTGCCTTCCTATGAGTTCTGCCTCAAGTGTTCCCATACATTCAACCTCTTAGATGCAAGGGGGGTGCTTTCAGTCACTGAGAGGACAGGATACATAGCAAGGGTTAGAGGCCTGGCAAAGGCGGTGGCAGAGGCATATCTGGAGCAGAGAAGTACGATGGGCTTTCCCCTTTCAGGACAGTGGCAGGATGAAATCTCCTCAGAGAAACCAGAGGCCACCCGCCCTGGGTCATCATCTGAGAGGCCCTTCAGGGGGGAACTCCTCTTCGAGATAGGCACGGAAGAGATCCCTGCCAGGTTTATCCCCTCTGCAATAAAACAACTGAAGGAGAATGCTCGAAGTGCCTTCAATCAGATGGGCATTCCCTATGACGAAATAGCAACCTTTGCCACCCCCAGGAGGCTCGTCCTTTATGTGAAAGGACTTTCAGAGAGGCAGCAGAAGAGGATAAAGAAGGTCTATGGACCTCCTGCCAAGGTCGCCTTCGATGAAAAGGGACGGCCAACCAGGGCTGCTGAGGGATTTGCAAGGTCAGTCGGGGTCAGCACAGAGGCCCTTAATAGAGAGAGTACAGAAAAGGGAGAGTATGTATATGTAGAGATACATGAGGGAGGTGTTGAAACGAAGCATCTACTGCCAGGGATACTGAAGGATCTCGTTTTATCAATACACTTTCCGAAAACGATGCGATGGGCAGACGGGGACCTCAGGTTCGCAAGACCCATCCACTGGTTTGTTGCTATCCTGGATGGAGAGGTGATAGAGTTTGAGGTTGACGGGATCCGGAGCGGAAACATCAGCAGGGGACATCGTTTCCTGAGCCCTGAAGAATTCAGAGTAGAGGACCCCCAACAGTACTTCTCTGAACTGAAAAAACGGTATGTGGTTCTTGACCAGTATGAAAGGATGGAGAAGATCCTCTCAGATGCCGAGGCCCTTGCCGGCTCAAGGGCCGGAATGCTGCTTAAAGACGAGGAACTCCTTGAAGAGGTGACCTTTCTCGTGGAGTATCCGAGGGCAGTCCTGTGTAGTTTTCCCGAGGAATACCTCACCCTTCCGAAGGAACTGCTCGTGACAGTAATGAAGGATCACCAGAGGTACTTTGCTGTTGTTAACACCAAGGGTGATCTTCTCAATTCCTTTGTTGTGGTGAGTAATACCACTGAAGATAACGACTCCACTGTGAGAGAGGGTGCTGAGAGGGTTATCAGGGCAAGGTTTGAGGATGCAAGGTTCTACTATGAAGAGGACACCAAGAGGCCCCTTATTGAAAGGGTCCAGGAATTAAAGGGTGTGATATATCATGAAAAACTGGGCAGTTTGTATGACAAGACCCAGAGGATACTCGAGATAGGTCTTGCCATATCAGCAAGGACAGGGGCAGAACCAGAGAAGGTGAAAAGGGCATCTCTGCTCTGCAAGGCAGACCTGGTCACAGGAGTGGTTAGAGAGTTTCCGGAACTACAGGGGGTAATGGGTATGTACTACTGTCTCAGGGATGAGGACCCAGAGGTGGCCAGGGCCGTTTATGAACACTATCTTCCCCGCCATGCCAGTGATGAGCTACCTGAGACACCAACAGGCACCACCGTGGCAATTGCTGACAGGGTGGATACCCTTGTCAACTTCTTCTCAGTTGGTCTCAAGCCCACCGGCTCAGAAGACCCCTTTGCACTCCGTAGGGCTGCCCTGGGTATCATCACCATCCTGCTAAAGAAAGGTATTGACCTGCCTGTGGAGGAATTAATTGATACTGCCGTCAGGGTGAGTAAGAGACAACGGGAACCCCTCACAGAAGAGATAAGGCAGTTCTTTTTACAGAGAATTGAACACTTCTTCCTCTCCATGGGCTATCCCCATGACCTGCTCCTTGCTGTCAGGACAGGTCTCCTCAGCCGCTCCTTAGGTGCAACTAGTGCACTTCTGAAGGCGCTACGGGAATTCCGTGGAGTGAAGGAACACACTCCCCTGACAGTAGCAATTAAAAGGGCCTTCAACATACTTGGAGAAAGAGATATCCCCACTGAAGTAAAGGAACACCTCCTGAAAGAGCCTCAAGAGAGGAGACTATATGAAGAGGTGAAATCACTTGCAGAGATACTGCCTCCTCTGATAACAGAACAGAGATACGATGAGGCCCTCCTGAGATGTGTCCAACTTATTGAACCGATAAATGAGTTCTTTGATAATGTCCTTGTGATGGACAAGGACCCTGAAGTAAGAAATAATCGGCTTGCATTACTTAACAAATTGAGAGAAAACATTCTTATGCTGGCAGATCTCTCTAAGTTAACGGAAGTCTGAGGTTGTTGACAAATACAACCATTCTGTGATAAGAAAAAACCTCAGGGTTTCCAGAGGTCTTCTTATTTTCTGGACCCAAGAGCCTGTATTACAGGTGAAGACTCTCTTAGAGGAGGCATCATCATGAGGATCCCTGAAGACTTAAGGTACCATAAGGAGCATACCTGGGTCAGGGTCTCCGGTAAGAAGGCCACTATAGGTATCACCGATTATGCGCAGGACCAACTGGGTGACATAGTATATATTGACCTGCCCGATGTGGACACCGAAATCGAAAGGGATGAGGAATTCACAGAAATCGAGTCCACAAAGGCAACTTCTCCAGTGATAGCCCCTCTCTCAGGCACTATCATAGAGGTGAACGAGGAACTCGATGAATCCCCCGAGATAATCAATGAAGACCCTTATGGTAAGGGATGGATAGTGGTGGTGGAGATGTCTGACCCATCTGAACTGGATGATCTCATGGATGCCTCTGACTATGAGAGATACCTGGAGGAGGAAGCAAAGTAGATGAGGCTCGGTATAATCGGAGCCGGCCCTGGCGGCTATGTGGCTGCTATAAAGGCTGCCCAACTTGGAGCAGAGGTTCTAATTGTCGAGGACACAGAGGTTGGCGGGACCTGCCTTAACAGTGGCTGTATCCCCACCAAGACCCTGCTGGCCAGTACAGAACTGTACTCCAAGGTGAAGGAGATGGACAGATTTGGCCTGCAACTGGAAGGCTCCGTACAACCGAGGCTCGATCTGATGATGGCAAGAAAAAGGAATGTTATAGAGACCCAGGTGAAGGGGATTAAGAGGCTGTTTAAGAGTTGGGGGATCAAACTGATTCAGGGGAAGGGCAGGCTCAAGGCCCCTGACCTGATTGAGGTGTCAACAGATGAAGGAACTGAAGAGATAAAGGTGGACAGTGTAATTGTGGCCACAGGCTCAAAACCTGCAGAGATCCCTCTCTTCCCCTTTGATGGCAGGACCATCCTGAACTCCACTGATGCCCTTGAACTGACAGAGATACCCAGGAGTCTCCTCATTGTGGGCGCAGGAGTGATAGGCTGTGAGTTTGCCTGTATTTTTAGAGAACTGGGCACAGAGGTCACACTGATTGAGTTACTACCAAGGGCCGTCTCAACAGAGGATGAAGAGATATCGGACCTCCTTGAAAGGGAATTTAAAAAGAAGAAGATCAAACTCTTTACAGGGGTGAAGGCGGAGAGAGTGGAGTTAAAAGAGGATGGAGTGCATACCCATCTATCCGATGGAAGGGAACTGGTAACAGAAAGGGTCCTCGTCTCCATAGGGAGGTCCTTTAACTCAGAGGGGATTGGACTGGAGGAGGTAGGTGTAGCAAAGGGTGAACGGGGTGAGATAAAGGTGAACAGGAGGATGGAGACATCAGTAAAAGGGGTCTATGCCGTGGGGGATGTGACTGGTGGGATACTGCTTGCCCATGTGGCCTCAAAGGAGGGTATTGTGGCAGCAAGAAATATTATGGGAGAGGATGTGGAGATGGAGTATAATGTCGTGCCAGCCGCGATATTCACCTCACCAGAGATAGCATCTGTTGGACTGAGAGAACACCAGGCAAAAGAGATGGGGCTGTCTTACATTACAGGACACTTCCCTTTCCGTGCACTTGGAAAGGCCCATGCGATGGGTGAGATATCAGGCCTTGTAAAGGTAATTGCTGACAGCAGGACAGACAGGGTACTTGGAGTACATATTATAGGTCCGCATGCCTCTGACCTTATACACGAGGCAGCACTGGCAATTAGGGCATCTCTCAAGGTCAAGGATATTGTAGAGACCATACATGCCCATCCAACTCTGTCTGAGGGGATTATGGAGGCAGCAGAGGATGTCCATGGCTCTGCTGTACATCTGCCAAGAAAGTCATGATACATCCGCTTATTGAAGATAGTGGCTGGTTTGATAAGGTCAGAAAAAAGCACCAGAAGCCCCTTTCAGAGATAGACACACTTCTGAGAGGTGTTGTAAGGTTCTTTAATATTTCAAACCTCTTTACAGAAGACACAGGGGTGGCTGGCAGGAACTTCCGCGCGGAATTGAAGGTGCTGAGAGACACCATCTACCATCTGCTGGGCCTGATTGAGACCGTAATACCTGAAAGGTACAAAAATGCCTTCTGGTTCCAGAAGTATGCCGAACAGAGCCTCCTTTCTGACCATGACAGGGACCGCCTGAGACAGAATCTCATAAGACAGGAAAGCCCTGAACAGTCCCTACTGCTGATGTACGATACACTGGTAAATATAAAGGTGATCATACAGGGCCTCCTCAGTGCTGACAGGGTCTCCTATTCAGAATTTAAACACCTCGGAGACATCCTGGAGAGACAGATGAGAGAGAACATATACTTCGGTCCCTTCAGGAAAGAGATTGACCCTGAGTTTGACAGGATATCCAACAGGATGGTATCCAGGGCGGTAAGATCAATTAGTGACAGGAATGAGAGAAAGGTTGTCTCCACTCTCGTATTGTATCTGTTCCGATGTCTCAGGTTCATCGGTCATATCAACCCTAACGCCTACGAAAGTGTTACACTCAGTGTTTCTCTGGTGATTCTGGTCCTGTTGAATTCTGAGATCAGAAGTATCATCGAGTACATAGAGGGCACAGGTAACAGGATAGAAAATGGAGATTTGAGGAGTCTTCTCGATTCCATCGGCTTTCAGATGAGAATGGAGTCGAAAAGGGTCTTCCGGCAGGAACTACGGAATGTCCTCGGTGGTGTCACCCTTGCAAGACTCAAAGGCAAGATAGAGGCAAGCCAGGGGATTCTCAGAAACATGATAGAACAATGTATACTACAGATAATCAAATTCTATCAGCCTGATATCAAAGGAGAGGAGATATTTCCAGGTTTTGTGACAAGACTGGAACAATCTCTCAAACTGAGAGATGATGTGTACACGCTCTGGAGGATTGTGGACATACTTGAAACCAACTTCAAGGATAGAGATAAGAGACGGTCAATCTTTGAAGCCCTCAGGGCCTATATGATGTATTTCCAGAGTTTCACCTTCAGGCTCCTGAGACACGACGATTATGAGGAGTTCGACAGGTTTTTTAACAAGTTTCTTGCCATCTCTGCAGAACGGATCCTTGAAATGGATGACGAGAAGTTCCTTCATGAACTGCACAGGTTCAGGATATTCCTTGAGACCACAGTTAAGATGGTCTCACAGAGGGAAGAACTGAAGGACAGACAGATCGATACCGAAAAGATAGATGCTGTGATATCTCAGTTTATGCCCATGTACAGAGAACTCAATCAGATCTCTTCTTCCGGGCCTTCAGAATGATTTCACCCTCCTCTGAGGATATCTTTTCTATATTCAGGGCAATTATTACACGATCCTTGCCCTCTTCGATTATACCGTCTATAAATCTCGCCCTCATTCCCCTGTAAAGTCTTGAGGGCCTCTTTATCCGTGTATCATCGACCTCCCTTATTCCTATCACCTCATCTACAAGGAGCCCTATCTTTTCTCCGGGTATCCTCACTATCACCATCCTCTCCTTGGATGGTCTGCTCTCAAGGTGGAGTCTCTTCCTCATATCCATTATGGTGATCGCTTCACCACGGAGGTTAATCACACCGTACACATAATCCGGGGCCTCCGGAAGGACGGTTGCCTTCTGGGGATTTACTATCTCAACGACCGAAGATATCTCTACACCAAACCACTGATCGTCAATCCTGAAGAGGAGTAACTTCATTATGCTCCTTCTGAGTATCTGCTTGATTTGGAGAGTCCCTGGGTTGTATAGGTCTGTAGTTCTCTATATAGGTCCTCCGCCTCCTGATAGAGAGACTTCATCAGTTGAGCCACCTCTCTGGTATCTCTCTCCATAGCAGAGGCAATCTCAGCAAGATTCTTGAATGAACTCTCAAGTCCCCGTGTCCTGTTTAGATCATCCTTCAGATGCACTATAAGAGATGAGACTATCTCTGATGACCTCTGCAGATTTTCAGAGATATACCCTGCTGTCTCTTTCTGTTGAGATGTGGAGTTCTTTATCAACTCAATTGAATCCATCACCTTCGACAGGATGCTGGTGTAATTCCTTACAGACTCTATCTGACTATAAAGTCCCCCCTGAAGTTCCTTGAGTATTGATCTCAGGTTCTCTATCACCTCCTGTAATAGGGACACACCTGCACTCTGTTCAGCAGTGGCCCTCTTTATGGTTCTAACCATCTCCGTAGTGGCATCTGAGGCAGACCTTATCCTGCTGAAGACCTCTGAGGCGTTTTCTACGTCTCCCTTCGTCTGCTTAACCACCTTTACAACCCCCTTGATCTTATCACTCGTATGAAGTATCTGCTTCTTCACATCTGCTACTATCTGGGCTATTGTATTTGTTGAATCTGCCGTCTTTTCTGCCAACTCACTCATCTGCTCCGCCACCACAGAGAAACTCCTACCTTCAGTGCCTGACTGGACCGCCAGTATCTGGGCATTCAAACTGAGAAGCCTTGTCTTTTCAGCGATGTCCCGTATAACGGCCACAATCTCTCCTATATCAGTAGAATGCCTCTCGAGGGTCCTGGTGGTCATCTGCAGATGATTCACCTCATCCTCCATTAACCTCATTGAACTGGTAATAGCCTCTATGGATTCAAGCCCATCCTCTTTCACCCTCTCTGTCACATCCTTACTCAGTTGAAGTGTCTTTGAAACCGCACTGTCAATCTCTGAGATGGCCCTCCTCACCTCTTCCACTGAAGAAGAGGCATTCTCTATAGAATTCACCGCTCTGTCCAGGAGACCACCCAGAGAAGAATTGTTCTCCTCAAATTCTGAACTGAGCATAGACAGTTGCTGAAGGTCCCTGAGTATATCGTCTGCGGCCTGAAGGATCTCATCTGTGGATGCCTTCATCTGCAGTATTGCAGACTGATTCTCTTCTGTAATACCATGCAACCTCTTGGTGGTATCAATCGCATCTTCCAGGATTGTATCAATACTTTCAACCCCCATCTTCAACGTTTTGATCTCCTGTCCCTCTTTAATGGACTTCTCTGTCAGCGAGTCCTGGTTCAGTAACAACTGTTCTATAGCAGCCACTATATTCCTGAAGCCTCCCTTCAGTCTATCTATAACATCTTTCAACCGATCCAAAAGGAGGGTGCTCCTTTGGGAGACCTCTCTTATCACAGGAACCCCATGTGAGGATGGAATATTCACTGTAAGATCTCCCACAGCAGCCCTGTCAAGAAGATGACTCAAATACTTGAGTGGGCCTGAGATGCTGTTCTGAAAGAGGAGATAGAGTACAAGGGCAAGTACAAAAATGAGACCTGATTGTATAAAGACTGCTGTATAGGAGATGCCGGAAATCTCAGGAGAGTATCTTACTATGAGAGTGTATTTCTCACCCAGTTGGAGTTTCAGTATCCTCAGAGTCTTACCGGTAAATGGCTTATTCTTGAGGAGTATTGAATCCCCTTTTGCAGAAACAAGTTCAACAGAATAGACCCGCCTGATCCTTAAAAGTCTATCAAAGAGGCCCTCTACCTCTGTCATATCTCTATTCTCTCTGAGGGTCTCGGTGAGGAGGACGGCTACACCTCTCAGGGTATCCTCAAAGTTCCTGAGCACCATCTCCCTCTGTCTTTCAGTAACAATGACTGAAAGAAGGGTCTCAATCATCAGAAATATCAAAAAGACGAGTATGAAAATCCGCAGCACCCTGTTTTCTCTTAATGTGTTTAGCATCTCATCTCCTTAGATCAGGTCGAGTCTTGACATTATTTCTCTTATCCTCTTGTAATCCTCAGAGGTGGCATCAACAAAGCCCGTATAATGGGGATCGATCGATTTAAGTACCACTGAGGTCTCTGGAGCATCTTCCCTCAGGGAGAGAAAGACCTTCTTCACCCTCTCAACCTCTTCTGTAGGCAACTCCGGGTTCACACAGATGTTGAATTCCGGGATCTCCTCAGAGTACTTCAGAAACTTCAGTCCCATCTGCCTGAATCTTTCAGCCACACTCTCCATAACCCCACCTGCATCATACTCACCGTTCAGGACCGCCTTTGCCACCTCATCATGGTGTCCCAGGAAGTTGTAAAAGAGGAGGTCTTCAAGTCCCACGCCTGCCTCGTATAGCATGTATCTCGGGACAATATAGGATGAGGTGGACTCCTTATCACCAAAGGCAAAGGACCTGCCCTTAAGATCACTAAGGGAGGTAATAGTGCTGTCCTGTCTGGTTATAATTACCGAGTGGTGATATGGTTTGCCATCCCTGAGTGCCTTGAGAATCACCCTCACCCCGTACTGCTCCTGTGCCTTTATAAAGGTGGAGGGGGTCATATAGGCGAGCATGGTCAGGCCACCGCCTATCTCCCGGATTGCTGTGTCAAAATCAGAGGCCACTCTCAATTCTACCCTCTTATTCAGAGCCGTTGAGAGATAGTCAGCAAGGGGTTTGAACTTCCTGTACATCTCTGCCGGAGACTGGAGAGGGACCACCCCGAAGGTGAGAACATCCTCCTTGACCGATATACCAACCAGTTTAAACTTCTCCATCTCCGTCATTATGAGTTCAGTATCCTTTACAAGGCCCCTCAGAGAGTTATTTAATCTGAAGGACAGTTCCCTGTTACGGACAGGTAGATCCTTTATATGTTCCACAGAAGTCTTTATCTCCTGCGACCCCACCTTCTGCTCCCTTATCGCATTTGCTATCAACTGGCTCTTTTCCTTTGCACTATCAGTACTCTCTTTGATCAGTCTGCTCTGATCAGACTGTTCCTGAGTCGCCTTTCTCAACTGTTCTGCGATGAACTTCACGGTATCAGAGGCATCCATTATCAGGGCCATCCCTTTTGACTGTTCAGAGGTGGCCTTGGCTATCTGGCTCACCATGTTCCTCACATTCTCCATCATATCCGCAACAAACTCCGCTGCCCTTGACTGCTCAGAGGTGGATGTCTTGATAGCCTTTGCCATCTCGGAGGACTGTCGGGCGCTGTCCAGTATCCTCTTGAATGCCTCTGAGGCCTCTCTCGCCAGTTTCAGACCCTCATTCACCGCCTCAACACCGTACTGGGTGGTCTCAATCGCCTCCCTTATCTCCTTCCTCACATTGTTTATCAGGGCCGAGATCTCCTGAGTGGAGAATGAGGTCCTCTCAGCAAGGTTCCTTATCTCTTCTGCCACCACAGAAAAGCCCTTTCCGTGTTCTCCAGCCTGGGCAGCAAGAATTGCTGCATTAAGTGCAAGCAGTGTTGTCTGATCTGCTACCTCATCTATTACAGTCAGTATCTTGCCGATCTCTTCAGAACGTGTGCCCAACTGGTTTATATATTCAGCAGTGGTCTCTGTTGATATCTTTATCCTTTCCATCCCCTTCAGTGTCTTCTCTATAGCCTCCATCCCGTAGGTTGAGGCATCCTGCATAACCTTCTCACTGAGTGCCGCTGATTCTTTCGCATTGCCATCAACCTCCTTGATCGTTGCCTTGATCTCCTCTAAGGCAGCAAGGGTGTCATCCGCACCTTTGAGGAGCCGGTCGGCACTATCCGAGATCTCTTTTAGGGCCGTATTCATCTGTTGTATCGAGGCTGAAGTTGACTCCACTGACTCAAAGAGGTTATTACTGTTGTCAGCAATCTTCGAGATGCTCATTGTCATCTCCTCAATAGCAGTTGCTATCTGCTCAAAGGTCACAGCAAGCGCCTCTGCTGCATCGGTTATCTCTGAGATGGAGGCATTCAGTTCCTCTACAGAGGATGATATATTCTCGATGGCTTCTGCCTCTTTCTTGGTCCCCTCAAGCAGGTCTCTTGACTCGGCCTCTATCTCCGATCCCACCTTGGTAAGCCTCTTGGAGACGTCCTTCACCCTGCTCAATATACCGGAGATACTCCTCAACGCCTCCTGTAACGCAGAGGCAACACTGCCGATCTCATCATCAGGCAACCTTGAAAATCTTATATCAAGGTCTCCCTCAGAAAGCCTCTTTGCCGCCATCTCTATCTCCTTTACAGGTGTTACCACTATCCTTCTCAGCAGCACCAGTGTAATAAAGGAGAGGGTCAGTATTGCAAAAACAGAAGCACCAACATTAAAGAGAAACATCTCTCTCACCTTCTTGTTCTCATCTTTCATGCTGAGAGAGATCTTCAATGCGCCCAAGACCTTTGTGGCCCCGCTATGACACTTACTACAGGCAGGTGTATTCATAAGTGGCAGATATACCACCAGATTTTCTCCCTCCACCATATTTACGGGCAGGGGCTCCTTCTTCAGTCTTGAGAGCATCTCACGCTCTGTTGCCTCAGCCCCCTTCATAAAGGCCTCTCTGCCCTCATGATTGAATACATCGATCTGCTCTACACCAAAGACATTCCGTAGATCACCCACTATTGCCCTTGTAACCTCGGCCTTACCTTCAAGCATTGTTCTTTCTATGTTCCTGGCCATTATCTCTGCTGCAATGAGCATCTTCTTCTTTGCCGTCTCATAGATAGACTTCCTCTGCATAAGCGTCACTATAGTAACCGCAAATATACAGCCCACTATTATGACACCAACAATGACACCTGTTATCTTCTTTTCCAGAGTTCCCATCATATATCCATCCTCCCATCAAAGGTAAAGGTTTCTTGAATGTTTAAAATACTGTAAAGATGTCCTCTGTAGATTACCACACCCTTGATAAACCTTGCATCTTCTTCGGACAGGCTGGGAGGGGGTGGTCTCATTTCATTCTCTTCTATAGAGACTATCTCCAGCACCCTTTCAGCAAATAACCCTGCTGGCCCCTTTGGGCCCTTCACTATGATTATCCTGTGATACTTCTGTTCCTCAAATGGCCCTGTTTTGTCCTCTATCTTGAGCCTCACAGCAAGATCAAGCACTGGTATCACCTTGCCCCGAAGGGAGATTATCCCCATCACAAAGGGCGGAGTAAGCGGAACAGGTGTGATCGGACGGGGCTTGATAACCTCCTGAACCTCGCTTACCTCCATGGCAAAGCCTTCTGGCCCTGATTTAAAAAGAAGAAGTTCAATGGATTTCTCTAAGGTTATCTCCTCCTGTGGCCACTCAGTAAATACCTCCCCTTCAGATACCACAATTTCCGAGGAACGCTTCTCCGATTCCTTCCTTGATGGTCTCAGTTTTTTTCTTATCTTTGCGAGGTCCACGCTTTATCCCTCGACGTCTGCACCTGGGTACAGATCTGGAGAAACTCAATCTCTGAGAGAGCCCTTCTGACACATGAGGCATCAACTATCCTCTTATCACTGCCTATCGCCTCAAGCATCGCATTCGTTGCCAGGGTATTTATCACCCTTGGAATACCTCCTGAATATTTATATATCAGTCTTATCGCCTCTTTATCAAAGACATCTGCAGTGGCACCGGCCACCCTCAGTCTGTGCTTTATATACTCCTCTGTCTCATCCTCTGTAAGAGGAGGCAGATGAAAATACAGGGCTATACGTTGAAGAAGGGGTCTGTAAACCCTATGGGCAAATCTCCTTTTAAGGTCTGGCTGAGCCACAAGGATTATACTGAGGAGATTTTTATGGTCCAGTTGGAAATTGGTGAGGAGTCTTATCTCTTCAAAGGTCTCCCGTCTGGGGATCAACTGTGCCTCATCTATGATTATCACCGTGTTTATCCCTGCAGTGTCCAGTTGATAGAGCCTCTCGTAGATGATATCAAGCAGTTCCTGTCTGAATCTGGGGGTCTCTGTAATATCGAGTCTCTTTGCTACAGCCTTCAAAAATTGGGCGGGAGACAACCTGGGATTAATAATCAATACTATCTGATAGGCGGTATCATCCAGTTCGTCCATCAATGCCCTTGTAAGGGTGGTCTTGCCACAACCCACCTCTCCTGTGAGCAGGACCATCTCCCTCTCCTCGACAGCATACTGGAGCCTTGCAAGTGCCTCCTCATGGACACTGCTGAGATATAGATATCTCGGATCAGGTGTCTTACTGAAGGGCTTCTCCTTCAGACCAAAGTACTCCTCAAGCATGCTCCGTTGTCCTTATAAGATTCTCTGTAATGATGGATTCTGTATCTATCACGAGAATGAGATTACCACTTTCTATCTCGGCCGCACCGGCAAATCCTCTACATCCTTCAAAGTATGGTCCCAAGGGTTTTATTACTATATCCTCAGCACCCACAAGTTCCTCAACCAGAAGGCCGACCTGTCTATTCTCAACTCCGGTGATCACAACAAAGGCCTCCCTGTTTCCGGTATCTGCCAGACCATAATACCGTCTCAGAGAGACCAGAGGTACGGGTCTACCTCTGAGGTTATAGACCTGCCTCCCCTCTACTGAATTGACCAGTTCCTCTTCGAGTTCAAGGGACTCAGCCACTGAGGTGAGTGGTATCGCAAATTTACGCCCTCCTGTCCTGACCATAAGGGTCTTAATAATTGCCAGTGTGATCGGAAGGGTTAGAGAAAACCTTGTGAAACTGCCCTCCTCAGACTGGACCTCCACATATCCACCCAGGGAGGCGACCTTTTCCTTCACCACATCCATCCCCACACCTCTGCCAGAGACCTCTGAGGCCGAGTCCTTTGTGCTCAGCCCTGGAAGGAAGATCAGATCAAGGACTTCACTGTCAGACAGTTGCTGATTCTCTTGCACGAGGCCCTGAGCAATCGCCTTCTCAAGGACCTTTCTCTTGTTTATACCCCTGCCGTCGTCCTCCACCTCTATCACCACATGGTTGCCCTTCTGATAGGCCCTCAAGGCGATATTGCCTTCCTCCTTCTTGCCAGCCCTTTTCCTCTCATCAGGGGGTTCTATGCCATGGTCTATACTGTTCCTTATTATATGCATCAGTGGATCGGCCACCTCCTCGGCAACAAATTTATCCAGTTCTGTATCCTCACCGTAGACCTGCAGATTCACCTTCTTCTGCATCTGCCTGGCGTATCTCCTCACAACCTGTGCCACACGGGTGAATACCTGTCCGATGGGAACCATTCTGATATCAAGGATGCTCTGCTGGAGTTCTGCCAGTGTCCTTTCAAGCATCTGATTTGCCATATGAGTCTGAAACACTATATCTGCATAACCATAAATCTGGCGGAGTTGCTGTTCCAGGGACCTGAACATAGACCTCGACAGATAGACCTCACCCACAATATCGAGTATTCTGTCAATCTTATCAATATCCACCCTCAGGGTGCTGGTCGTGGATTTTATGCTATCAAGCGGAACCTGTGAAGGTTGAGGAGGGGTGGGCCTGAATACCTCTGTGGGCGGCCTTCCAATGGTCTCTCCAAGTTGCTCTGGAGACCTGTCCGATGCAAAGAGGAGTTTAAAGCCAATATGGCCCTCTGGGACATTCTGTGTTGTGGGTAGAGTGGATATGAGTTCTCCCATGGCCTTCACCTTTTCACTCACCTCAAGGAGCCTCCTGTCAAAGCCATCGAGAGGGAAGACCACATCAATGGTATAGATCCCCTTATTGTTCTTTATATTCTCCTTCAACCTGTGTTCTTCATACTCTGAAAGTACCTTGAGTATCTCGGAATCTATTTTGCCCTCTAAGGATTCCTCTTTCCCTGTGGAAGGTGCCCTCTTTCTGAAATCCTCAACCTCCTGTATCTCTCTGGTTACATCTATCTCGCCACCCTCTTCGAGTCTCTTTAATGCCTTCTTGAGAGAGTCTGTCTTATGGAACAGGAATTCCACTACCTCTTCATCTACGGGTCGTCTGCCCATCCTGAGGTCGTCAAGGAGTTCCTCCAGATTATGTGTAAGGTCCTTCAGGTTGTTCTGTCCAAAAAGAGAGGAGTTCCCCTTCAGTGTGTGGAAGGCCCTGAACAGCGCATTCAACAGATCCGGCGGTATCTCTGTGTCCAAGTTTTCCTGGAGTTGTAAAAGGTTGGCTTCTATCTGCTGGATTATCTCTTCTGATTCTGCAATGAATTCCTTTATAGAGCCGTTCATCTCTCCAGTACCTTTAACACCGTCTCCTGCAACTCCTTCACCTTGAAGGGTTTTGTCACATAGGCAGTAGCACCGAGGGAGAGCCCTCTCCTCCTATCCTCATCAGACCTCTCTGTACTGATGATTATAACCGGTATATCCCTGTAGTTCTCAGAGTTTTTTATATAACTTATCAACTCAAGGCCATTTATGTCAGGCATATTTATATCTGTTATAACAAGGTCAAAACTCACAGTGGGCAGGAGTTTGAGTGCCTCAAAACCATTTGCTGCCTCATAGACCTCAAATTCCTCCCCCAGATCCTCAATCATGGCCCTCACCAGTGATCTCGTGGAGGCAGAGTCATCTACTACAAGGATGTTTTTCACTCTGTTCCCCCTGTAGGCTTGCTGTTGCCCTTTTCCATCAGTTTCTTTTTTAGTATCGCCTTTTCTATAGCCATACCTGCCTGGTTGAGAAAGATCTCCAGGCCTGTGGTATCCAGGATTGGCTCGTTCTCTGGGATGTTATCACAGTACAGGATTGCTATTACCTTGCCGTCTGCCACAATAGGACCTATCACCACCTCCTCAGGCCACTCACCTCCAGAGACCTCGATGAAGTGTCTCGTCTGGGGATCATCAATCAACTCGCCCCTGTAAAGCCTGCCTGATCTTATAATTCTACTCAGAAAGGGACTCTCCCTGATATGGATTACTGTATCCTTTATTTTTTTGTCAGCATCTTCAATCTGGAGACCAAATTGACCAAAGCCCTCCAGAGTCTCTCCATGTAGCAGGAAGATCACCCCCCTTTGATAGATACTGCTTGCAAATCTGAGGATGAGAAGAAATATCTCTGATATGCTCTCCGGGAATCTCAATTCCTGAACTATGGATCTGAGTGCTGAGATATCCTTGGGAAAGGTGTCATCTTCATAAAAGGATTGCTCTTCAGGGAACTCCTCTTCCAGGACCCTCCCGTAATGGGTCGTCTCATCATATATCCTTGCACATTCCATCAGGAGATACTCAGGTGCGACTCCCTTTTTCAGGAACCACTCTCCTCTCAGTATAGGTTCGTCCTCCTTGAAGACATCCGGTTCAAAACTAAAACTCCCCTCCTTTACAAGCAGAAGCCTGTAGATCAACCTCTCGATTCTCTTCTTTGTTATAGCCTCCAACTGGCCTGTATCCAGATAGCCAAGATCCATAAGGATGCTGCCAAGTGTCCTGTCAGGCAGTTGTTTCATAACTTTTCTTGAAATCTGAAGGGCCTCTTCACTGATCAGCCCTGCCTGAAGCAGATCCTCTCCTATATCATCCTCACCGTCAGTGGCTGCCCCTACCACAAGCCCCTGTTTGAATAGTATTACAGCCCTATGACCTTCAAAATCCAGATAAAGAGTCCCGCTTCTTTTGCCCAGACCTATAATCTGGAGAATGTCACTAAGGCCAAGGTCCTCAAGTCTGCCTGTTAGGCTCATCAGAGATCCTTCTGGTTTTTTCCATTGTATTATACACTATACATAAAAAATACTACATTTGTGTATAATTAATCAAAAAGGCTGTATCACAGCCTATACAATCTATCAGGGGAGGTAAACGATGGGTAAAAAGATAACCTCGACAATTAAAGGTATTGTCTTTACACCCTCAGAGTTCTTTTCTCAGATGCCAAAGAAAGGTGGCTATAAAGAACCCTCTCTGTTTCTTATTCTCATGATATTCGTTGGTCTCTTAATCAATACCATAGGTACGGCACTGTTTGTAGGGAGGCCCAATCCCCTTTCCATACCTATAATCCTGATAGTGGGCACAGTGATAATATTTCTGGCATGCTCGTTTGGTGCAGCCCTGCTGTACGGGATATGGAGAGTAATGGGATCAGAGGAGTCCTTTGAGACCGCTTTCAGGTGCCTCGCCTATATCAGTGCAATTTCTCCCTTCACCTCATTACTCTCCTTTATACCGGTAATCGGTCCTCTCGCATCCATCGTCTGGGTCTTTTTATTAATAATCCTCGCATCTATAAAGGTTCATCATATAAGATCCACCCTTGCATGGGCCGTCTGGGGTAGTATTGGAACAATCTTCTTTATTACGACCCTGGTGGCGCAGGTCGCATACAGGCCACCCCTGGTTGTGCTGGTAGAATAGAAAGGATTGTCAATCCTATTTCGGAGGTCACCGCCTTTGAGTGGATCTCCCTGGACAGATGCTACCCCGCTTAAGAGGCGGAGTTGTGTGTGCCTGGATATACACGGTCCTCTATACCTTTTATGTACATCCGATAATTCCTGTCAAGAGAGTTGAGCCTCCTGAAGCAGTAGTATGCAGACAGCCCGAGAAAGAGAAAACCACCCACGACGTCTGCACCTTTAAGGCCTGTTAGTGAACCACCGATGGCACCCAGAAACATACACACCAATGGAATTATAAAGGCGAGAAGATAGCCCTTCAGATGTACCCTCTGATCTATACCGATCTTCACCCTGTCTCCAACTCCTGCATTTAATGGATTCCTCACCTTCAGGACCATCCCAGCACCTCCAGGTCTGCACATGCCGAGTTTCGCCATTCCACATCCCTTACAGGAAGTTCCCTGCTCCACCATAACAGTGGCATAGTTGCCGTCTGTTTCAAGCACCCTTGCTGTCTCCACCACAGAGGTCTTCATATTGAAATTCTATAGTATTACCAGATACAAAGGTATGATTTATGTCAGTCTCAACAGAACGGCCCTGCTGAGCGGGACCTTAAGGGTTCTTTCCCTCTTCAATCCTTCCTTCTCGGCCATCTCTACAAAGGATGAGAAGTCCTCCTCTGATACATGTCCCCTCGGCTCAGCCAAAATAACCATCCCTCCCCTCTTCAGGAGTCTCGAGAGTTGTCTGAATAATTCCTCGGGCTCTTTTACCTCATGCACCACTGCAAACAGCAATGCCAGATCAAACTCTGCCTCACGTCCATCAAGCATAAGAGAATCCTCTGTGCATTGGACTGTCTCTATCCTCTCAGAAAGACCCCTTTTCTCTGCCCTCTTCTTCAGTACCTCAAGCATCTTTGACTGCAGATCTACCGCCACTACCCTCCCCCCAGGACCCACCATCTCAGCCATAGGAAGGGTAAAAAAACCCATGCCAGGACCAACATCCAGTACCTTCATACCCCTTCTCACAAAGGGAGACAGGAGTCTCTTGGGGTTATGGATAGCCTTTCTTAAAGGACAAAGCAGGAAATATCCAGCCCACACAGGACATGTATGCTCCTTCTGATCCATGATTTTATAATAGGGACTCTGGTGAGTCAGGAGTCAAGAGTCCACTGAAGGTAGTTGTCTCATTTTGAGGTCCTCAATCTACGTGGAGGGGGTCCTGCCCGGGGAAAATCTCCGATCTTCCTGGGAGCCCTCTGCCGAAAGACAGAAATCAGAAGTCGGAAATCAGAAGATCCTCTGAGTTCAGACCTCTGACTTCCGACTTCTGTCCATCGACACCTCAAGGGCATTACCCAATGTAACAACCCTTATCTTTCACCCCACCCCTTCCTCTTGAAGGGGAGGGTAGAAGGGGCTGTCGCATTAATTCAATTTTCTGCCTCGAAAATCAAAGATTTTCGGAGCCCCCATTTTGAGACCCCCGCGCCTTTTAATCGTATTTTTAATTTCTAATGGCAAATCTGTGTGCTTTGAGGTTATATGAACCGCTCTGGTATATTAAATTAATGGAGGAGAAACTTGTAAAATTCACCGTATATCTGGAAGAGGAGGTCCTTGAGGCCCTTGAAGAGGCTGCCAGAGAGTATACAGCGCAGACGGGTAAGAGGTGGTCAAAGGCAGCGGTCATAAGACTTGCCCTCAGTGAGTTTTTCAGGCAGAGAGGAAAACTACTGTAGATACCTGTTCGGTTCTCTGTAGTCAAAGGCATCGGCCCTGAGGACGTTCCTCACAAACCGGAAGATGAGGTGTCTCTGCTCAAGACTCAACTGAGGGTAAAAAAGTGGATGGGCAACCACCGCGCCCCTGAAGGCATAAAATGGGGCCACTACAGAGAGTATCTCCTCGTCTGAAGTCTTCTCAATATAGGTATCATAGAAGAGTATCAGGGCCTCCCTGTATGCGCCCTTCACCTGGTTATGGTACATAATGGAGTAAAAGATGTAATTGATACTCAGTGCCGTGATGTCGTCAGCAGGTTCTCCCCAGGGTCCCCGACTCCTGTCTAAAAGGACAAAGTCACTGTCACTAAACCAGATGTTACCAGGATGAAAGTCCCCGTGAATCTGGGAGAGTCTCCGGTAAAGGGGTTTCAGTTTTGCCCTGTAGTCCACAGCGAGTTTCTCTATCTCTGCCATCTCTTCATATGTGAGTATCCCTTCAGGATACGAATCAAATACACCCATCAGGCACTCCCCGTGTCCTATGGTGTCTCTCAGTTTTCTCCAGTAAAGGGTTCTGGAGTCCTTTTTGCGGGAGTGGATCTCCCTGAGGTAATCCGTCATTGCATGGATCTTCTTTCTGTCTCTGTCCAGAAGGCTATCCCTCTGTTTCATCGCCTCAAGGTCATTAAAGTAGTTTGTCCCCTCCGCCTTCTCCATAATAAGGAAATACTCCCTGCCACCACTTATGGATTGGAGGGAACCGTCTTCCCTGAGGGCAAGGACATCTATGGCCCTCACATGACGAGGAAGTCTGTTGTACTCATCGTAGGCAAGGAGAAATACTGAGGCCCTGTCAGAGGGGTAGTCATGTCCGAGGCCTTCGGGGATCAGGTCCTTTATCACATAGTCGTATCTCTGTCCATCTACCTCAAAGACGAGAGAGAAGCCTGTACCATGGACACCTGTGCCAAGTCTTCGGAACTCAATAAGCCTTACCGGGCCATATCTCTGCCTGAGGTATTCTTCTATTGCCTCCTTTCCTATCATCTCAGAGATTATATAATATAGATACTCAGGCTATCAATAGAGGTGGCCCTGTAGTGTACACTCTGGAGGTGGGGATGAGGATATGGATTGATGAGGATAAGTGTATTGGTTGCGGCAGTTGTCAGGAGATATGCCCTGCGGTCTTTGCCCTTGATGAGGAGATCGGCAAGTCACGGATAATCGATCCCTTTGGTTGTGAATATGCAGGTTGTTGTGAGGCAGCAGCAGAGAACTGTCCAGTAGAGGCGATAGTGATTGAGGAGGAGTGAGATAAGAGAGGGTGACATTCACAGGGTAATAAGACTCTTGAGACGACAGGTTAAGGGACTGAAGGTCCCCTATATAGAGCATATGGCAGACACCAGAGGGGACCCCTTCCAGGTTCTCGTGAGTTGTATACTCAGTTTGAGGACCCAGGATGCCACCACATCATCGGCCACAGAGAGGCTCTTCCGGCTGGCTGACACCCCGGAAAAACTCTGTAAGACCCCTGTTCAGGAGATAGAAAGGGCGATATACCCTGTTGGGTTTTACAGGATCAAGGCAAGGAGATTGAGAGACATTGCCTGTGAGATTGTTGAGAAGTATGGTGGAAGGGTGCCTGACAGTCTGGAGGCACTGTTGAGTCTGAAGGGAGTGGGTAGAAAGACTGCCAACCTTGTGCTTACCAAAGGATACAACAGATACGGGATATGTGTGGATACCCATGTGCACAGGATAACAAATAGATGGGGATATGTAAGGACAAAGACACCCGAGGAAACGGAGATGGTCCTGAGGGCTAATCTGCCGAAGAGGTACTGGAAAGAGATCAATGGATTACTGGTTGCCTTCGGTCAGGGGATATGCAGGCCAATAAGTCCATTATGTTCAAGGTGTCTTATCAGGGACTACTGCGAGAGGGTTGGTGTGGTGAGGTCCAGGTGAAACCAGTAATGTACGTAAAGGAGTTGTAATAGGTCTTTACTTTAACTTGGAATTGCCCGTGGTCTTGCCACGGGGTAGTTCATTAAAGTCATTGCTGTCCAAAATAACCTGCGATAGTATACACAGGCGGTGTACCGAATAGCAGAGGTCGGATATCAGAGGTCAGAAGTCGGATTTTTCCTTAGTTTTCTGACCCCTGACTTCAGACTTCTGACCTCTGTTTTTAGGCATACCGCCTGTGCCTCAATCCTATTTTGGACAGATGTGGATTAAAGTCTAACAGCAATCTACGGATCGGTGGGGTCCTTGCCTGTAAGCACCCGAACTTAGTATATTTACTAATCCTCTATAAGGGAAGGAGAGGTAAGTGAAGAGTAAGGGAGTCTCACTTTTGATTGTTCTCGTTCTGTCTTGGGTCTTTTCAGCAGACACATTTTCCGTCAAAAAGGTTGACGAAGAGGAGATTACATTGAAGTATGACATAAAGGATGATCTATTGAGGATAGTACTTCAAACAACAACAGATAGATATGTTCAGAATGCAAAGGTGCGTTCCACCTATTCACTTGTTAAGATACAATTCCCCGGAGACTTCATCCTTAATACCCCCACAGATACAGGAGGTCGATTTGAATACTCAAAGAAACTCTCCAACCTCTATTTAAATGTAAGAGACCTTAAGTGGATAAAGATATTGAGGCTGAAGTCACCACCCCGACTCGTTATAGACGCCTATCTTCACGGTATTGAAAAAGAAAGGAGACAACCCGAGGAAGTGCCTGAAGTGGAGATGCCCCGACCGAAGGGAGAGATTAAGACTGTAGTGGTGGACCCGGGTCATGGTGGAACGGAAATAGGAATATATTCACCTGGGTTTGTCGAGAAGAAGGTGGTGTTGAGGGTAGCCTGGGAGTTGAGCAGAAGGTTGAAGGGGACAAGGGCCTATCTCACCCGTACCAGCGACAGGCGAGTATCACTCATGAAGAGGATACTCTTCGGTAGGGCAAAGGATCCCGACATTTTTATTTCCTTACACCTGACAACAACAAATAGTGTAAACATCTTTACAGCCTCTGAGAGGTATCTCAGGGACAAAGAGCCTCTGCTGCTGAGTGCATCCCAGATGCGTTATCTGCAAGAGAGCAAAAAACTTGCACGGGCATTGGGAGAAGAACTTCAGAATGTTCTGGGGATAGAGGTTCGGTATCTGGAGGCACCTCTACCAGTGCTGACACATATGGATTCTCCGGCTGTGCTGATAGAGTTACCGAGTGGTGAGTTTTTTGAATATAATCTAAAGAACATCAAGGAGATTGCTGAAGCCATAAAAAGGGGGATGGAAAGATATGAGTCTTCGTAGTTTTATCCTCTTAATTGTAGCAGTCCTTGTGGCAGGTGCATTAACTGGGGTTGTCTATTTTTATTATAAGCAGAGGCAACAGAAGGAGGAATTTCCTGTGCTAACCCAGCCAGAGGTCAGTTATACCTATCTCAGGATCTTTTTCCCAGTGGGAGACAGATTGGAAGTCTTTGAAAAGAGGGTTGAAGGGAGGTTTCTACCTGTACAAATGGCCGAGATGCTTATTAAAGAATACATATCCCTATCAGAGGAGATGCACACTGGTCTGATACCAGAGGGCACTAAACTGAAGGGGGCCTATCTGTCTTCAGAAGGCATCATTTATCTGGATTTTGATAAGGTCCTGGCAAGGCGTTTCAATGGAGATGTGATGGATGAACTTATGTTCCTCAGGAGTATCTACGAGACCATGATAAGCAATCTCGAGATAAACGATGTGGTGGTCCTATTTGATGGAAAGGAAGAGGAAAGCCTTGGAGGCCACTTTTTCATCAACAGGCCACTGAAGGAAACGGTTGGAGGGCTCTAAGGATGAAGGACCTCCCTGTTGGTATCTTCGATTCAGGGGTAGGCGGGCTCACAGTGGTAAAAGAGGTGTTGAAACTGATGCCCTTTGAGGATGTCGTGTATCTTGGTGATACTGCAAGGGTCCCATACGGGATAAGATCGAAGGAGACCGTTACCCGCTATGCTATTGAGAATACAGAGTTTCTTCTGTCCATAGGGATCAAGATGATCATAATCGCCTGTAATACCGTCAGTGCAGTGGCGATTGAAGAGGTCTCTTCAAGGGTGGACATTCCAGTGGTGGGCGTAATAAAACCGGGTGCCTTGGCTGCCCTGAGGGTGACCAGGAACCACAGGATTGGAGTAATTGGTACAGAGACAACCATTAATAGCAGCACCTATCAGAGGGAATTAAAAAAACTCGATCCTGATATAGAGGTCTTTGTAAAGGCCTGTCCACTCTTCGTCCCGCTTGTTGAGGAAGGGTTAACAGGGGGTGAGATAGCAGAACTGGTAGTCCGATATTACTTGGATGAGATGAAAGACAATGGGATTGATACGCTGGTCCTCGGATGTACCCATTATCCTCTGCTGAAGGCGGTGATCAGGGATGTGGTCGGCCCAGAGGTAGTGCTGATCGATTCGGCAGTAGAGACAGCAGAGGCAGCCAGGGATATATTGAAGGAGATCGATCTCCTCAGGCAGACAAATCCATCTCCCAGCAGGAGGTTCTTTGTAACCGATTCGCCTGAGAGATTCAGGAGCGTGGGTGAAAGGTTTCTCGGTCAGTCATTAGATATGGTGGAGAAGGTTCAGATTCCTCTGAGGAACCCGGTGTCTCAGAAACTATGATATATACAGGAGGTCTTGGTATGCGAAAAGACGGCAGGAAGAACGATGAATTGAGACCCGTAAAGATCCAGAAGGGGTTTATTTCTACTGCAGAGGGCTCTGTACTGATTGAGATGGGTAATACAAAGGTGATATGCACAGCCTCTCTTGAAGAGAAGGTCCCCCCCTTTCTTAAGGACACGGGAAGGGGATGGGTTACGGCAGAGTACGGTATGCTTCCGAGGGCTACCTCTACCAGGAGCCTGAGGGAATCTGTGGTTGGTAGAATCAGTGGCAGGACCCACGAGATCCAGAGACTGATAGGCAGAAGCCTCAGATCGGTGGTGGATCTGGATAAACTGGGGGAGAGGACTGTCTGGATAGACTGTGATGTGATCCAGGCAGATGGAGGGACAAGGACAGCCGCAATCACAGGTGCCTATGTTGCCCTTGTGGAGGCTATGAGGTATGCTGTCAGAAATGGTATAATTGAACACAATCCCGTAAGGAATCAGGTTGCTGCAGTAAGTGTAGGGGTGGTAAAGGGGGAGGCCCTTCTTGACCTCTGTTATGAGGAGGACTTTAATGCTGAGGTGGATATGAATGTGGTGATGACGGATGATGGCAGGTTTGTAGAGGTGCAGGGCACTGCAGAGGCGGTCCCCTTTTCAAAGGAGACCCTTGATAGACTCCTCCTGCTTGCTGAGAAAGGTGTGAAGGAGTTAATCCAGATACAGAAGGAGTGCTTAGGTGAAGATTCTTATAGCTACGGGTAATAAGGGTAAGATAAGGGAGATGAATGAACTCTTCAGTGATATGCCCGTGGAGTTTGTGGGCATAGATACCCTTGAAGAGGTGCCAGAGGTGGTGGAGGACGGGAGCACCTTCCATGAAAATGCCCTGAAAAAGGCGATGACCTTTTACAACAGGGCCTCTATGCCTGTGCTTGCAGAGGATTCTGGTCTTGAGGTTGAGGCCCTTGAAGGGGCCCCCGGGATATACTCTGCAAGATATGCTGGGGCGGAGGCGACTGATGAGGACAACATCAGAAAACTCCTGGATGCACTGAAGGGTGTCCCTCCTGAACAGAGAAGGGCAAGGTTCGTCTCTGTGCTCTGCTTTGTCCTTGATGGTAAGCCACATTTTTTTGAAGGGGAAGTGGAGGGATGGATCACGGACAGACCATCGGGCAGTTATGGCTTTGGCTATGACCCTGTATTTGTGCCAGATGGTTATGATAAGACCTTTGCTGAACTGGGGCCTGAGATAAAAAATCGGATAAGCCACAGGGCGAAGGCGATTGCCGAATTCAAAGAGTTCCTGAAGGGGCTTCTGGCGAAAGAGTGAGGACCTTTGTAGAGAGATTAACCAAGAAGGTCTATCTCTTCAAACTCGGCCCCCACACCTCCCTTATTATTATGGCATTTCTGATTGGCCTGCTTAGTGGTGGTGCAAACATGCTCTTCCGTGGGTGTCTGGAACTGTCAAGGGCCTTTATCTTTGAGGGGATGGGAAACCTGCTTGGTGTACATAAAGGTGGAATTTACAGGATCTTCACGCCTCTTTTGCCTGTCTCAGGTGCACTGCTTTTGATACCCCTTGCCTATAGATTTCCAGGAGAGGTCTATGGCTATGGCTTCCCGGACTTTCTCGAGAAGGTGAACCTGAAAGACGGAATTATAAGGTTAAAGAGCATCATTGTCAAATTGGTTGCCCCCTCTCTTACCATAGGATCGGGGGGATCTGCAGGGGTTGAGGGTCCCATCGCACAGATC
>WGER01000086.1 GCA_015492645.1 Nitrospirota bacterium
ACCTTATCCGTCACTCCCACACACCCTGCATAACAACCAGTATCTGAATAAACATACTCTATAGGCCCTGAGATTGAGTCATAGATATATGTCAACCTTCCCACTGCATCATAGGTGTAGGTAGTATAACTGCCGTCTGCATAGTCAACCCTTACAATGCGGTTAAGCCTATCGTAAGTGTATGTGGTCACCTGGCCCTTGCGGTCAACCATCTTTATCAGATTGTCGTTATAATCGTACTCATAACTCTCCACACGGCCCAACTGGTCCGTCATCTTTACGAGCCTGTCTCTGACATCGTATTCATACCTTATGGTGTGACCATTTGCATCGGTGACAGAGAGAAGGTTGCCATTTGCATCGTAGGTGAATCGGGTCACACTGCCCATAGGGTCTGTAACACTCAGAACCCTGTCAAGAAGGTCATACCGATATGCGGTGGTATTACCCTCGGGGTCTCTGACCTTCACCATCCTGCCCAAAGAGTCGTATTCCATCTCAGTGGTATTACCCTCAGGGTCCGTTACCCTTATCAAATTACCGTAAGAGTCATACTCAAAAGTGGTCGTCCCGCCAAGGGCATCAACCACACTCACCACCTTACCATACTCATTATAACTCATACGGGTGGTGTTGCCAAGGGGGTCGGTTATACTGATCAGATTGCCCCTGTCATCATACTCCATCACCGTCACATTACCCAGAGGGTCTATGACCCTGGTGGGTTTGTTGAACTCAGGGTGATATTCATACCTGGTAACATTTCCTGCGGGGTCAATGACTGCCACCCTGTTTCCCCTTTCGTCATACTCGTAACGGGTGGTCCTTCCGAGGGGGTCTGTCTTTGCAAGGAGGTGGTTGGTCACGGGGTCAAGGCTGTAGGTGACCTTCTGGCCGTAGGGGTCTGTCTTCTCAATGAGCCTGCGGTCAGAGTTGAACCTGTATCGCCAGAGCCCTCCGTTGGGGTCCTTCATCACCGCCTCTGTTACGAAACCTCCAGCCACAGTGTAGGAGAACTCGTACACCCCTCCGTCTGCATGGACCTGACGGATGACCCTTCCTTCAGAGTCGTAGGTGTTCTGGACCACTGTGACGCCCCTCTGGTTCGTTATACTCACGAGCCTTCCTGAAGACTCGTAGGAATACCTCGTGACCCCTCCCTCAGGGTCTGTTACACTCACAAGTCTGCCGGTTGAGTTATACTCATATCTTACAATCTTTGCCCCATAGGCAATGCTCACTATCAGGTCTGAGACCATACCAGGACCAACAAGAAGTCTTTTGTACTGAAATCCGATACTCCTTCCGTATCTGTCCCTCACCTGGATGATGTCCCCATCAGGGTCCCTCTGGATGGTGTAGACTGTGCCATTAAGGTCCCTCTCCTCAACGAGTCTTCCGTTTGTATCGAACACAAGGGTCCTGCCGTTGCGGAACCTCAGGATACGTCTCCCATCAGGCTCCACCCAGGCCCTTGCACCTGCCATCTCAGGGGCGCTACGGGTCTCATAGGTGCCGTCTCCTTGTGGAGAAAGGATGTACCTCCAGCCCATGGGATGTATATAAATAAGGGCATCACCCTCCGTGAGGAGGAAGTGGTTGAGGCTTATGGAGGTGCCCCATCCAAAAGGACCAAGACTCCTGTTCCCTGAACGGTAGTATCGTATTATCTCCACCGGATAGGGGAGGTCAACCACGGTGTGCAGATACATCCCGGTGGAGAGGTCCACGGGGTCGCCACCTGTAGTCATTCCACCTGGCCCACTCCCAGAGCCACCACCGGCACCACCACCTGAACCGCCAGCGCCACCTCCACTACCTCCTGCACCTCCTCCGCCTCCTCCGCCAGGACCTCCAGCGCCACAGCAGCCCCCGTCACAGCCGCCTCCCGGGCCATCACCTCCAGGACCACCGCTACCCACAAAGGTGGCCCCACAGCAGAACTTCGGTATTCCCGCTCCGGGGTCAGGGATTATCTGCCTGCCGTCCTCGCTCACGGTGCCCCAGCCGAAGACCTTCCACTGGTTGGTGTCAGGCCCTGGTTCAGGAGACTCGTCGTAGTACCACAGTTGTACCCTCGTGCCAGGGGACAACTTCAGGGTATTGGGCATCTTCACCGGTATTGGTTCTGAGGGCAGCCCTCCACCCGGTTTGAAGAAGTAATACATAAAGACCTCGTTTGTGTACACCCCTTCTGGCGGAGGACTCACAGGCAGCCGGTCAGGAGGTATCCTGGTAACAGAGACTCTCTCGTTTGGCTGGCCGTCCCAGCCTGTGATGGTTACTCCTGCGGGTATGAGCATCTCGTAGTCAGGAATCCCGGGGTCTGTAACTATGGTATCCTGAGAGGGGTCTATAACCGTGTAGTGGGTAGTGTTTACCTCGTGTAGATACACCGGATAGGGCAGACGGTTGTCCTGCCCGCCTGTGATAGTGACAGGCACTGGAAGTGCTGAGGGATAGGTAACACCATCGTGGTTTGCAGTATCTCCGTCTATAATCAGGACCTGCTCTCCCACGGGAGGGTCCACGAAGAGGAAATTGCCTGCCTCATCGGTGAAGGTCTCCATCTGGCCGAGTCTGACCCGGACACCGGGGATTGGGCTTTCGTCCTTTGTGGCAAGAATCTGTCCGCTCAGGGTTGTGGTCCCCTGAGGAAGGGCCTCTACAGTGAGGGTAGCCTCTGCCCGGATCTGTCTGCCTGATACCATTGAGGTGCCTCTTACTGTCACCTCTGCTGTGGTGGTGAGGGAGCCAGAGACCATCAGCAGTGCATACTGGTCTCTGCTCAGGTGGTCCCTGTCAAGGCTTAACTGGAGGGTGGGCTCGGTGGAGAACACTGTAAGGTGGATAAGTTCGCTGAAGGGTCGCTGGCCCGTGTCCTTTATCGTTACAACCACAGTGGCACTGCCTCCGTAGGGGAGTCTGACCAAGGAGGGTTTCACCTGTATCTCAAATGACTCCGGGGTGGTCACCGTAAAGGGCACCTCTGCAGTGCCCTTTGAGGTGCTCACAGTTAGGGGTCCTGTGGTGGCATTAAGGGGGACGGTGGTCTTTATCCCGGTGGCACTGAGGGCCTGAATTACTGCCGGTGTTCCGTTAAACTCCACCTTTACAGGAGGATAATTGAAGTTTCTGCCGTAGATGGTGACCTCTGTGCCAGGAGGTCCCTCAGAAGGCACAACTCTGTCTATCACAGGAAGTGGTGGTCTTACCACAAGAAATACAGGGTTGGACATCTGTCCGTCAGGATTCCTCACAAGCACGGGATACTCCCCCTCTGTCTCCACCAGGCTGGAGGGCACCGCAGCCTGAAGTTCCTGGGGGCTCACGAAGGTGCTCAGGAGGTCTTCACCGTTGAGGTTCACCACAGAGTACTCTTCAAAGTGCTCTCCCCTTACAGTGAGGACAAACCCCTCCGTGCCCGCCTCAACCTCTGAGGGCTCTATGGAGTGAATCACAGGGGAGTAGCCCTTTATCTCAAACATGTATGGTTCTGATTCTCCTCCCTCAGGTGGTGGATTAAATACCGTTACAGGCACGGTACCGGGCTCACTGACCAGTGCCTCAGGTACCTCTGCCCCCAGGGTCTCATTGTCACGGAAGGTGGTGGAGACATTCTGCTGGTTAAATTTCACCTGAGAGTCCACAATAAATCTTCTGCCCTCAACCCTGAGGCTCACCCCCTCGCCGGCCCTGGTGGCCTCAGGCACAAGGGCAGTGATTTCAGGCACAGGGTTTGGCAGTTGGACCTCTATGAGAAGATAGTCCTTTTCATTATGCCTATGATGGCCTGCTTGTCTTTTATGTTTTCTTTGTTTTTTGTGTTCCCTGTCTTTGTATGCCAGTAAAGCGGTATTTCTGTATTGGTCAATGGCCAGCGGGCTTTTATGACCTGAGAAGGTTTTCTCACTATTTTTACTTAACAGGTCAACTTTATAGGTTCTGTAACTGAGTTCCTCAAGGTCTATAATGAAGAGGCCCCCTCTGACAGAAACCACCGCAACATGAGTAGAAGGGTTGACATCCACTGATGAGGCCTTCTTTAGTTTATATGAACCCAATAGATTACCATCACCTGTATCAAAGACCATGGCTCTGTCGTTACAAACTACAACTGACCTTTCTATGGCAGAATCATATCCTACTGCCTCTGGCTCGCAGGCAAGAGCGATGAGATGCTCCAGGGCACCGGTCCTTCCATCAATAACCAGAAAGACTCCCTCCGTTTCTTCCTTCTTGTCATGTTCCTCATTCTCACCTGCCAGGACAATCCTGCTTCCCTGTCTGTCCACATCAATTGCTTTAATCTCATATGGCAGAGAGAGTTCCCCAACAGGGCTTAAGTCTTCACCGGATAACCCAAGCAGCCTGTCCGGCCCCTTCAACACAACATAAATGACCCCTTCTGAGGGGGCCAGGACCATGTCAACCCCCCGTCCTTTAAGTTCTTTACTGATAATAAGTTGTCCCTCAGAGGAGTATCTGGACAGAAAGGTTCTGTGTCTGTGTGCACGGCCTAAGACATAGACTTCGCCAGAGTCAGAGACAGTTAGGGCCTCTCCTTTGTAGTCCAGTTTAATATTTCTTTCTACTGTAAAATCCACCACACTGACCCTGTACAGGTGTCTCCTGCCCAGAACCCAGACAGGCCCGTTAGGGGCTCTGGCGATGTCCCTGATTTCCTCTTCAAACCAGAGATACCCCTTTGCCGGCAGAACATCTGCCCTGGCCAGTCCTGCAAAGGCCAGTAAAACAGTAATCAGCCCTGCTACTACAACCCTGAGCCTCATCTTCCTACCTCAAACTCACCTTTGCAAGAAACTCCTGAAGGGAGACCTCCCTGCCGTTTTCGGTAATATAGGTCACCTTCTGAGGGCCTCCCATCCGTGAGGCGACCCTCACTTTCTCTATCTTCTCTCCATCAAAAAACATGGCGGTTTGTGTGGTAAAGGTGGCCTCTGCGGTGAGTATGCACTGGTATTCAGTGGAGAGGTTTATGTCTATGGTTGTGGTTGATGAGTCAAATGTGCCGGTGAGTGTGCCGGTGGCGGTCTCCACGGTGCCGTATTCAGGGGTTGAGGTGAGTTTTACCACTGTGCCAGGGGGTATCTTTGAGGCCACTATCTTCACTGAAACAGGATTCTGTGTCCCAAAAGGAAGGGTGACATCAGGGGTCCCGAACCTGCCCGTGGGGTTCTGAGGCACTGCCACACCACCTACCTCTACTATCCTTAACTCTGGCACCTCGGCAACGAATACGCTGGATGGACGGCCTGCTGAATATGGAGGTGTAGTCTGGAAAGAGAAAGCTATATGCTCTGCCTCAAGACGGATACGGCCGAGACCGCCTTTGCCGCCATAAAGACCTCCATAATTACACGCACTGGTATCTGCAGAGCCTCCTTTAGCACTTATTTCACCACTTCCTGAAATGGTATTGGCAATTACTCTGATGGCACCTCCACTTCCACCACCTCCTCCTCCTGATTCACAGTTAGTGCCCTTGCCACCTTTGCCACCGTTTGCTGTAATCTTTCCATCGATAACGACCTTAGTAGAGGAGGCTATTACAATGGCACCACCGCCACCACCGCCTCCTCCTCCAGCGCCAGGACCATTATTGTATTTACCTCCAGCTCCACCACCTCCTCCTGAACCTCCTGTTATGGGTAAAAGACGAAATGAACCATAGGAAGGGCCACCTTTGCCAGAATAGGTTTGATTAGGCCCGGTTGCACCAGGTGTGCCATAGCCTCCACCGCCTCCTCCATAACCTCTGTAGTTGTTATAAAGAGTTCCTCCCTTTCCACCTCCTGGCCCCATACCATTTCCACCTGACTCTCCATAAAGGGAACCAGGTCCTCCGTCAAACCCTCCAGGGCCACCCTCTCCTGGAATCTGGTTCAGGGCATCACCGCCATCCACGCTTATGGTCCCCTCAATTATTACATCCCCTGTGGCAAGGATATAGACAGGGGTATTGCGGGAGTTCTTCTTGAAGGTGACGGTTACCCCTGCAGGAATGTTTACTGTTGTGAAGTTAAATATTCCGCTTTCAGGGACCTGAAGCACCGTGTCCTGCGTGGGGTTGAATGCACCATCTGCACCTGTGCTTCCACTTTCAAAGGCATCTGCCAGAACCGGGCCTGCAAGTAAAACTGTTAGAAAAAGCATTATTGAGGCCAGTGCCCTGTCTTTCATGGTTTCCCTCCTTGTCTTTTAGTAAAATATGAGATAACCCACAGATTCAGCCACATGAGAGACCTCAGAATCTGCAGATTGTTCCTCACATACCTGGACCTCTATGCCGTCTGCCTGACGGTTTTGATATCTCAGGTTTGCTGTATCAGTGCCATTGGTTGTCTGCATGTCCATGAGGATTATGGGTCTTCTATGAAAAGGCCCGTAAGGGATGAAGGTCCATGCGTCTGTTACATCCACACTACCGCCTGCCTCAAAGGAGACACTGTCTATTACACCGGTGCCTGCCTGCCAGGCCACATACCCTATCGTTTCCACTGCATGTATTGCATCCCCTGCCTCTTCTTCCTGCATTGAGACCTCAAAGCCCGAGGTGGTAACATTTCTGTTTCTCGTTACCACCGGGGCTGCCCCGTTTTCGGTCATCACTGATGTGACCACAACTGGAGGAGATGGAAAGGTAGAGCGGAATGTAACCACCTCAAATGAGTCCTGAGGGTTTGCCCTGTCTGTGCTGATTGTGCCAGCCTCCACATGCACCCCGCTGTCCAGTATGTAATGACCTGCCTCTATCACAAGAAAACTCACCTTCTCTGTTATATGTGTCCCATCCAGATATTGCCATTCCTGAATCCTTATCTCAAATCCATCAGGGCCGACATTTCTTATCCTGACAACTGCAGGGTCTGCACCATACTTGCTCAAGGGTCTGGCAACCACAACAGGATTGATGTAGGTATTTCCGGTCTCTATCCTCTGCCAGTTGCTGTCTACCTGGATAATGCCACCTTCTGCCTTAAATGGTGTGTCAATAATAAATCTCTGGCTGACCCTGACCCCAACCCCTGAAGAGACCTTTATTGCCTCAAAGGGCATCTGGACCGAGACCCTGTCAAAATATGTCCCGGGAGTTTTAAGAAAGTCCATTATCTGGACAGAAACGGGTCCGCCCGCAACAAAACCCGGATACCCGGTTCTGCCGATGCTTACTGCAGGCGAGTGTATGTCAGTATTGTTTTTAACAAGAAGGGGCATACTCACGGATACAGGCAGTGCCTGAAGGGATACATCTCCCTCCAGTGGGCCTGTAACCCAGACAGGCAGTCCAACCCCTTCAATCCTCAATACCACAGTCCCTTCAGTTAGTGCCTCAACCTGAAGAAGGCCCTCCCCGCCCTGAGGCACGACTACAGTGGAAGGTGCGATTATTACCTGAGAATCAGGGTTTGTAACCTCAAGGGTTATTGTCTCTGCAGGTGAGGGCTCTATGTTTATGGATACCGTGGTTTTCTGGCCAGGAACCATCTTCAGGCTTTCGGGTTCAAAATTCAGACCGAGGACCCTGTAAGTGCCGGATGCCTGGCCATAGGAGGTTTTCACGATGATGTGAGAGATGCCGGGGGTTGCCTGCGAGGTGACATCTGCCAGAACAACAATCCTTTTATCATTAAACCTCAGAAGACGGAGTATGACACCAGGGTTGTCGGTGAAGACATCTTCAAGCATAAAAAATCCCCTGCCGGTGATGACCATCTCACGGTGCAGTGCACCTTTAAAAAGCCAAGCAGGGGTTATGGAATAGACCACAGGGGGGTCCTGAGTTATATTCAGGGTGTCTATGGAGAGGATATTACCTGTCCTGTCATACTCGTAAATAGAGCCGGTATTGGTGTCTGTAATAACCCTCTGGAGTCTGCCTGTGGGGTCATAGAAATACTGAACCTGTCCTGCCATCACAACACAGGGAATCAACAGCGAGGCCACTATTAATAAAATCCCTCCTTTGTGCCTCACGCCCCCAAGCACCTTGCGGAAAATTAAAATTGAGTCAGACCTGAAAAGTCAAATTGATTTTTCTTATCGATTGATAAGATTATTAAATTTCTCAAAGACAGAAAATTTGAGTTCAGGTCTCATCCGTTGGCACTCGTGCTTGGACAGGGATGACATGGGACAGGATCAGGAGGATAATGGAGAGGATGTATGTTGTAGAGGTTGAGACAAGAGAAGGGCGTATTCTACAGAGGACTGAACTGAGTCCTGAGCAGTCAAAGATATTGAAGAGATTGGATATTTTGCCTCCTCCAAAGGTATACCAGATAGAAACGAAGGGGTAGTCCTGTAGTAACACGCCGAAGGATTTACAATCCACTAAC
>WGER01000087.1 GCA_015492645.1 Nitrospirota bacterium
TACTCCAGTATCTTGGTGACCACGCCTGCACCTACTGTCCTTCCTCCTTCCCTTATAGCAAACCTCAAACCCTCCTCCATCGCAACAGTGCTTATCAACTCCACCTCCAAGTTCACATTGTCACCAGGCATCACCATCTCCACTCCCTCAGGTAACTTTATCGTCCCCGTTACATCTGTCGTCCTGAAGTAAAACTGAGGCCTGTAACCATTAAAAAACGGCGTGTGCCTCCCACCCTCCTCCTTCGTCAATACATACACCTCAGCCAAAAACCTCTTGTGCGGTGTGATGCTGCCAGGTGCTGCCAGCACCTGCCCCCTCTCTACCTCATCCTTACCTATACCCCTCAACAATACCCCTATGTTGTCCCCTGCCCTCCCCTCATCCAGTACCTTCCGAAACATCTCTATCCCTGTTGCCACCGTCTTCCTCGTCTCCCCAAATCCCACTATCTCTACCTCATCACCTACCCTTATCACTCCCCTCTCTACCCTGCCAGTCACCACCGTCCCCCTGCCAGATATGCTGAATACATCCTCTATCGGCATCAAAAACGGCTTGTCTATATCCCTCACAGGCTCAGGTATGTAGTTGTCCAGCGCATCCAGTAACTCCCAAATGCACTTATACTCCTCCGCACCAGGATCCTGTGAACCACTCTCCAGTGCCTTCAACGCACTCCCCCTCACTATCGGTACCTCATCCCCAGGAAATCCATACTTGCTCAATAACTCCCTCACCTCTAACTCCACCAAATCCAGTAACTCAGGATCATCCACCTGGTCTACCTTGTTCAAAAATACCACTATATAAGGCACTCCCACCTGACGGGCCAAAAGTATATGCTCCCTCGTCTGAGGCATCGGCCCATCCGCCGCACTCACCACCAGTATCGCCCCGTCCATCTGCGCCGCCCCGGTTATCATGTTCTTTACATAGTCCGCATGACCAGGACAGTCTACATGCGCATAATGACGCTTGTCCGTCTCATACTCCACATGCGCAGTCTGTATCGTTATCCCCCTCTGCTTCTCCTCAGGGGCCTTGTCTATCTCATCAAAACTCGTGTACTTCGCCAACTCCTTCAACGCCAGTACCTTCGTTATAGCCGCCGTCAGCGTCGTCTTGCCATGATCTACATGCCCTATAGTCCCTACATTTACATGAGGCTTCGTCCTCTCAAACTTTGCCTTCGCCATAACTCCTCCTTTATTAATCCATTATTTTTTCGACCCAGAGAGAAGATAGTATATCAAAAAGTGTTTAGAAAAATCATCATCCTCTCGTCTTCTCCACGATAGTCTCAGCGATATTTTTGGGCACCTCCTCGTAGTGAGAAAACTGCATTGTGTAGGTTGCCCTGCCCTGTGTCCTGCTTCTGAGATCAGTGGCATACCCGAACATCTCGGCAAGCGGAACCAGCGCCCTTATGACCTGGACCTTCCCCCTCCTCTCCATACTCTGTATCTTTCCCCTTCTGGCATTGAGGTCACCTATAACATCGCCCATGTACTCTTCAGGTGTGACAACCTCAACACTCATTATCGGCTCAAGCAACACAGGTTCTGCCTTCTTTGCCGCCTCCTTAAAGGCCATCGAGGCTGCTATCTTAAAGGCCATCTCTGAGGAATCCACCTCATGGTATGAGCCATCATAAACAGTGGCCTTCACATCCACAACAGGGTATCCTGCAACCACACCCCTCTCCATCGCCTCCCTTATCCCCTTCTCTATGGCAGGGATAAACTCCTTCGGAATCGCCCCTCCCACAACCTTGTTCTCAAACTCAAACCCCTTACCCTTGCCAAGTGGCTCTATCTCAATAAAGACATGCCCGTATTGACCCCTTCCACCTGTCTGCCTTATGAACCTGCCCTCTGCCTTTGCAGGGGTCCTTATCGTCTCACGGTACGCCACCTGTGGTTTGCCCACATTGGCTGAGACCTTAAACTCTCTCAGCAACCTGTCAACTATGATCTCCAGATGGAGTTCTCCCATACCTGATATGAGGGTCTGTCCTGTCTCCTCATCGTAGGTCACACGGAAGGAAGGGTCCTCCTGGGCGAGTTTCTGGAGTGCCTGAGAGAGTTTTTCCTGATCGGCCTTTGTCTTTGGTTCAATCGCTATGGATATAACGGGTTCTGGAAACTCTATAGACTCCAGGATAATAGGATTCTTCTCATCACAGAGGGTATCACCTGTGAGTGTATATTTGAGACCCACTGCTGCACCGATATCGCCTGCCCTCACCTCCTTGATTTCTTCCCTCTTGTTTGCATGCATCTTCAAGAGCCTGCCTATCCTTTCCTTCCTGTTCTTTGTGGAGTTGTACACATAGGAACCTGAGGTGAGCACTCCTGAGTAAACCCTTATATAGGTGAGTTGCCCCACATACGGATCGGTCATCACCTTAAAGGCAAGGGCAGCAAAGGGCTCATCATCAGAGGCTCTCCTGATCGCCTCCTTCCCATCAGGGGTATAACCCTTCACTGGAGGTATGTCCACAGGTGAGGGCAGATAATCCACTATCGCGTCAAGCAGCATCTGGATGCCCTTGTTCTTGAAGGCGGCCCCACAGAGTACAGGCGTGATCCTCAACTCTAAGGTCCCCTTCCTTATCGCCCTCTTCAGTTCCTCTTCAGTCGGTTCCTCACCATTCAGGTATTTCTCCATTATTAGATCGTCAATATCTGCAAGGGCCTCTATCATCTTCTCCCTTTGGGCCTCTGCCTGCTGCATGTACTCATCAGGGACCTCATCCTCCACATACCGGGCACCGAGTGTCTCATCATCAAAGTAATATGCCCTCATCCTTACCAGATCTATGGGACCCCTGAAGGTCTCCTCAGAGCCTATGGGGATCTGTATTGGTACAGGATTTGCCCCGAGCCTCTCTATCATTGACTCCACTGACATGAAGAAGTCAGCACCGATCTTGTCCATCTTGTTCATAAAGGCTATCCTGGGGACCCTGTATTTATTAGCCTGTCTCCAGACTGTCTCGGATTGAGGCTCTACCCCAGCAGCAGCATCAAAGACCGCTATTGCCCCGTCGAGCACCCTCAGGGCCCTTTCTACCTCAATTGTGAAGTCCACGTGCCCGGGAGTGTCAATGATGTTTATCCTGTGATCCCGCCAGAAGCAGGTGGTGGCAGCAGAGGTGATGGTAATACCCCTTTCCTTCTCCTGCTCCATCCAGTCCATTACGGCAGTCCCTTCATGGACCTCGCCTATCTTATAGGTAACCCCAGTATAGTAGAGTATCCTCTCGGTAGTGGTCGTCTTGCCCGCATCAATGTGGGCCATTATCCCGATGTTTCTCACTCTCTCAATCGGTATTCTCAACTCAGTTCCTCCTTTTAAGCAAAAATATCCTATTTATATTTATGCCAGTAGTATACCCTTCCAGAACAGGGGTCAGTCCCCCTGAAAAGGCTGGACAGAGGTTAACCTACCATCTGTAGTGGGCAAAGGCCCTGTTGGCCTCAGCCATCTTGTGGGTATCCTCTCTCTTCTTTATAGATGCCCCCGTCTTGTTGTAAGCATCGATCAACTCCGCAGCCAGCCTCTCCTTCATTGTCCTCTCAGGCCTCTTCCTCGCAAAGTCCCTTATCCATCTGAAGGCAAGGGCGATGCTCCTGTCATGCCTCACCTCGATCGGCACCTGATAGGTTGCACCACCGACCCTTCTCGGTCTCACCTCAATCAGGGGCCTCACATTCTCCACCGCTGTCTTGAAGACCTTCAGGGGGTCTTCACCTGTCTTCTCCCTGATGATATCAAAGGCACCATAACATATCTTCTCTGCAAGTGACTTCTTACCATCCCTCATGATCACATTTATAAACTTGCTTACAAGTTTACTGTTGTACTTAGGATCTGGCAGTATCTCTCTCTTCTTTGCTACTCTCCTCCTCGGCATCTCAACCCCTCACTTGGGCCTTTTGGTCCCATACTTTGACCTGCCCTGTCTCCTGCCCTCAACACCCATACAGTCAAGGGTACCTCTCACAATATGGTATCTCACACCTGGCAGGTCCTTAACCCTTCCACCCCTTATCAGCACAATAGAGTGCTCCTGCAGATTATGTCCAATCCCTGGGATATATGCAATAACCTCATGTCCATTCGTCAACCTCACCTTCGCCACCTTCCTGAGTGCAGAGTTGGGCTTTTTGGGCGTGGTAGTGTACACCCTCACACAGACACCCCGCCTCTGCGGACAATTCTGCAACGCAGGACTCTTTGACTTCTCCTTTACCTTCCGCCTTCCCTTTCTTATCAACTGTTGAATGGTCGGCATCTTACCTCCACACCCTTAATTCTACAGACTTGATATTATAAACAAAAAAAACCTCTTTGTCAAGAGATCGCATTAGCTCATAATTTTTGTCCGTGAAATCCTTCTTGTTAGCTCAAAATTCTTGTCCGTGAAATAATATCTCCCTGGGCAGAGATCACTACACTTCCAGGGAGGAAAAGATGTGCAATGAAAAGGAGTTTGAGATGGA
>WGER01000088.1 GCA_015492645.1 Nitrospirota bacterium
ACAACTTAAGGGTAGTCTTAAATACGAGACCCCTTTACCAGCCCAAAACGGGTATTGGCTATTATGTTGAAAATCTATACCGAGGTCTCTCCTCAAGAGGGGATATCACAGTTATACCCACCATCAGGGAAGAGAGGTTAAAGGGCCTGAGATTGCTCGGTTCTCTGTCAAAAATCCTGAGGTGTCTGGCAGGGGAGCAGTGGCTCAAAGTGGCGATTCCAGCAGGCGAGGCACTGATACACCTGTCAAGGGAGAGCGTGACAAGGGGGGATCTCTATCATGAGACATCCTATGAGCAGATGCCGGATGTCTGCTCGAAAAAGGTGGCAAACATATACGACCTGTCCTTTATCCTCTATCCCGAACTCTTCAGAAGAGATGTGTTGGAGGTCCTGCAGAAGGGGTTAAGAAACATACTCACTGCTGACAGATTTATCGTGAACACAAGGGCGGTTAAGGATGAGGTTATCTCAACCCTGGGAATTGAGGAGGATCGGATAGATGTTATACCTCTTGCACCGGGCGGGAGATATGGGAAAGTGAATTGTGAGGGGAAAGGGTGTTTTGTGAAAAAAAAGATAGGGCGAGAATACATACTCTTTGTCGGAGAGGTCCAGCCAAGGAAGAATCTTGCTGTGTTGCTTCGAGCCTATAGAGAGATAAGAGAAAGATTTGATGTAAGACTGGTGATATGTGGGCCCTTAGGCTGGCGGTCCGAAGAACTGAGGTCACTTGTGAGAGACCTCCGGCTACAGGGAGATGTGGTCTTTACCGGGTATCTTGATGAAGAGAAAGTCCTCCATCTTTACAACCACGCAAGGGTCTTTGTTGCCCCTTCTCTGTACGAGGGGTTCGGGATGCCGCTTCTTGAGGCGATGTCCTGCGGTGTACCGGTGATTGCCTCAGACATTGCTTCATTCAGGGAGGTGGGGGCAGATGCAGTTGCCTATTTTAACCAGAATGATCATCTTGACCTTGCTGAAAGACTATACAACCTTCTTGACTCTGATAGCCTGAACGAATGCCTGATAGATAAAGGGCTGAGAAGGTCAGGGTTGTTCAACTGGCAGAGAGTTGTAGATATGACAGTTGAGAGTTATGTGAGGTGTATCACATCTTGAGGAGGTCTTTATGAGTAAAAATTATAAAGTGAAGATTAAAAATGTAGTAATAGTATTCTGTATACTCACTACACTTTTTGTCACTCCATTATGGGCTTCCGAAAACAAGATCACAGGGCTTTTACAGATAAGGATTGAGGAAAAAGAACTGGCAAACAGGGGACTTCTCACCACAGCAGAGTTTAACAGGGTGGTGGAGGAGAGTCCTGTGCCCACGGGATTTGTCAGGACCTTTATGTACTTCAAAGAGAGGCCATCCAGAGAGGAGATCAGAGACCTCGAGAATCTTGGTATTACCATCTATGAGGATTCATGGATACCACCCCTGGAGAACCACCCTTATGGATTCATGGTGGCGGATATTCCGCTGCACAGGGTGCAGGATGTTGAAGCACTTCCCTATGTGAAGCGGATTGACAGTGCAGAGGTCAGGCGTTTTCCTCTAAACAACCTTGGTGCATCCGTGGTTGGTGCAGATGCTCTCTGGACTGAAGGATATTCAGGTTCAGGGGTGATCGCTGCGGTACTCGACTCAGGACTTGAATACACGGACTCCACAAACAGACATGGGGACCTGCCTGAGAATGTCACTGCAATTGACTACTCGAACTGGCCTTCCACGGATACGGATGTAAGAAACCAGGTGACCGGTCATGGCACGCATGTTGCTGGCACAGTACTCGGCAGGGGCATTCTTTCCCTCTCAAACACAGGTAACGGAGGTGGACCTTACAGGGGAATGGCCTACAGTGCCGAACTCGTATTCATCAAGATCGGGAATGACTCTACTGGTAGCGCCTCAACCACTGCTGAGGTGCAGGCCCTAAAGGATGCGGCAGAGGTCTATGGTGCCCATGTGATAAATCTGAGTTACGGGGGCTGGGGCAACTATAATGACGGTTCTGAGGCGGATGAACAGGCAGCAGACTATGCGTACAAGTATGGTGCTGCCGTATTTATTTCTGCAGGCAATGAGGCTGACGATGATATGCACTACTCCGCTACTGTGAACGGTGGAGGGGTAACCGGATGTATACAGGTGAACCTGAGCGGATTTGGACCTTCGCCCTATGTGTATATGAATCTTGTGTGGTATGATGGGGCTTTAAATCGTGACCTCTACATGAGGTTTTATTCAGACTCTTTCTGCAGTGCGCCTCTTACATATACCGAATACAGTCAGACTGAAAGTCCAAGGGGCACTGAGAGCCAGTGGTACAGGGTTCCCCAATCAGGCAGTTACTTCTCTGGCTCGGAAACCGCATTCTATCTTAAGGTCTATAACAACTCTACGGCTTCGCAGGTATTCCATATTTTCCTGAGTCCTGTAAATGTCACGGCAGCCTTTCAGAATCCTGACCCTTTATATACTGTCTCATCGCCTGCCACCTCTGACCATGCGATAGCGGTTGCCTCCTATGTAAGCAGGGTCTGCTGGACCGACTATCAGGGTAATACCTGGATATACAGCGGATTTGGGAGTTGCTCCGACACAGGTGGCATATCTGCATTTTCAAGCAGGGGACCGAGGGTTGACGGAGGCGCCATAAAGCCAAATCTTACTGCACCTGGACAGGGGATAATATCTCTGATGGACCACGACATAGGTGCCTACTCCTGGCAGAGGATTGACAATGACGGTCAGAACCTTAACGGGTCAGGGCCTGCTGATTACATGCTCAGCCAGGGGACAAGCATGGCCTCTCCCATGGCAGCAGGTGCTGCGGCAGCCCTGATGGATGCCTATCCCTATCTGAAGGGTCGTCCCTATCTGCTGAAGAAGGTCCTTCAGGAGAGTGCTCAGGATGTTGTTTCTGGCACCAATCTGGATGGCTACGGGCTGATCAGGGTTGACTGGGCCTATGGAGGGTTAGTTGAGAATGTTTATGTAGGAGATTTCAACGGAGACGGTATGGATGATATCCTCACCTTCAACCCGGCAGGAGGTGCCGTGGTGAGGGAATCTACGATTGACGGCACCGGAAACTGGAACGGATGGGATAACCACTGGGCCGCCTGGTCTAAGGATTATTCGAAGGTATATGTGGGTGATTTTAACGGAGATGGGATAAGTGATATATTGACTGTTAATCCATCAGGTGGTGCTGTGGTTAGAGTAGCAAGACCCGGGACAGGGGGCCATTTTCAGGCATGGCAGGACCACTGGGCAGCGTGGCCAAAGGAGTACTCAAGGGTGTATGTGGGTGACTTTAATGGTGACGGGATTGACGATATACTTACAGTGAGACCTACCGGTGGGGCCGTCTTGAGACAATCCACAGTGAGTGGCACTGATTGGACTGGCTGGCAGGACTACTGGGCAGCGTGGCCAAAGGAGTACTCAAGGGTGTATGTGGGTGACTTTAATGGTGACGGGAAGGATGACATCCTAACTGTAGACCCAACTGGAGGGGCAGTGCTCAGGCTTTCAAAGAGTTCAGGTGGAAACTGGTCTGGCTGGTTAAATAAATGGGCCGCCTGGTCTAAGGATTATTCGAAGGTATATGTGGGTGACTTTAATGGAGATGGTCTCGACGATATATTGACCGTAGATATTTCAGGGGGTGCCGTCTTGAGACAGTCCACACCCGGGGGTACTGGCAACTGGTCGGGGTGGCAGGCATACTGGGCCGCTTGGTCCATGCAATACTATGTGGTGGTGGTAGGGGACTTCAACAATGATGCACTGACGGATATAATAACCATAAACCCCGCTGGAGGAATGGTGCTGAGGGAGTCCACATCAAGTGGCGGAGACTGGGCAGGATGGCATAACCACTGGGCTGCCTGGCCAAGCACGCAACTTCTGGTCTATGTGGGTGAGTATAACGGTGTAGGCGGGGAAGACCTTCTTACCCTCAGTTATTCAGGCTCGGAAACGATTCTCAGAGAGACTATAACTTCAGGAGGTCACTGGTCAGGATGGCAGAACTCTGTTAGCAAATGGTAGAGGGTTGGAGATCCTCATTATTGACTTCTTCGCAGAAATCGTCCAGGAGACTGTCTTAAACTGACTGTGGTATAATAGTTTGCCAGCCTATCGATAATTGATGCGAGAGAAGATGGTGGTGAGGACCGGATTGTCTGATACAGCAGTCTGTAGCATTGCATCAAAAAACTATCTCAGTTATGCGAGGGTCTTTTTTAACTCCCTCAGGAGATTTCACCAGGATGTGGACCTGCACCTATTACTGGTTGACAGGGTTGATGGTTTCTTTAATCCTGAAGAGGAGATATTCAAGATAACCGAGATAGAAGAACTCCCCATAAATGAGATCTATTCCTTTTGTTTTAAGTACAATGTAACTGAACTCAATACAGCAGTAAAGCCTTTCTTTATAGAGTATCTCTTCACTAAGTATGGCTATAAAAAGGTCATCTATTTCGATCCTGATATATTGGTTATGCAGGGACTTGACAGCCTCTTCAGGATACTTGAGGACCATTCTGTGCTACTTATCCCACACATCACCTCTCCAATACCCGAGGATGGTAAGACCGTCTCCGAGATAGGAATACTCATGGCCGGCACATACAACCTGGGCTTTATAGGATTCTCAAACTACGAGAAGGTGAGGTATGTCCTCAACTGGTGGAAGGAGAGACTCTACAACCATTGTTTCTCTGCGCCCGAGAAGGGGATGTTTGTTGACCAGAAGTGGATTGACCTGGTTCCAGCCATGTTGGAGGATGTGTACATCCTGAGAGAGCCTGGTTACAATGTGGCCTACTGGAACCTTCATGAGAGAGATGTGGTCTTTAAGGATGAGAGATACTATGTTAATGGTGGGCCTCTTTATTTTTTCCACTTCAGCGGTTTTGTGTTTGCTGATATTGAATGCATTTCAAAGTACCAGAACAGATTCACCCTGAAAGAACTGCCAACCTTGAGGCGACTCTTTGAGCGTTACAGGGACCTCCTCGTACAGCATGACTACCTGAAGACAAGGGAATGGCCTTATGCCTTTGGTTTCTTTGATAATGGGGTGCCAATTACAGACCTTTTGAGGAAATTTTACTGGGGTCTCAGACACCAGGGCAGAGATTTTGGTAACCCCTTTGAGACAGGGCCTGAGGATAGTTTTTATAACTATCTGAACAAAAGAGTGGTACAAGACAAACCCATTACAAATCTCCTTCACTATATCTATTACCTGAGAGTGGATCTGCAGAGGGCCTTTCCTGACCCCTTTGGGAGGGACCTATATAGATTTGTAGATTGGGCGAGGACATCTTTAAAAAAGGAGTATGGATTAGACGACAGGCTGATGCCATTCCTCCAGGACCAGATCGTAGAGATGAGAGAGTCCTCAAGGGCTTTCCGGTTACAGGCATACAAACTGAAAAGGAAACTCAAGCAGTTGGTATGGAATACAGGCACGAGGTATGCAGGTATTGTGAAGAGGATTCCTCTGCTTAACTCCTATGCAGAGAGGGTTTACACCCGTCTCAGTATGGAAGGATTCTTGGTAAGCACCTCCTATGATGTGGAAGAGGCGATTGAGAGGATGAATACAACAGGATCAGACAGAAAATTGGGGGTTAATATTGCAGGATACATTGATACAGAAAGTGGTGTTGGGGAGTCTGTGCGGTGTATCATAAGGGCATGCCAGGAAACAGATATACCTTTCGTTCTGAACAACATAGAACAGCAGTTTTACAGAAGACAGGACAGGACCTATACAGAGTTTTCCAATGATAATCCTTACAGGATTAATTTACTCCATGTAAATGCAGATCAGGCACCCCTTGTGGCGAGGTCCCTTGGGGAGGAGTACTTCCGGGACAGATACAACATAGGGTACTGGTACTGGGAGTTGTCCAGATTTCCTGAGGAGTTTCATGGTGCCTATGGCCTGTTTAATGAGATATGGGTGGCAAGTGCCTTCTGCCAGGAATCCATATCTGCTACATCACCGGTGCCAGTTGTTAAGATCCCACCGCCGGTGGAGGTAAGGATAGAAAGACCCTACGACAGAAGACACTTTGGTATTCCGGAGAATGCCTTTGTTTTTATGATGCTATTTGACTTTTTGAGCTTTATTGAGCGAAAGAATCCGATGGCCGTTATTAAGGCGTTCAGGATGGCCTTTGGAAGAGGAGAGGATGTTATGTTAGTGGTGAAGTCCACAAATGCCAGATACCACCGAGAGGCATTCCAGAAACTGGTGGACGATGTCAGAGGAGATAATGTGCTCATCATAGACAGATATCTCAACCGTGATGAACTGCACAGCCTCATGAATGTGTGTGATTGTTATGTGTCCCTACACCGTTCAGAAGGTTTTGGACTTCCGATGGCAGAGGCGATGTTTCTGGGCAAGCCCGTGATAGCCACAGGCTACTCAGGAAACCTTGAGTTTATGAATGTAGAAAACAGTTTTCTCGTAAAATACAGACTTGTAGAACTTCAGAGAGATTATGGTCCCTATAAGAAAGGAAATTTGTGGGCTGAGCCTGATGTTGAACATGCGGCTGAG
>WGER01000089.1 GCA_015492645.1 Nitrospirota bacterium
CGAGTGGTTGACAAACATATTCTCCATCTTTAATATATTTAACCTATGTGCAGATTTGTCATAGGGCTGTTGATTACCATAGTCATTATAACTCAGGCTTCAGGAGTGTCTGCCTTTGAACCATCTGGAGTCCTCTTCACCACTCATCAGCACACAATGGAAGGCACATCCTCGAAAGAGGGTGTTTTTCAGAGAGATCCTGAAACACTATTTTACTCACCCAGGCCTGACAGGTATTGCCTCGATGTGGACCTTGAGGAAGGAGGCCAGAAGGCCTTTATAAGATCATTGAATCTCGCAAGACCCTCGACACTCAACGAGGACCTCCCACGAGATGGACAGGGCACCAAATTTCTGGAGACAAAAAAAGGATCTGCGGATATTTCCCCTCCTGAAGAGCAAGAATACCTCATTCTTGCATCCTACGAGGATAACCGGATTGCGAGGAGACTCGTACAGTACCATCTTGACCTGATTACCACAAAGCAGAGACGGATATTCAGGGAGTGGTTAAAACGATCAGGTAAATACATACCCAAGATACGGCAGATACTGAAGGAAGAAGGTCTCCCTGAGGAACTGGTCTATTTACCCCTGATCGAGAGTGGTTTCAATACCCGAGCAGAGTCCCGAAAGAGGGCCGTTGGACCCTGGCAATTTATACCTGCCACTGCCAGGCGGTATGGTTTGAAGATTGACTTCTGGGTTGACGAGAGGAGGGATCCTGAGAAGTCTACCAGGGCTGCCGCAAGGTACCTGAAACAACTCTATGAGAAATTTGGTTCCTGGTTGCTCGCATTGGCGGCATATAACGCAGGAGAGGGCAAGATATGGAGGGCGATAAGAACAGTAGAGGATACTGACTACTGGAGACTCACGAAGACCAGGTATATCAAGAGAGAGACAAAAAACTATGTGGCAAGGTTTATTGCTGCGGCGCTGGTAGCCTCTAATCCTGAGGAGTATGGATTTAAGGACCTGGATCTGCACCCTCCCTTAAGATATGATAAGGTGATGGTGAATGCGCCAGTATCCCTCGATTTTGTTGCTAAATGTACAGGTGTCACTGTGGCGACAATAAGAGAACTGAACCCTGAACTGAAGAGGTGGTGTACACCTGTAGATGTAAAATCCTACGAACTGAAAGTACCTGAAGGCACTGCAAATGAGTTTCTTCGGTGTTTCAACTCAGCCACTCCGAAGGAGAGGCTCACAAAGATACCTTATTTAGTGAAGAAAGGGGATACCCTTTATGAGATAGCAAAGGCACGAAAAGTCTCGCTCAGGGCCATTATGGAACTGAACAGAGGGGTCAATCCAAAGAGGTTAAGGCCGGGACAGGTTATCTATCTTCCTCCTCTTTAGTGGGAGATCCTTTCTTTTCTTCCTGGACCTTCTGAATATCCTCCTCTATCTTCTGGGCCACCATCTTTGCGTAGGGTGAACCCGGGAATTCCCTTACAAGATTTTTATAGACCTCTTTTGCCTCCTCCTCTTTGCCCTCTGCCTCCAGTATCCTGCCCCTTTCAAACAGGGCAAGATCTCTCAGATACACCCCCTCTCTCGAAGACCACTCCTTGAGCGTCTTCAGGGCCTCTTCCTTCAGGTCTTTTCTCATCTGAACCATATAGAGTCTGTAGTAGGCAAGACCGAGCAGGTCCCTTTTATCATCGTATTTCTCTATAAACTCCATGAGGGTCTCCATCGCCTTATCAAGGTTGTTCAATCTAAACTCTATATCTGCGATGTAGAGGAGAGTCACGGGCGAAGGGGATTTCTCGTATGATGCCATGAGTTTCTGGAGGGCTTCATCTAATTCTTTTTCTACTCCCTCCGTGGCAGGTTTCTGATAAAGCCCTTGATAGAGTTTGTATCCCTCGTACTGGAGACTCAAGGCCTTCTCCTTCGCCTCTCTCAGATACCAGAATCCTCCAAAGATCAATACAACAATGACAAAGAATCCGGCAACCACCAAGTGGACAAAATTGCGGTTGTTCTCATAATAGTTCCTTACTATTTCATAAATATCCCTCACCTCTTCCTCAGGTGTAACCCTCTTTTTTACCTTCTTCTTGATGGGTTTCGGCATTTAGACTCCTCCAGAAGAGATTTTAGATAAGAGTCTTTCTGCATTCAATAAGACCTCATGTGCCTCTTTCTCGTTTAATCCAGCCCCTAAGAGAACCATTATAGCAAAATCCCTGTCAATAAGGTCATCCGGGCTGTGGGCATCCGTATTTATAACGAGAGGGGCCCCGTGTTTCAATGCAAGTCTTGCAACATGTCCGTTACAGAGATTATGTCCCTTTCGAGACGTGATCTCGAGCATAACCCCCCTCTCTGCTGCCATTACCACATCCTCTTCTGTGATGAGCCCTGGATGGGCAAGGATATCGGCACCTGCAAGGATTGCTGCCCTGTTTGTGCCTTCTGCTACAGGTTCCACAGGGCTTTCACCGTGGACAATAACCAACCTTGCCCCCAGTGACCTCGCTTCTTTTACCTTCTCATGGATGAGGTCAGTTGGCAGATGCGTAAGTTCGGCACCGGGTACTACTGTGATATCCCACACCCTATTTAACTCCTCTGCAACCTCTGCAATCCTTGGAATTATCAGATCCATATTGCTTGTGTCCATATGGTCAGTTATAGCAATCGCCCTGTACCCCTTTACCACCGCCCTTCTGACGAGTTCTGAGGGTATCAGTTCCCCATCGCTGAATACCGTATGGGTGTGAAGGTCAATCATGCTTTAACTCCTCAAGGATTGTCTCTTTTAGACCTGTGTAGAGGTCATACCCTGGAGACCATCCAAGTACCTCTCTTGCCTTTTTATTTGCCAGTGCACTCCTCCGGAGATCACCCGGCCTGGCAGGGCCTTTTCCTGGTGATAGAAATCTCTCTTCTTTTGCAAACCCGTACTCCCTTATAATCCCCAGAATCGTTCTGTACAACTCACCGGTGGTTGTCTCCACAGAAGTGCCGATATTTATCACCTCGCTATCCCCCCTATTAAGGGCAAGGATGTTTGCCCTCACCACATCCTTGACATAACAATAATCCCTTGTCATTCCATCCGGTTCTTCAGGGTAATGATACACTGTGGGTATTTCATTCCTCTTCAGGGCATTGATAAAGATGGAGACAACACCTGCTTCTGTGTGTGGAATCTGCCTGGGACCGTAGATATTGGCATATCTCAGGATACAGTAATTCAGACCATACTGATACCCATAGAAACGGATGTAGTTTTCCGAACAGAGTTTTGTTATGGCATAAGGTGATAGTGGTTGAGGGGGTGTCTCTTCAGGGGTGGGTATAACCTCCGTCTCTCCATAAACGGCTCCACCAGTTGAACTGAAGATGAATCTCTTGACAGAAAATCTCACACAGTTTTCCAGCAGATTCAGAAGTCCCATTATATTGATATCAGCATCCAGTCTGGGATTTGCCACAGACTCAGGTACAGAGATCTGTGAGGCATGATGATTAACTATCTCGGGTCTCTCTATCTCAAACACCTTTTGCATGTCTTCAGATCTCACATCCATAAGATAAAATACTGCACCGGGGTTGAGGTTTTCGAGTCTGCCGGTGTAGAGATTGTCAACCACTACAACCTCATGCCCTTCAGCAATGTATCCATCAACCACATGTGAGCCAATAAACCCCGCTCCACCTGTGACAAGGATCTTCATTACTCCTCCATACTCAAAAGATTGATAATTATATCAAAAATCCTTGGTGAATTGCAGAAATCAGCAACACCCCTAAATTGACGTTAGAATTTCAATCAAAACAGTGGCAAATGTAACAACCTTCATTGAGGCATTAATCGTATTTCTAACAACAAATCTGGGCACACTACCTTCTGATGTTATAAGTATTTTTTGGTTATAATTATGTTATGAGAACAGTGGGTCCAAGAGAGGCTATGCTTTATGAGAAGATGACGGAGGAGAGGGTTAAATGTCTCCTCTGTGCCCATGGGTGTGTGATAAAACCAGGTAAAAGAGGGATCTGTGGGGTGAGGGAAAACCGTAACGGGGTACTTTACAGCCTGGTATACGGCAAGGTGGTCGCCAGGCATATTGATCCCATCGAAAAAAAGCCCCTCTTCCACTTCCAGCCATCCTCACGGTCCTATTCTATAGCCACTGTGGGGTGTAACTTCAGGTGTCTGCACTGTCAAAACTGGGAGATATCCCAGTGGCCAAGGCTTTATGATGGAATCCCAGGTGAAGAAATGACCCCCGAGGATGTGGTAAACGAGGCTGTCCTCACAGGATGTAGCAGTATCTCCTATACCTATACAGAACCAACCATATTCTTTGAGTTTGCCTACGACTGCTGCATCCTGGCCACTGAGAAAGGCCTCAAGAATGTCTTTGTGAGTAACGGATATATGACCGATGAGGCGATAGACCGCCTTTCAGGGATACTTCACGGAATCAATATAGACCTCAAAGGCGATGACGAGTTTTACAGGAAGGTCTGCGGGGCAAGACTCTCACCTGTACTGAACTCCATCAGACGGCTCAAGGAACTCGGTGTATGGGTAGAGGTGACCACACTGGTGATCCCGGGATTAAACGATAGGGAGGACTTCTTTGAGTGGGTTGCCGATTTTCTCATCTCTGTCGATCCCTCTATCCCCTGGCACGTGACACAGTTCTATCCCACTTATAAGATGACTGACAGGGGAAAGACTCCTCTGTCCACACTCAGGAAGGCCCGTGAGATCGGTCTTAGGAAGGGATTGAAGTTTGTATATGAGGGAAATGTCCCTGGAGAGGGTGGGGAGAATACATACTGTCCCAACTGCTCTGAACTCCTTATAGAGCGTTTTGGATTCTCAATCACAGGGATAAACCTGAAGGACAGCAGATGCACAAAATGTGGCACCCTGATAGAGGGAATAGGTCTACCCTGAGGCCCTTTCAACCTGTGAACAGAAGATTCTTTATTATAGTAACCCTGGCAGTTGTTCTGTCTGTGCTTGTCACCTCCTGTGCTGTAAATCCAGTAACTGGAAAGAGAGAGTTGATGTTTCTCTCTGAGTCAGAGGAGTTGAGACTGGGTGATGAGGCTGCTCCCTCCCTTAAGTGGGCCTATGGTGGGGAATTCCAGGATGTTACACTGAAGGCATATCTGACAGAGGTAGTGAAAAAGATATGGCAGATCTCAGAACGACCTTACCTGCCGATGGAATTTTATGTGAGTAATACCTCCCTGCCAAATGCCTTTGCATTACCCGGTCATGTCTCTATAACAAGAGGTCTCCTTGCGGAACTGGACAGCGAGGCACAGTTTGTAGCCATTATCGGCCACGAGGTAGGACATGTAATGGCAAGACATACCGCAAAGAGGGTCACCCTTGGAACACTCCAGCAATTGGGTCTTGTGATCGGGGGCCTCATACTGAAGGACTCCCGTTCCTCAGACCTTCTTCTGTCGCTCGGGGCCTTGGGCAGTAGTCTCATCCTTCTGCAGTATGACCGGCAGCAGGAATTACAGGCCGACAGACTGGGGGTCAGATATATGGCGCTTGTTGGCTATGACCCACGGGAGGCGATCACGGCTCATGAGAAACTTGAGATGGCGGTGGAAAACTATCTCAGAAGGCTTGGCAGATCGAGAAAGGAAGAGACCTTCCTTGATGCGATACTGTCCACGCATCCGCGGAGCGAGGTGAGAATAGAGGAGATAAAGGAAATGATAGCATCCCTTCCTGAGTACAAACTGGAGGGTGATGGGAGGTTCAGAGGCCGATTTCTACAGAAGACCGAGCACCTGAGGAGGATTAACAGGGTTTACTTCCTCTATGATAGGGCCTTGCAGAGGTATAAAGGGGAGAGATTCTATGAGGCAATAGAACTCCTTGAAGAGGCTATATCAAAGGCCCCCTCAGAGGCCCCCTTTTATAATCTATATGGGATGATTCATTTAAGGATGGAGCACTTCAGGAGGGCGGTGGAGATGTTCCAGAAGGCATTACAGCGGGACAGTGGTTATCAGCCAGCATTCTATGGCCTCGGCCTCCTTCACATGGAAAGAGGGCAGTATAAAAAGGCGATAGAGTTCTTTGACAGGAGCCTGTC
>WGER01000090.1 GCA_015492645.1 Nitrospirota bacterium
TATTATTTCACGGACAAGAATTTTGAGCTAACAAGAAGGATTTCACGGACAAAAATTATGAGCTAATGCGGATTCTTGACACCAATTTGAGAATAATTCTAAAATGAATAGTCAGTGGGGTGGTAGTTCAGCACGGTTAGAACGCCGGCCTGTCACGCCGGAGGTCGCGGGTTCAAGTCCCGTCCACCCCGCCATCTATAGAGTAGTATCCCTACTCCTGTCCATAATAAAATCCGATACAGAACTTCACAGGCAAAAATTTGACCCAACTATACCTCGCTTTGTTAATTTTTCGAACTCGGTAATGTTGCCTTTGGTTCAGACATTTTGTGATAATAACATTAATGAAAAAGGTGTATATACGAACATGGGGCTGCCAGATGAACTTCCACGATGCAGAGCGCCTTCTGGGGCTTTTAAGGCAGGATGGTTTTATTGCTGTAGATGACCCCAAGGATGCAGACCTGATAGTGTTTAATACCTGTAGTATCCGTGAAAAGGCAGAACAGAAGTTTCTGAGTGAGGTAGGCAGGCTGAGGAGATTAAAGAAGCAAGAACCGAGTAAAAGGATTGCAGTGCTTGGATGTGTGGCTCAGCAGCAGGGCAAGGCCCTGCTGGAAAGGATGCCCCATGTAGATTATGTAGTGGGACCACAGAACATCTCAAAGTTTAAAGAGGTGCTGAGTAGAGAAAGTGGTGTGCTTATAGAGGATAACCCTGACATCGCCTTTGAGGAGATCCCCGCTCAGAGGGCAGAGGGGGTTAGTGCATGGGTGAACATCATGTATGGATGTAACAACTTCTGCTCCTACTGTGTAGTGCCCTATACTCGGGGCAGGGAGAGGTCAAGACCTCCAGAATCAATACTGAGGGAGGTGAGAGAACTTGTAAGCCAGGGATACAAAGAGGTGACCCTCTTAGGACAGAATGTAAATTCCTACAGGGGAGGGGTCTCCTTCCCGAGATTACTTGAGATGGTGAATTCTGTAGAGGGTCTCGAAAGGATAAGATTCGTAACCTCCCATCCAAAGGACCTGAATGATGAACTGATTAATGCTGTTGCCTCCCTTCAGAAGGTGTGTGAACATATCCATCTACCACTTCAGTCTGGATCTGATAGGGTGCTGAGATTGATGAACAGAAGATACACCTACGCAGAATATCTGAAAAAGGTGGAGAAACTGAGGGCCAAGGTACCTGAAATTGCAATTACAACTGACATAATAGCAGGTTTTCCCACAGAGACAGAAGAAGATCACCAGGCCACTCTCAGGGCCCTTGAGGAGATACAGTTCGATGGCCTGTTTGGGTTTAAGTTTTCACCGAGGCCGATGACAAAGGCATCAAAGATGGAAGGACAACTGCCTGAAGAGGTGAAGGCAGAGAGACTGTCTGAAATACTGGAACTCCAGGACAGGATAACTGAAAAGAAAAACAGGGCTCTTGAAGGGAGGGTGTTAGATGTGCTTGTTGAAGGTCCCTCAGAGAAGGATCCAAGGATGCTCACAGGCAGAACAAGGACAAATAAGATAGTCAACTTTTATGGAGACACACCACGAGGCTCGTTGGTTAAAGTGAGGATCACAAGAGGACTTCGCCACAGTCTTCAGGGTGAGGTTATTTCAGGATCCCCTTCCGGAAGGCATATCTGATCAGGCCTGCCTTTGAATGAATATTCAGTTTCTCTGCGATGTGTGTCTGATGGGTAATTACAGTCTTTACGCTAATACTGAGTATATTGGCTATCTCCTTGTAACTGTATCCCTCAGCAATCAAGCGGAGCACCTGCTTTTCCCTATCAGTAAGTTCGTCATAGGGGTCTCTTACTTGAGGAGGCTCTTTTCCAAGATATCTACTCACCACCTTGGAAGCCACTGTGGGATAAAGGTATATCTCATCCCTTGAAACAGCCCTGATAGCAGAGACAAGGTCTGTACCAACAGCATGCTTAAGGATATAACCTGATACCCCTGCCTTGAGCAGCCTGTCCACATACTCCGTATCGTTGTATTGAGTGAGGATAAGAATTTTTGTCTCAGGCACAACCTTCTTTATCTCAAGTGTTGCCTCCAGTCCTCCGAGCACAGGCATAGAAATATCCATAAGGACAACATCTGGTCTTAACTGGATGGTCTTCTCAATTGCCTCCTTGCCATTGGATGCCTCCCCCACGACCTCTATATCCTCACAGGGCCTGAGAAAGGCTGCTATTCCCTCCCTCACCAGGGCATGATCGTCTGCAATAAGGACTTTTATCTTTTCAGACATCTATCCCTACCCCCTTCCTTTTTATTGGGAACCTGAGACTCACACGAGTTCCCATACCTTCAGAAGAACAGATGTTGAGTTCACCATCAAAGAGTGAGGCCCTCTCTTTCATCCCCAGAAGTCCGAGACCTCTTCCATCCATTGATATATCGCCAAGCACCTTTTCCACATTGAATCCCTTCCCGTCATCCTCAATATCAACTTCAATAGACTCCTTGCTATTTTTTATGACCACATAGACATTTTCAGCCTCGGAGTGTTTTGCTATATTCATAATCGCTTCCTGTATTATTCTGAAGAGAGTGATTTCCATCTGTGGCTCCAGCCTCCTGTCTCTGTCGCCCTTGATTGTCAGAAAGTAATTAATCCCTTTGTCCTTGAGATTTCTTTCCAGTAGCCATCTTATCCCTGCTTCAAGTCCAAGGTCATCAAGAACAGTTGGCCTTAAATTCTGGATAGTATTTCTTATGCCATCCAGTATCTTAATAACCATATTCTTCATCTCGTCAATCTTTTCATCAGTGATGCTTTCTGGATAGAGCCTGCAGTATTCAAGCCGCATAAGAAAGGCACTCAACTCCTGCATAGTCTCATCGTGTAACTCCCTGGCTATCCTCTTCCTTTCCTCCTCCTGGGTGTTGATCACCTGTCTGAGTAGAGATGCGATCTTTCTCTGACTCTCTTCAAGTTGTCTGGTCCTCTCCTTCACCCTCCTTTCAAGTTCAATATTCTGCTTCTTGATGTATTCTAAACTTGTTGCAAGCCTCTGCCTCATCTGTTCAAAACTTCTGGCAAGTTCACCGATCTCATCTGATCCGGAATACTCAACCCTTGCAGATAAGTCTCCCTCGCCGATCCTCCTGGTCACCTTAATCAGTTGTTCTACTGGTCTGAGAACGCCCTTAGTTATTCCAACCGTGAGGAGTACAGAGGTGGCAATAGTGATAATTCCAAGGAGGAGGAATCCCCTCTTGAGTGCTGAAGCAGGTGCAAGTACCACCTCCTGTGGTTCCCTTATCAGCACTCCCCACGGGGCCTTTTTTAGAGGAACAAAGGCCATCACATCCTTGGTCTTTTTCTTGCCCTCGAAGTGACATCTATGACACATCCCAACAGAACTCTTTCTGTTGATAATGAGGTTACTGAGAAACCTGTTATGGTCACTGAGGGTGAGAATCCTTGAAAACCTGTTTGAGGCGATGATGATACCATTACTGTCTACCATCTCAATATACACCTCTGGTGAGACATGGATGGTAGTTAATGGTTCTGAAAGGACCCTTGTTGTAAGGTCTACTATTCCACCAGAAACACCGATCACATCTCCCTGCCTGTCCTTAAGAGGGGTGAGCAGGTATATCACCTTCCGATTTTGAGGCTCAATAGTATAGACATTAGAGACCAGGGGTCTCTTTTCCGAGATTATCCTGCCTACATAGGGAATACTTGTAAGATTTAATCCCTTCTGAGGTCTTGGTGGATAACTGAGGATAAGGTTTCCATAAAGATCCAGAAAGAAGACGCCTTCTGTGAATATAGAGTACTGATATACATTCTTTAAGGCCTTTTTTTCAGGTTCCCAGTTGTTGTCTGTAAAATCGATTCTGTAGGAAGTGGAGATGTCATAAAGTCTTTTGATATTTTCTTCTATGATATAGTCTATATAGTTACTAACCAGTTCTGCTAATTCAAGTCTCTTCTGGATAGAGTTGTCAATGCTCTGTTTTACACTAACATAACTTATCACTCCCCATCCCAGAAGGATAAGAAAGAGGCTCAGTGTGACCGAGAAGAGCACCCTCCTCCTCATTCTTGATAACCTCTCTAAACTTTCAGTTAATATATTATACCTTATATTTTATTTTAGGTGTAGATAACTGCTGATACCAATTGTTATAATCTTTTACTCAACTGAACTAAGGTTACACAATTACACACCTTGGAATAAAATCCACCGCATTATTTTGTATCCGAACCCACTGCTGTTCAAAATAACCTGCGATAGTATATACAGGCGGTGTGCCGAATAGCAGAGGTCGGATATCAGAGGTCAGAAGTCGGAATTTTCCTTAGTTTTCTGACCCCTGACTTCAGACTTCTGACCTCTGTTTTTTTGCATACCGCCTGTGCCTCAATCCTGTTTTGGACAGATGTGATCCGAACCGAAAGATCTGAATTCCAGCGACACCTCCAGTGCCTTGCCCAATGTAACAACCTTCATCTTTCACCCCTACCCTTTGAAGGGGAGGACGCAGGGAGGGCTGTCGCATTAATTCAGTTTTCTGCCTCGAAAATCAAAGATTTTCTGAGATCCCCAATTTTGATGCACCCCGCCGCCTTTTAGTCGTATTTCTAACGGCAGATCTGGGTCAGAATGGGTTATTGGCAAAAGACAGGAATTTAATTTACAATATACTGATGCTCCTGTTCATATTTATAGTGCTGGGGCTTGTTCTTGTCCCTGATACGGTTTATGCCTGGGGACCACTGACCCATATCTACCTGGGCAGCAAGGTGCTCTCTGTGGGATCTCTGCTGCCAGCAGCAGTATCTAATCTCCTGTTGAACTACAGGGATGACTACCTCTATGGCAACATCATGGCAGACATCATACTTGCCAAGAGGTATCTACCCCTGACAGAGAGTTCCCACAGTTGGCAGACCGCATTTAAATTGATGGATTCGGCGGAGACTCCTGGACAGAGGGCCTTTGTCTATGGATATCTGAGCCACCTGGCAGCAGATACGGCCGTCCACGGGATTCCTTACGATAGGGTGAGTACACACGCCTTTCTCGAACTCAAGTCAGATGGGATGATGGAGAGGAGATATTGGTTAATGGCGATAAGAATAGACAGGCAGGTGCAGAAGAGGAACGATCTGTTCCTTGAGAGGAAATTAAAAAGTCCACTCATCTCTGTCAAGACTTCGCGGAAGATATTCAAGGGGATGGTCTTCCTGGCAGGCCTTACTCCAAAGAGGTTATCCCTGATAAGTGACAAGAGGCTCTCCCTCGATGGTCTCTCAGATCACAGGTATATACAGGAATTACATGCACTCTCCATGGAGAGGATTATCGATATCCTGAGGAAAGGCGAGTGTTCAAGGGTGATAGGACTCAGCCCCGTGTGTTGAGGGATTCACTCGGTAGGAAATCGGCCCTCACAGTACAGGAGGCCCTTAATCTGCTTCATAATGCACCCCTAAATGGTCCATCCACTGAGAGGGTAAGGATTGACGAGGCATATGGAAGGGTTATTGCTGAAGATGTGAGGGCCCCTGAGGCGCTTCCGGGGTTCAGGCGATCGAGTATGGATGGGTTTGCTGTGGTTGCTGCTGATACCTTTGGTGTCTCAGAGACCATGCCCTCTTACCTCAGGGTGGTTGGAGAGGTCCTGATGGGTGAGGCCCCTGGATTTTCAATAAAAAGGGGCGAAACTGCTGCTATATCTACAGGCGGAATGCTACCTGAAGGTGCAGACGCGGTGGTGATGCTCGAGCATGTGAACATGGTGGACGGTGAGAATATCGAGGTTATGAAGCAGGTTGCCCCTGGGGAGAATGTGATTGGAGAGGATGAAGACATAAAGGCCGGCGAGATACTTCTCCGAAGGGGCCAGAGGCTGAGACCTCAGGATATAGGTGCACTCGCAGGAGTGGGTATAACAGAGATAAGGGTTTACAGGAGACCAAGGGTTGGAATAATATCCACAGGGGATGAGGTGGTCCCTCCGGACAGCAGGCCTGCCCCTGGACAGGTGAGGGATATAAACTCCTATAATCTCTTTGGCCTTGTCTTACAGGAAGGGGGTATCCCCGTCAGAATGGGTATCATAAGAGACGATATTGAGACATTGAGAGCCGTCTTAAAGGAGGCGAAGTCATCGACGGATATGGTCCTGCTGACAGGGGGGAGTTCTGTCGGGGTAAGGGACTATGCAGAGGAGGTTATACAATCGCTGGGAAGCCCGGGAGTCCTTTTTCATGGTGTGAGGATTAAGCCTGGTAAACCCCTGCTTGCCGGGGTAGTGGATGGTGTGGCTGTGTTTGCACTGCCAGGGCATCCTGCTGCTGTGACGGTCTGTTTTGAGGTGTTTGTGAGGCCGGTGCTCCAGAGGTTGAGTGGTCTCATACCAAAAGATGTGGTGCCTCCGACAAAGGTGGTAAGGGCAACCCTTGCACAGAACATCCCCTCAGTAATCGGAAGAGAGGAGTATGTGAGGGTCCAGTTGAGGAGGGCAGGTTCGAAGATACTGGCAGAGCCGATTTTTGGGAAGTCTGGGCTGATCCTGACACTCCTCCGTGCAGATGGTCTTGTGAGGGTCCCCAGTGAGGTTAATGGACTATACAGGGATGAGGAAGTGGAGGTGATGGTCTTTGGAGACTGAAGAGGAAAAAGAGGAGTGTGAGTGGTGTAACACAACAGGGGATGTGGAAAAGAACAGGAGGATTTACTGGCTGACGGTCCTTCTGATCTTCCTGGTGGTACTGTCTCTTTATCTGCTGACAGTTCTGCTTTGAGGAGGATTAATGAAGGTACTCGGCATAGACGGTTCTCCACGGGTCAACAGCATTAGTCATAGATTGCTGGAGATAGCCCTGGAGGGGGCGGAAAAGGAAGGTGCCTCCACAGGAATGCTCCGGTTGAGGGAGTATGAGATACCACCCTGTGAGGGATGTGTATCCTATTATGGCAGGTGTAACCTACAGGAATGTATAGGGCATAATGGAGAGGGACTTAAAGACCTCTTTGATGAGATACTATCGTCGGATGTCCTGTTGTTCGCCACTCCTGTGTACTGGTTTGGGCCATCGGGTCTCCTGAAAAATCTCATAGACAGGATGACATGCCTTGAACATGAAGAAAAGTTACTCGACGGAAAGGTGGGCGGAATACTATGTTCATATGAAGAGGAAGGCGCCTCTACCACGATCAGTCAGTTATTCCTTGCCCTGTCCGATATGGGACTCCACTTTCCACCCTATGCCTATACCTACAACAGGGGGGATAAGATAGAGCAGGATACGGCCTTTTATGCGGAGCAACTCGGAAGAAATGCCGTTATGGTCGCTCAATGTCTTGATGGGAAGAGATGGTGGAGGAGGTGAATGGAGCGGGCGACGGGACTCGAACCCGCGACCTGGAGCTTGGGAAGCTCCCACTCTACCACTGAGTTACGCCCGCTTTAA
>WGER01000091.1 GCA_015492645.1 Nitrospirota bacterium
GCAACTAAGGAAGGACTGAGTCTGGTAAAATTAAGAAGGAGGCTTGATGAGTTAGTGGGGATGCTTTTGGCAGAGAAGATAGGCCTGAAGCCAAAGAGATTTCACGGACAGAATAATGAGCTAACAGAGCCACATTTCACGGACATCCATTTTTGAGCTAATACGCCCCAGCATTAGACCCAGATTTGTTGTTAGACTTTTGTTCAAAAATTACAGTAAGCGGTCGGGCTCCCCACAAAATCAGAGATTTGTGGGGCAGAATTTCATCCCTGTGGCAAGACCACCGGAAATTCCAAGTTAAAGTGAGAGGTTTTCCATCTGTTATTCCATTTTTTACCGGAAAGTGCTGAAGGAATTTAATCTGAAAAGGGTTTGAAGCAGAGGTCCTGCCTCCCTGGCTCAAAAAAAGGCGGCGGGGCTTTCCCGCCGCCTTCCTGGTCAACAAATATAATGCAACCGCAGATCTTAGAATTTCACCTGGATTCCGTGACGGAGCCTCCAGGCATCATCGGCACTCTTGGTAGGATAGTCATAGGCATCGCCCACGAAGAGGTAACCACCCTCTATGTAGTACACGAGGTTCCTGGCGAGTTTGTAACTCACCTTACCGTCTATCTCCCAGCCGAGGTCACTGTCAGGTTTGCCACCGTTTAGTGCCACATCCTCTGTCGCCTTCAGCCAGATAATCTGGCCCTTCACCTTCAGATCCTTCGTCACCTTATTGGAGGCAGCCAGCCTCAGATAGGTGGTGTTGGCAATACCTGCGTTGGTCCCGCCAGATGCGCCTTTAGCGCTGTAGTCATAGATGAAGGAGTAGATTGGTGCATTGGGGTGGGCACCGAGTGATGTGATGAACATATCAAAATCGCCGTCATTGGGATTGTCATCTCCTGAGCCGATACCACCCTCAAGGGTGAGTTTGGTGTTGCCCATCTTGTAATCAATGCCGAGCACTAAGGCATAACCCTTTATATCCAGTTCAGAAGCGGTGTCTATATTCATTGTGCCGGTCTGAAGTTCCACATCTCCCCTTATTGTGAGCCCTGAGACATTCACATCTCCCCTCAGACCGAAGTTCCAGGCATGAATCTCACCGGTGCTACCCGTGGCCTGGTCATCCACAAAGGTGACATCACCGCTCACATTAAATCCATCACCCTTGTATGCAGCAAGGGCGACATAGGCATTGGCATCATCGGTAAGCCCTTTGTCACCTTCACTGAACTTTGCGGTAAGTACTGCCCAGTGGAGGTTACCTGAGGAGCCGTAAAGCATAATCGCATCGTCACCGAACTTGGTGTGGTTGAAGAATATCTTGTTACCCAAGGCAAGGGGCATATGACCGACCTTCAGGCTCACAGGACCTGCGTTATAGTTGATCCACGCCTGAAGCAGGTTGAACTCACCCCTCTTTGCGTTGCCAACAGTATAAATACCCTTTGCACCACTGGAGGAACCCCATGTCCAGTTGTCTTTAGTGTCACCATTTCCTGCCTCCACCTGCAGGAATGCCTGGACATTGTCTGCTACCTTTGCATCAAGGCTGAGCCTTACCCTTGCATCATAGTAGGCATTGGGGCTTGTGTCATTATCAAAGTCGGTCTCCTTCAGGTCACCTCTGAACCTGAGTGAGCCCCCAAGGGTGATCTGGGTGGTACCCTTGGCAACAACCGCCTGTGTCTCTGCAGGTATCTCAGCATGAATCGCAAATGCAGTGGCAGCAAGACCAAGAACAAAAAGCATACCAATAATTATTGCCACATATTTCTTCACTTCCTAACCCTCCTTCAGGTTAGCATTCTACCCTGTAAAACAGGGGTTTAATTGAATTCCCATTTAAGTGACTGAATAAATTCTCTATCACCCCCTTTTTAACTGATTTTTTCTCAATCAACAAAAAGAAAAACATTTCTACTCTTTCAAAAAACACGTGCATATTATACATCAACTCAAGTTTATTTTCAAGTTTTGCATTAGTTTCAATAGTTTTAAACTTCTCAACAAACCTCTCATTCCATCAAATCTTCTTTTGTAGCAAAAAATAGGCCAACTCAAAATCCTTATAAAATATTGTGATATAGAGATGCTGACCTGTATCCATTTTGCCACAGTGTGATGTATCGAGGACACAGGGGTATCTTCAGACATCCAGGATCTCCCTCCGGGTCAGGATGCTATAAAAGGGGATCCCTTTTTTCTGGATCCTCTCCCTTGCATTAGCCTCCTCTCGATCAATAAGGGCAAGCACTGCCTCCACCCTGAGGCCCTCGGCCTCGGCCACATCAATCGCCTTAAGGGTTGAGCCCCCGGTAGTAACAACATCCTCCACTATGATGACGCTCTCACCCGGCCTGACCGCCCCTTCAATCTGCCCCCGGGTGCCATGGTCCTTTGGTTCCTTTCTTATCACAAATGCCTCAATGGGGTCTCCCATGTCATAGGAGTATCTTGCAGTGGCAAGGGCGATAGGGTCGGCACCCAGTGTGAGTCCACCCAGAAACCTCGACCTGAGCCCCAACTGGCGAATCTTTTCATAAAATAGCCTGCCGATCAGGTAAAGCCCCTCTGGACTGTAGGCGGTCTTCTTCATATCAATATAATACCGGCTCTTCAGCCCCGAGGCGAGGATAAACTCCTCCCTGTCGCTCACCCTGAGTGATCTCTCCTTTATGAGTTGTATAAGCCTCTCCTTTGGATCCATCAGAGACCGAGTTGCATCTGACTGACAGGCCCGAAACTCCTTCTGTGAACTGGACAGGGACCAAATCTGTCCAAGGACTTCAGGTGTTCTCTTGTGGCATAACCCTTATTCCTGTCAAACCCATACTGGGGGTATCTCCTGTGGATCGCCTTCATTATCCTGTCTCTTACGACCTTGGCCACCACAGAGGCAGCAGCCACAACGGCACTCCTTGAGTCGGCCTTTATCAGAGAGAGTTGATTCTCCCTCACAGGCAGTTTCAGGGCATCAACCACCACCAGGTCAGGAACCACCCTAAGTCTTCTGAGACTGAGGACCATCGCCTCCACAGTGGCATTGTATATATTTATCCTGTCTATCTCCTCAGGACCCACAATCCCGATGCCAACAGCAAGGGAGTGCCTTTTGATCTCCTTGAAGAGCCTCTCCCTGGTGCAGACAGAGAGTGTCTTTGAATCCCCTATTCCCTGGATCTCCAGATCGCCCGGCAACACCACTGAGGCCGCCACCACAGGACCTGCCAGACAGCCCCTGCCCGCCTCGTCTACCCCTGCTATCAGGGAAAATCCCCTCCTCCGGAGGGCGTTGTCAAACTCGTAGAGGCTACTCACCCCTTCTGAAGGTGTCCTTTTCTTTCACCCTGGCTGCCTTACCCTTCTTCTGTCTCAGGTAGTAGAGTTTCGCCCTCCTCACATCTGCCCGCCTGAGCACCTCTATCCTCTCGATCACGGGCGAGTGTAAGGGGAATATCCTCTCCACACCCACACCATAGGAGACCTTTCTGACCATAAAGGTCTCCTTCAGGCCACTTCCCCTCCTTGCGATAACAACACCCTCAAAGGGCTGAACTCTCTCCTTGTCTCCCTCCACCACCCTTACGTACACCCTTACGGTATCTCCGATGGAGAAATCTGGGATCTGCCTCAGATAACTCTGTTCAACCGCCCTTATAAAGTCCATTTTCCTCCTCCTTTATCTCCCTCAGTATCTGTCTATCCTCTTCAGAGAGGATATCCTCTCTCAGCAATTCAGGCCTCTGTTTGATGGTCTTTCTCAGTGCCTCCTTCCTCCTCCATCTCTTCACCGCCTCATGGTCACCACTGAGAAGCACCTCAGGCACCCTCAGACCCCTGTATTCAGCAGGCCTCGTGTATTGTGGATACTCAAGCAATCCATCACTGAAAGACTCATCCTCTGCTGAGGCCCTATCACCAAGGACCCCAGGTATCAGCCTGGCCGTGGCATCTATTATAACCAAAGCAGGCAGTTCTCCGCCAGTAAGCACATAGTCTCCTATGGAGATCTCTTCATCCACGAGTCTCTTTACCCTCTCATCCACCCCTTCGTATCTACCGGCAATCAAGGTGAGGCATGTACTGCTCTCTGCGTATCTCCTTGCCATTGCCTGGGTAAATAACCTCCCTGAGGGCGACAGGAGCACCACATGTCTCTTTATGCCATCCTTTGAGAGGTAATCCATCGCCCTGAAGAATGGTTCGGGTTTCATCACCATACCCGGACCTCCTCCGTAGGGGTAGTCATCCACCTGTCGGTGTCTGTCTGTAGTGTAATCCCTCAGGTTAAAGACCTCCACCTCTATTACCCCCCTCTTCAGTGCCCTGCTGAGCACACCCTCGCTCAGATAGGCATGGATTATATTTGGAAAGATGGTGATGACCTCAAACCTCTTCACGACCTTGAAAGCAGACAGACCGCTATGGCCACCATTCCTTCACCCCTGCCCACAAACCCCATCCCCTCGTTTGTCTTTGCCTTGATGTTCACCCTCTGCAGTCCTGCCTGTTCAAGTTGTCTCACCATCTCCGGTATGTAAGGCCTGAGTCTCGGTTCTTCCGTCAGGACCGTTGCATCAACATTTATCACCGTCCATCCCTCGGCTGTAATGAGGTTCACCACATATCTGAGGAGTCCAACTGAAGAGGCCCCTCTGTATTGAGGGTCCGAGTCAGGGAAGTGAGTACCGATGTCTGCCATTCCTGCTGCCCCCAAGAGTGCATCTATGATGGCATGAACCAGCACATCACCATCAGAGTGGCCCTGCAACCCTGAATGGTGGTGAACATTTACACCACCAAGCACCAAGGGCCTGCCTCTCTGGAATCTGTGGCTGTCATAACCAATACCAACCCTGAACATCCTACAGTTCCTACAGTTCCTACAGTTCCTCCACTTCCCTCCTGCCCTCCTCGAGTTCTATCTCCTGCTCTCTGTCAAACCTCAACAGAAGGGTCTGAAACTCTCCGACATGTGTCTTCTCCTCCCTTGCAACCTCAAGGAGGACCTTTTTTAGGATCTGACTGTCCGTCATTGCTGCCATCTGCTCATATAGATTTATCGCGTCAAGTTCTGCAATAATCGCAGCCCTCAGGATCTCTCTGTCAAGTTCCTCTCTGGGGACCTTTTCGAGAATTATCGGAATCCGGGAAAGCATAACGACCTCCTTCTATCTGTTTTTCTGGATTATAACCTATTGAAGACCGGTCCATCCACACTTCTTGATTCTGGTCCTGATTTGGGTCCGAACCAGCGCTGTCCGCCTAACAAATCTGTCGCACAAACCCTTTCTTGAGGCAGGACCCCCTGAAAAATCGGAGATCTTACCTCCCCTTCACATGTAGCCAGTGAGTCTTTTTCTTGAGAGTCCTCAGGACAAAATACACTATCAATCCGACAGCAAAGAATCCCAACCATTCAGGATCAATTTCAAGTCGGCCTTCTGCAATTGCATCCCCGGATACTTCAAGAATCGTGAAAGAGGAGGTGATGACAAAAAAGCCTGTGTACTCTCTTCTCAGTACAGTTCTGAGGGAAAAAGGCAAATCAGGCCTTTTCCATCTTCTTGGATCCGGTATAAATGCCGGTGTCTGTTCGGCCCATTCGACAAAATGTCTACCAAACTTATCTCTCAAAAACTCCTCTTCTGCGTACATTATTCTTTCATAATACAACCAGAATAACAATATAGAGAGCAAAACAATCCACCACACCTGTGTAAACATCATCATCCCCAGAAATATTAAAAAGTTACCCAGGTAAAGTGGGTGTCTGACAATTGAATACATACCGGTGGTATTTAACCTATCTGCCCTTTGCTGTTTTGTATTTCTACCTGAAGTCCCCTCCGGAACATAACCCACCGTTAAACAACGAACAAAAAGACCTAAAAATGATATCCCGACGCAGAGGACCTCCCAGATATCTTCAACCAGGTCTCCAAGATATTTTTCGAGATACTCAGAATCCCTGAGGGCTATAAGCACGAGAGGAACCAGAACCAGGGGCAGATAACTCCTGTATCTGAAAAGCCACGTTCCCTGCCTCTGGAACTCCCTCTGTAATGACATCTTCTTTACTTCTCATATATTTTCTGGCGGGAGCGTGTGGGAATCGAACCCACCTTCCCCGCTTGTGGCAGGGAACACCGGATTTGAAGTCCGGGGGGGACACCAGAACCCCATCCACTCCCAATTTGATTCTACTTTATTTATCCCCTAAGGGTCAACGGATGCCTGTCACACCTCGGAGGTGTGATTAAGAGATTGCCGGTTATTGCCATTGTACAATTCTGTATGTTAGAGTTATATTCTGATGCTGGACCTGAGGTTTATCAGAGAAAACAGTGAGGTTGTAAGGGACGCCCTGAAAAAGAGGGGATATGATGACTCAGTGGTGGACGAACTACTGAAACTGGATGCGGACAGAAGAGAGAAGATAAAAAGGGTAGAAGAACTCAGGAACAGAAGGAATGTTGTATCAAGGCAGATCGGTCAGATGAAGAAAGAGGGGAGGGACATCACGCCCCTCCAGGAAGAGATGAAGAGGGTCTCTGATGAGATAAAGGCACTTGATGACGACCTCAGACGGACAAATGAGAGTATTAGAGATCATTTACTGAATATACCCAACATACCCCATCCCTCTGTGCCCGTAGGAGAGGATGAGGAGGATAATGTCGAGGTGAGGAGGTGGGGTGAGCCTCCAGAGTTCGAGTTCCAGCCACTGAACCACTGGGACATAGCAGAGACCCTGGATATAGTAGACTTCCAGAGGGCAGCCAAGATCGCCGGGGCCAGATTTGCCCTGATGAAGGGAGCGGGTGCCAAACTGGAGCGGGCACTTATAAACTTTATGCTGGACCACAATACATCCAAAGGATACAGGGAGGTCTTTCCCCCTCTGCTGGTAAACAGAGACAGTATGATTGGCACAGGACAGTTACCGAAGTTCTCAATTGAACTCTTCAGGACCGTTGATCCAGAACTCTATCTGATACCCACAGCAGAGGTGCCCGTCACAAATATACATCGGGACGAGATCCTGCAGGAGGAGCAACTACCCCTCTATTACACCGCCTATACACCATGCTTCAGGAGGGAGGCCGGCTCCTACGGGAAAGACACCCGTGGATTGATAAGACAACACCAGTTCAACAAGGTGGAACTCGTGAAGTTTACAAAGCCTGAGAACTCCTATGATGAACTGGAATCCCTCACAAGGGACGCCGAGGAGATACTACAGAAACTGGAACTGCCTTACAGGGTTGTAGTGCTCTGCACCGGAGACCTCGGCTTTGCTGCCTCCAAGACCTATGATATCGAGGTCTGGATGCCGGGGCAGGGTCGATATCGGGAGATATCATCCTGTTCAAACTTTGAAGACTATCAGGCCAGAAGGGCAAATATAAGGTTCCGGAGAAAGGGACAGAAGGGAACAGAGTTTGTTCACACCCTCAATGGTTCAGGGCTCGCCATCGGCAGGACTGTGGTTGCTATCCTCGAAAACTACCAACAAAAGGATGGCTCTGTGGTAATACCAGAGGCCCTCAGACCTTACATGGGGGTTGATGTAATCAGGTGAAAGGCTCAGTGGACAATTTTCTGTAGGACATCCTCCAGTTCTGCCAGTTTAAAGGGTTTCTTCAGTGTGAGGATGTCTCGCTGGTTATACTCTCTCTCCATATCCGGTGTAATATAGGCAGAGCAGACAACTATCCGAGGCTGTCTCTGCATCTTTTTCACCTTTTCAATCAGGAGTGCCCCATGACCTTCTGGCATCTTCAGGTCAGTAAAGAGAATATCAAAAGGCTCAGCCTGTAGCATCCTCTCTGCCTCCTCTATATTGGAAACGAGGACCACCTCATGCCCCTTTCTGCCGAGAGCCCTTTCAAGAAACCACCTTACGAGTTGTTCATCGTCTACAACCAGTATCCGCATTGCTCAGACTATTTTTACACAACGTTGCTGTTTTTCTCCAGCAGTCCATACTTCATCATCCTGTACCTGAAGGCATCCCTTGAGAGGTTCAGCAGCCTCGCCGCCTTTGATTGATTCCCCTTTGCCTTCTCAAGGGCCTTCTTTATAAGGCTCTTCTCCACCTCTTCTATATCAATGCCACCTGGTGGCAAATCAAAATCAAAGAGCACCGATCTGCTCTCACTAACTGATTCGCCCTTAAAGAACTCCCTCGGAAGGTGTTCAGGCCTGATATACTCTGTATTCTCCAGTATCATCACCCTCTCAATTATGTTCTTCAGTTCTCTTACATTTCCTGGCCAGTGGTACTCCAGGAAGAGCCTCTCGGTTTCAGGGCTCAGTCCCTTCACGTTCTTCCTGAATTCCCTGTTGTACTGGTCTATAAAATACTTTGCCAGCAGAAGCACATCCCTGCCCCGTTCCCTGAGAGGAGGCAGATACAGTGGTATCACCTTGAGGCGGAAATAAAGGTCTTCCCTGAAGTTGCCGCGTTTTGTCTCTTCCTTTAGATCCTTATTTGTTGCTGCTATCACCCTCACATCCACACTGATATCCTTTACTCCTCCTATCCTCTTGAAGGTCTTTGTCTCTATCACTTTCAGCAATTTCGCCTGGGTGTGGAGTTTCATATCTCCTATCTCATCAAGGAATATACTGCCACCATCAGCCATCTCAAATAATCCTCTCTTCATGGTCTTCGCATCAGTGAATGCCCCCTTTTCATACCCGAATAACTCACTCTCTATCAGGGTCTCTGGCAGGGCGGTGCAGTTGATCTCAAGAAAGGGCTTTGACGCCCTTTTGCTCTGATAGTGGATCACCCTCGCAACCAGATCCTTCCCTGTACCGCTTTCACCCTGAATGAGTATGGTGGTGGCATCAGAAAGGGCTATCTTTTTTATCATTTCGAAGAGTTGTTTCATTGGTGGTGAACTCCCTATTATACTGTCAAAGCCATACTGCTGTGAGAGGTTCTCCTTTAACTGGGACACTTCTCTCCGGAGGCTGGATGTCTCAAGGGCTTTTCTTATTATCAGGTTCAGTTTTTCCATATTGAAGGGCTTTTCAATAAAATCATAGGCCCCCAACTTGATACACTCCACGGCGGTCTGAATATCTCCGTAGGCAGTTATCATGAGGACTATTGCATCCTTGTCGAACTCTTTTATATACTGGAGGACCTTGATACCTGATATATCTGGTAGATGGATATCAAGCAGGGTTATATCAGGCAACTCCTCTCTAAATAACTCCAGAGCCTCGGAACCGGTCTCGGCTGTAAATACTGCATAACCCTCCCGTGCAAGGTTCTGTTGGAGAGACCATCTGAGCAGTCTCTCATCGTCAACTATCAACACCTTGGGTCTTAACATCTTATACTGGTAATTTTATCCTAAAAGTGGTCCCCATTCCAAGGGTGCTCTCCACATTTATCTCACCCCCATGGGCCTCCACTATATTTCTGGTTATTGAGAGCCCGAGACTTGTACCCATTGTGCGGGTTGTGTAAAAGGGTCTGAAGACCATGTTCAACTCCTCAGGCGGAATGCCATCGCCGGTATCTGCAATTACAATTTCCAGATGGGGATCTTCCCTGTGGACCTCCACCCTCAGAGTCCCACCTGATGGCATTGCCTGAAGTGCATTTATAAACAGGTTCATCAACACCTGCTGGATCTGTTGAGGGTCCACCCCAATTATGAGTCCCTCCTGAAAGTCCCTCACGATATTTACATTCTGTTTCCGGGCCCTGTCGCTTATCAGGCTTATACACCTGTCCACCACGCTGGAAATGTCCACAGGTATCTTCTTCGGTTCAACCGGTCTTGCAAAGAGAAGAAGATCCCTCACAGTCCTGTCAAGCCTTTCAATCTCTTGAAGAACCTCTTTCAGGACCTCCTTCTTGGGGTCTCCCTCCTTCAGATCCTCGTATATAACCTGCACTGCACCACTGATGCCTGCCAGGGGGTTCTTTATCTCATGAGCCACAGCCGCTGCAAGTTCGCCAAGGGTGGCCATCTTCTCAACCTTCTTCATCTCTTCTAAATGGCACCTCTGGAGTTCTGCCCTTGCCTTGTTCAGTTCTCCTATCATACTGTTAAAGGACTCTGCAAGCCTGCTGAATTCGTCTCTACCACTGAGGTTCACCCTTGCGGTAAGGTCTCCCTTCTTCACTTTTTCCATCGCCTTTATTATCTCATCCAGAGGTCTGTTAACCAGTACTCTTGTCATTACAGCAAGTGCCAGGGCCACCACAAAAGAACTCATTAAAGTAAAGAGGACGCTTCTCTGCCTCAGTTCATTGATTCTCTTAAGGCTTTGCTTCATAGACACCTCTACATCCAGCACCCCCCTGAGGGGCCTTCCATCGTTGTGGCACCTCTGACAGACAAACTCGTTCTTTATAGGCACAAGCATGGAGTAAACCCTCTCTCCCTTCCTCTCATGGACAAAGACCTCTGGGGACTTTTGGGACTGAAATTTCCGTCTGTCTTCCTCATATATCCCTCTGCCCACCTCAGACCTGACAGAAGATGCCAGGATAGTCCCACTGTAGGGATCAAAGATCCTCACCTCCTGGATCTCTTCTGCAATAAGAGACTCAAGAAATCCCTGGAAGTCCTTGCCCCTCCCCTCAAGCATAATCGTATAGAGTCCATTCTTGATGATCTCGGTTATCAGTTCAACACGTCTTATATCGTCCTGTTTGATCAGTCTTTCCTGGTAACCGAGGTTATAGAGCACAAAGAGACCGTTTAGGAGTAGAAGTATCAGGACAGTTGCAATGATATACTTCCATTTAAGAGAAGGGACTCCCATATCTATTCAAGTGCACCGTAACTGTGAAGCCCTGACAGCAGAAGGTTTACACCAAGATAGGTGAAGGCCACAGCAACGAAACCCACTACCGCCACTACGGCAACCTTTTTGCCCTTCCATCCCCTCATCAACCTTGCATGCAGAAAGAAGGCATATACAAACCATGTGATGAGAGACCATGTCTCTTTGGGGTCCCATGACCAGTACACACCCCATGCCTGGTCGGCCCAGATGGCACCGAAGATTAGTCCACCGAGAGTAAAGACCGGAAAACCTATTGCTATCATCCTGTAGGTTATATCATCAAGCATATTATCAGAGATATTGAAGGCATTTATAATCCTCTTCAGCACAGGTCCATATAACCATACCAGAAATATCACAAATGCCGATCCGATCCAGCTCAATACGACAATTAGCGGGGAGTTACTCCTGAATGTGGCCTTGAACAGAAACTTCTTCATCGTCTCTGAGGAGGTCGCCACTACATTAAACCTGAGATAATCAAGACCCATAGCCAGTATAAGAACTATTATTAATCCGAGTGAGACGCTCCAGAATATATAGGCAGGTTCGGTCTTTGTTTCTGTCTTCTTTATTAGATACATGAGCGATGTGGCAAAGGCAAGGCCAAACATCGCATAGGAAATAAAACTGGTTATCACATGGGCAAGGAGCCAGTTACTCTGCAGGGCCGGCACAAGTGGCTGTATCTCCTTCGACATACCTGTCATCTCAATAAATGCCAGCACCATGGCAGAAACAGGTGTGACAAAGGCACCAAAGGCCCTGTTTTTGTATTTAAACTCTATAATCAGATAACCGAGGATGAGACACCACACAAAAAACACCAGTGACTCGTAGAGGTTCGTTATAGGTGGCCTGAAGATGCTTATATTCAGCCCCAATTTGTGATGCATCTGGTAGAACTCACCCCACCTGAGAAAGAAGGCTATCGTCTGTGAAATGAAACTGGTTACTGTCACAGCAGTGGCCACCACTCCCACCTGTCTTGATCTGAAGACGAGATAAGCGATATAAAACACCATCGCCAGTATATATCCCACTGTGGATATACCAAAGAAGAACGAACTGTTCATCTTTCTACCTCCTCTGTTGCACCTTGATATCCAGCCCCTTACCTGCCCCGTTGAAGTCTCTTGAGGGATGCCTCTATCTTTCTCTCAAGGGCACCCCTGTTTTTGTTTGCCGTGGCAAGAAGCGTTATTGCACTCTCTTTACCATCCCTGGTGACAAAGACCCACACCCTCTTATGACTCATAAAAAATGCCACATACAGTCCTATAGCCATTATGATACATCCCAGATACACCACCCATACACCGGGGTCCTTTCTCACCTGAAGCCCTGTGTACTGCACACCCCAGTAATCCACAAACTCCACCCTGTTGCCATCCGGCAACGTCCATGTACGGGGGAATCTCTTCAATATCCAGCCTGCATATTTTATTTTGTCACCCTCCTTGAACTCTACATACACCGCCGGGTTGTTCATCATGTCAGTATAGGTATAGGGATTACCGTTCCTGTCAAAGGCGAGTGCAGGGCTGTAATCCTTGATATACCCTATGATATTAGTACCCGGTATCTGGAAGGTCTCTCCAAGTCTCTTGAAGACCGTTTCTGTCTTCATACCAGGACCTGTCAGTTTGAGTATAAATATCCCCCTTGCATTGGGGACCATTCCATAACTCGACTGATAGAAGGTGTATCCCCCGTATTTAAGCGGTTCATTCACCTCTATCACCTTTCTCATCACCTCTCGGCCGTTCTTTATCACAGTAAGCCAACTCTTATAGTCCTTCGGCATCTCGCTCATCCCGTAGAACTCCACTTCAAAGTCATCACACCTGACAGAAAAACCAAGGGGATGAGGGGTCCCGTCCCTTGCATAGGCTACATCTGATGTATACCCTTCTGGCAGGTTCAGAAAACCTTTAAATCCAAAGAATATGCCTATCACAGCACCTATCATAATTATCAGGATACTGAGATGGGTTATGTATACCCCGAGCCTGGACCAGTTACCACTCTGACCATATAGTTGGTATCCACCGTCCTTCAGGGGACTGTTTTCAGCCTTCACACCTATCGCCTTCACCACCTTCAATACCTCTTCTCGTAATTCCTCGGGACTTCCCTTTACCCTTAGCACCTTCTTGATCGGAAAATTCCTCTTATCGCTGTCCAGAGGTCTGATGGGTTCTCTCATCAGTCTCAGTATCCTCGGAAGCCTTTCAAGGGAACATACGATTAGATTAATCGCAAAGAGCATCAGGAGAGTCACAAACCACCAGGACCTGTACATATCCATAAAACCTGCTGCTTCAAGTATTCTGTAAAAAGCAGGTGCAAGGGAGTCCCCCACGAGCCGTTTCAGGACAATAATGTTCTTCTCAGCAGGGGCGTTTTGTTCGATCACTGTGCCAATTATGGAACTGACAGCAATAAGGGCAAACAGGACTATAGCAAGCCTGACTGAGGCAAAAAAGTCCCACAACCTGTCCAGAAAAGGCTTCTTATCTGTATCGTCTCTGTTCATCAACGCTCTCTGATCCTCTTTGGCCTGTCTCTCTTTGAGTTAACAATGCAGAAGAACCCAAAGGGTTCATCATAGGGGTTATAGAGTCTGTGTGGTGTCCTTGGAGCAATGTAAAGGGTATCAAGGAACTCCATCTTCACGCTCCTCTTACCGAGTTTCACCCTTCCTCTGCCTCTTACACAGACAACCACATGCTCATGGTTATGCCACTCATGACTGCTGTAACCTCCTGGCTCTATTTCAAAGTATCGCAACTGGAACCTCAGGGCCTCACCCTTGTCTCCTGCAATCACCTGCCTTATCACCCCCTTAAAGTCATCCCCCTGTCTTTTGTATCTCTCAACCCTTACACCACTCCATCTGAACCCCTCTCTGAACCTGTAGAGTCTGTTCTTTTTGGAATGTCCCCTTGGCCTGGGGGATAGGGCTGAACCAAATTCACAGGACAAAGGTCTCTTCATTAAAATTTATTATAAATAAAACTTTAAGTTTTTTTCTTGGTCATTCGTGCTCCCCCCAAATTGCCGATAGAATTTCAATCAAAACTTTGGAAGGCGGCAGGAACTGCCGCAAAAACAACTATTTCTACCGGCAAATCTGGGGGCTCCCGGAAATCGCAGTTTGAATTTGGTCAAAAGACAGACATGGAAGGCAGGAGAGTTCTGTCCTTCTGACTCTGGCCAGTTTTTAGATTTTGTGGGGAGTCTGCACCATCTTAGGGTCTCGACCGAATCAAAGGGCAGATAGTGGTTTTTCTGTCTCTTAAAAGGAGACTGGTGGCGGTGGAGGGCTTCGAACCCCCGACTCTGCGGATATGAGCCGCATGCTCTAACCAACTGAGCTACACCGCCGCAGTAAAAATTATAGCAAAATGTATTTGAATTTATAAAGATCAAAATGCTACAATTTGAAATTAAAATATCATGTACTAAAGGAGGCTTTATGAAGAGGGCAATAATTATTCTTCTTGTTGTGGCAGTGATGGGGATGTGGGGATGTAAGAAGAAGGAAGAGCCGCCTGCAGAGAGGGTAACCCCAGGGCAGCCCTTTCAACACACCCCTGTTATGATACCACAGGGAAGCCCAACAGTGGTTGTACCGGATGAGGTGAAGGGTGCCTGGAGTGCTGTCAAACTGAAGGTCACTGACAAAGAGGCGAATACCACCAGAGAGGTCACCGTCCAGATAGGTGATGAATACAGCATCCCTGATACCGGTTTAAAGATAAAGATTGAACAGTTTCTGCCTGACTTCAAGATGGATGGACTGACAATCACCTCAGCATCCAATGAACCCAATAACCCTGCGGCAAGGGTTATAATTTACGAGTCAGGCAAGGAGGTATTCAGAGGCTGGCTTTACTCGAAATTTCCGACCATTCATCCCTTTACCCATGAGAGATACAGTATAACTCTGGTTGAGGGGATTAAAAAGAAATCATAACTTGAGGTGTATATTGGATATTGTTATTGAAGACAACCCTACACGCAGAAAGATCCTGGAACTACTCAAGAAGTCAGGTGGAATGACTGCTGATCAGTTGAGTAAATCCCTCAATATCACCACAATGGGCATCCGCCAACACCTGACCGCCTTGGAGAAGAAGGGGCTTATCACAAATACCCCCAAAAGACACGGAATCGGCAGGCCCAAGTTTGAATACAGGCTTACAGACAGGGCTGACGCCCTTTTCCCGAAACAATACGACTCCTTCGCACTGAGACTCCTTCAGATAATAGAGGATAGAGAGGGAAGGGAAAAGGTAAACATGATCTTTCAATGGCTAAAGGATTCCTTCATCCAGACATTCCACCTCACCATTCCCCGTTCTGCACATCTTGACGAGAAGGTGAAGAGACTTGTGGAGTTATTGAATGGTAATGGTTACCTGAGTGAACTCCTGGAAGACAGGGATCACTATTACATAAGAAACTTCAACTGTCCCATATCAGCAGTTGCACAGAGGTACAGAGAGAGTTGCAATATGGAACTGCAGATGTATAGGGGTCTTCTGGGGGTCGATGTAAAAAGGACCGAATGCCAGGCGAACGGTGACATCTCCTGTACCTACTCTATAAAAAAGACCTGATTCGCCTGCCTTTATGAAAGAGGTCCTTCCCCTTTACGAGGAGGTCAACCCTGAGGCTATCCTGGTTGAGGAGAGCCCCTTCTATCTGGAAGGGTGTATATTTAAAGATGAAGAGTCCTCGAGCGAGAACGCTTATATAATCAGACCACCTCTCCTTTACAGAGACCGGAACTCGAAATTACATCTCTTAGATGGGACCCTGAAAGATCCGAAGGCGAAGATCGGTGCACTTGTTATCGCCTCAGTGCCGGAAGAGATGGTCTTTCTTTTTTTACTCGACATAAAAAGGGAGATCATTTTCAGCAGTGCCATAAACAGACTCCTGTATCTGAAAAAGGCCCATGATTTCCTCAAAGACGAAAAAACCGTCCAGACATTGGCACCACTTCTAAAACTGCCAGGCAATGAGCCGCTTGTTGAGATAGCCAGTAGACTAACGGGCCTTCCCATTGAAGTAAGGAGATTTTTACACGGGAGGAGGTTCTCTTACAGACAGATAAAACATCTGATGGTGGTACCTGAAGGGATACTGAGCACACTTGTGGACTGGCAGCATACCATCCATCTCACTGCAAGGGTCTTTGAAGAGTTTGCCCTTGTCATGAGGGAGTGTCTCCTGAGAGATGAGATGGAACTGGAAGAGTTTGTCGATGAAACAGGGATAAAGGAGATCCTCCTTCTGGATCTGCCGCCACGGAGAAAGACCGAGATGATAAGGGATGTACTTGAAAGGAGGAGGTACCCCTCTCTGACAGAGATAAACCAGAAGATCGAAGGCATCCTCCGGGAAATGAACCTCCCAGAGGGTATCCAGATAGACTGGGACAGGACCCTGGAAGAGAGGGGGATTAAAATACTCCTCAGGGTCCGTGATCCAGAGGATCTACGAACCCTGCTCCAGAGGCTCGGCTCCTGCGAGATGGAGAAGCCCCTGAAGGAGGTATTTCGCCTTCTCTGACTTTCTCTTATGGTGAAAAGATTTGTTGAATATATAAGGTCTAACCCCCTCATCGGGTCCCAGATCACCTCCTACCATTACATCCCACCCAAGGAGCCACTCTACGCAGACCTTCCAATCCATAAAAGGTTGAAGGAGAGCCTCAGACAGAGAGGGATCGAGAGACTATGGTCACATCAGGTAGAGGGTATTAAACTGGTCAGGAGTGGAGAAAACGTGGTGGTAATGACCCCTACGGCAAGTGGCAAGACCCTTATTTACAACATCCCTGTAATAGAGTCCCTGCTGGAAGACCCCTCAACAAAGGCCCTGTACATCTATCCCCTCAAGGGACTTGAACAGGATCAGATAAGAAACCTGAATGAACTCCTGCATGATGTCGGAATAGAGGGGGTAGGCAAACTCTCACCTGCTGAGGTCTATGATGGTGATACCACCCCATACAGGAGAAGAAAGATCAGGGAGTGGCTTCCTCCTGTAGTATTTACCAATCCTGATATGCTCCACCTTGCGATAAATGCCTTCCATCCCAAATGGGAGGGTTTTCTCAGGAGACTCCGTTTTGTGGTTATTGATGAGATTCATGCATACAGGGGTGTCTTCGGTTCCAATGTATCACAGGTACTGAGAAGGTTCAGAAGGATATGCGAGCGGTGGGGATCGCACCCGCAATTTATAGCAAGTTCAGCCACCATAGCAAACCCTGATGAACTTGCCGGAAGGCTGGTTGGATTGCCCTTCAGGGCGGTCACCAAAAGTGGGGCCCCTCTTGGGGGCAGACACTTTATATTTATGAATCCCATTGAGGGTCCCTATACCCTTGCTATCAGGCTCCTTATAGAGGCGATCAGGGGTGGGCTGAAGACAATAGTATTTACAAAGGCGAGAAAGGTGACAGAGTTAATCTATAGATGGTGTACCAGGAGGGCACCCGATATAGTGAAAGAGATAAGCCCCTACAGGGCTGGATTCCTCCCTTCTGAGAGGAGGGAGATCGAAAAGAGGCTCTTTTCTGGTGAACTCTCTGGTGTGGTCTCCACAAGTGCACTGGAACTGGGGATAGATGTGGGTGGCCTTGACTGCTGCATCCTTGTTGGTTATCCAGGTTCTGTGTCGAGCACATGGCAGAGGGCAGGCAGAGTTGGCAGACACGGTGAAGACTCTCTGGTGATACTAATTGCACTGAAGGATGCCCTTGATCAGTACATTGTATGTCACCCGGAGAGGGTCTTGCAGCAGTCCTTTGAGTCAGTGGTGATCGATCCTGACAATGAGGTACTCCTCAGAAAACACCTGCCCTGTGCCGCTTCTGAAGTCTATCTCAGGAAAGACGACAGCGTATATCCTGTGCAGAGGTTACGGCCTCTACTGAATGAACTCACGAAGGCCGGTCGTCTCAAAAAGGGCAAAAGGGGCGATATCTGGTTCTCTGGAATAAAGATGCCCCAGAGGTCGGTGGAGATAAGGGGGATTGGAAACCTTTTCAGGGTTATCGATGAACACGGTAACACCATAGGAGAACTTGATGGAATGAGGGTTTACAGGGAGGGTCATCCTGGAGCGATCTATCTCCATAGGGGAAGACAGTTCAGGGTAGAAGAACTGCTCCTGGAAAGCAGGAAGATCATTGTGAGGGAGGTGGATGTGAATTACTATACCCAGCCACTCAGTGTAGAAGAAACAGAGATACTGGAGCAGAAAGACCATCTGAGGGTGAGACAATTCAACTTTTACTGGGGCAGATTGAGGATCTCTCAGAGGATCATAGGCTATGAAAGGAGGCATATCTACACCAGGAAGAGACTCTCCCGACATCTGCTGGAAATGCCCGAGTATATCTTTGATACAGAGGGGCTCTGGATGGTTATACCTGAAGAGATAAAAGTAGAGATATGTGCCAGAGGCCTTGACCTGGCAGGCACAGTCCACGCCACTGAACATGTCTGCATCTCGGCCATGCCTTTATTTGTACTCTGTGAGAAGATGGACATCGGTGGCCACAGTTATACCCTCTTTCAATCCATTGGGAGCCCCTGCATCTTCATCTATGACGGATATGAAGGTGGGGTAGGATACTGCCGGCATGTCTTTCAGACACTAAGGGAATGGCTGTCCGCTACCCATAGAATGGTTGAGGATTGTAATTGCGATGGGGGTTGTCCTTCCTGTGTCCAGGACCCACAGTGTGGTTCAGGCAACCAGCCCCTCGACAAAGAAGGCGCAAAGACGCTCCTGTCTTTTCTCATCAGTGCCTTCAACCCACATTCTTCATAAATAGTCAAGACGTCAACTGGATAATATAGGAGATGTCTTTGAGATTCTTTTATCCACCTTTACGGTACTATAACAAAATAGGTGATCCACCTGTAGAACCTGAAATCCGCATTTTTAATGACGATGTTGATAATTTCCTTAAAAATCAAGTAGTTATGAAATCTTACATGTTATTATTAATAACTATCAAAATTGTTTGATATTTTTGTCTAACTTATTGATATTAAAAAATAATTTTTGAAAATAGTTATTAAAACGAGGGGATTTTAGGCTTTGAAGGACTTAATGAGGTGATACAGTAAAATGTCTTAAGAGAGGGGCTCTAAAGAGCCCCCTGGATTCATAAAGTCATCCCTGCCTTAGTAAACATACTCCATTACGCACATGTGGTTTGGGTCTCTTTCGGTCAAGGTATTGTTGTCCCTATTGGTGTCCCTGAACCCAAAACCGGGTATCACCTCCGCTCTGATCCCTGAACTCCTCTTGATGAGCAGCGGATGGTTTACTACCTGGACCAGCACATCCCTCGGTTGCCCCATACATGCAACTGTAAAGGACTTAGTCTTTGTAACAGTCCTGCCCTGGGAGAGGTCGTAGTATGTGACCCGAACGGTGCCTGTTGCCTCTCTGACGCGGGAACTGTAACCATCGCAGTATACCCCTACTGTCAGGTCGTTCAGGAAGATAGCGTCCACCCTGGAGAGGATATCACTACAGGCACTACATTCACGACCCTCCCACTGTCTGTTGCCTACATTAAATACCCGCATGTCCACATTCTTGGCCGGTGGAGGCGGTGGAGGTGGTGGTGGAAGTGGTCCTGGAACCGGTGGCTGGCCCAAGACAACCCCGGTCATAAACAACACTACAATCACTACTAAAACAGCAAATAAAGGTCTCTTTCTTCTCATCTTGCTTACCTCCTCAGGGTTGTAATCTGCTCTGCCAAGGGCAGAACATCCTCAAACTCTCTTTTCAGCATATCTCACCTCCCTTCACTCTCATATGCCCCTATGTCAACCCCGAAACCCTGAGGACGGGGGGTTGCCCTCCAGGTCGTTTGATGGGGCCCCAGTGGGTGTGCCGGCGTCTATGGCAGGGCTACCAGGCCGTAGGTGGTAGTCCCCCTCCCAGCCCCAGGCAGGAGAAATGAACAGGGGGTCGTCATAGAGGTTTCCGGTGCCCATCTGACTGATGTTACTGGAGGTATAGGTCTCATCACCGTGGATAAGCACAGAGTCACTTTGAGGCATGTAGAAGAGGTTGTACTCAGCACTGATGGTACTCGCCCTGCCAACAAATATGGAGGAGTTGTTGCCCCTGCCGGAGAATATGGTGTTTCTTACCCTCAAGATGACCGGCAGATCCGGGTAGTCATACTGGACATGCATCAGGTAGTTGCCTCCCAAGGCATCGTCCACTGTCACATTCACTATCTCAAATACAGCGTTTGGGGGCTCGGTGCTTATCACTATCGGTGACCAGGGGGTGGCTGTCGGGTCACCATCACCACGGCCGTAAATCAGGGTATTTTCAATACGGCTCTGGTCTCCCCAGAGTTTCACCCCATCACAGGAATTATTTGCCACCACACAACGGCGAACGGTGGTGTTGGCAGCCTTTGAGTCTATCCCGTCACCATAATTGTGCTCCACGATGGTATCCTCAATAAGTATGGGGCCCTCGGAGGATTCAATTCCAAATCCGTCAGGTCTGTCGTAGGGTCTGTTTGAGCCGTCCGTATCCTGATAGTAGTGACCGCTGTAGGAAAGCCTGCACCCCCTTATCACCACATTCCTCCAGCCCCCATGTTGACCTGCCGGCCCTCCGATAGCGCCAAAACCACAGTACTCTATACGACAGTTCAGCAGTTGTAGGTCCTCTACATCCTGCACATCTATGCCAAACTCGTCAACATGGTGGATGTATATGTCCTCAAGAACAATGTGGCTTGCTGGAGAGCCGAGTATCTGGATGCCTTCTCTGAAAAACCTGCTGCTGCCACTAACACTGTCGTCACTCGTTATCTCCAGATTCTCAATCCGTACATAACTGCGTCCTGAAAGGTCTATAGCTGTGGAAAGATTGTCCCTTCCTACGAGCATGGGTCTGTTGCCTTCCTCCCCCTTGATGGTTATCCACTGCTGTGGAGTCCCTGAAGGGGGGGTTACGATGTCATCAGGATACCGGGAGAGGGTATATCTTCCACCGAGGATGACAAGGGTATCCCCTGGCTGCAGTTGTCTTGAGCCAAACCCTGGAGTAGCCCAGGGTTGCTCCATAGTGCCAGGATTTGAGTCATCCCCTTCAGGGGAGACATAAAAGGTCCTTCCACCACCGTTTTCGGGAGGCCTGGTGGTCACCTCTGCATTGCCGCCACCCCCGCCACATCCAGAATGGGTAAAAATGATCATCATTATAAGGGTCAGGACCTGCCAGAGTGTTCTCTTCATCAGTCACTACCTCGCCCAGTAGGCGTGCACCTTGGTGTTGTTGTTCTCATCAGACTCATCAATAAAATTCAGGTAGTCCACAGTCGCTTTAAACTTTAGAGAGGCACCGTAGGGGAACCACTGTTCACAGTAGAAACTGTCTGTCTGCCCACCGCCAAGTGCCGTTACTCCCGCATGACACATGTAATTATACCCTGCCGGTGGGTTGTCAGACCACTCAAGTAGTACCTTGAAGGACCCTCCACACCTGCGGTTTCTGCCCTCCTGGGTAAGGGAGTCTGCTGTGGAGGAGTTTATAACCCTGTTTTTCACCCTCACGGTGACCCTTACCTTGACCCTCTCTGTAGTTGTATTTCTTGGATCCCTGTCCACTATCTCCGCACTGATGCCATCCACCACAAGGTCTGGCTTGAAGGCAATCCTCTTCAGTTTCTGCACCTGAGGTGGCGGTATTTTCTTGTTTTTAAGGACCTCAGGGCTCACCTTCATCCCCCCGGGAGAACCAGCCCATGCCAGAGGGATGAGGAATCCAGAGACCATGAACCATACCAGAAACACTGTTCTACTCAGTACTCTCATACTGCACCTCCTTACATTAGTTTTTTCTAAAAGGCACAATGGCCTATTCTGTATTCCCATAAATTTCGTATGTCTGCCCTTATTCAGGCTCATCTTATCCTGCCTCCTACAGGACCCTGAGGAAGCCGTGGCCTGCAGGTGAGTTCTCTTACCATGGTATTGTTCTTTTCGTTTGATTCCTTCACAATATTATGGTGGTCAACCACCAGTTTCAACAGGTGCTTACCAGGGGAAAGCCTCAGGTTCTTTGCCCTTGGGAACCAGAGAAATGTGACCGAGCCTCCGGGATTTTTCAACCTTCTCTGTGGATCGAGACTGCTCAGAATTATACCTCCCCAGGGTTTGTTATTGTTAAACATCTGAACAGCGGCCTTGTAAGCCTCTTCAGTAAGCGGGACCCTGCCGGTATTCTTTATGGTTGCCTGGATTTTACAGTCTGAGACAAGCCTCAGGTCAGAAACAGAGAGGTCGACAAGGGGTTTTTTTATGGGAGATGGCTGGGGGTCTCCGCCGCCAGCAATTCCTTTTAATTTACGAGGTCTTCTTTCAATAGGAGAAACTTCATTTAAGGAACCACAGAAAAGTGTCCCAAGGGTATAATAGCCTGGTTGATCTGGAACTTCACAAAGAGGTTTCCAAAGACTTGTCAATCTTTCATATCCACAATATACCGCTACACATACTCCAGTCCTGTTTCCCTGTGGTGGCACAAATTGGCCAGAACAGGGTGTTAGGGAAAGGTCTCTTCTGCCTACTGGAAGACTGACCCCAGTTCGGTCACGTGCAACTATACCTTTGCAATCTCGGCTTGCAGGTTCCACAACCCTTATTTTCATGAAAGGAGGGGTAGGGGAAGAACTGTTGTTATAGATTGTTACATTGTACCTCACTCTGTCTCCTTCACTTACAAGAGATGGTGTAAGAGAAAGAGAGGTTATAGAAATGGAATAAAGCGATTTTAATGGAGGTATAACATAACTATTGTTGCTTGTAGCTTCCGTGAACACAGGCGAATATACTCTTATCTTGCATCTATAGGTGATATCCACATCTTCTGGATTACAGCCTTTTATTCCTGATACTTCTTTTCTAATAGTAACACTTTCGCCTGGATTTATAATTGGAATTTCACCGCTATTACCAGCAAATGCAAATGGAAAAGTTACCGAGTATTTGACAGATCTTATAGGTTGTGAACCTATATTAACTATCTCTCCAGAACAAATCAATTTTAAAGGTGGACAGCAACCTCTCTCCAATTGTACAGTTTCAAAATTAACATTGCGTATCTGTATAGGTAGTGTATCTGCTTTCAAATCTCCAGAAGCGTGTATTATACTGACCATAATAGCTATTATCAGTATTTTCTTCATCTTCACCTCCTCCTTTCCCGGACGGCGTGCTTAGCACGCCGTCCGGAAGTTCAAACTCTATCTACCTCCTGGGCCTGCATCCATAATCCCAGAGGGCATTCATTATGTCCCGCTCTCTTATCCTCTTCCGATTGTCATTGAGATTGCTGTCATAGACATCTTCCGTGTTTGATGGTCTATGGTAGTCCGGGTCATGATAGAAATAATACCCAGGGTGTTCAATATTTACATCGTGAAATGCCTCAAAGATATCAGTAAACTCCCTACTACAAGATACCTTAACATACTTCGTAATGATTATGCTCTGTCCACTCGCAAGGGTGGTGATATCTCTATACCCGAGAACCTCTAACTCTGCCGGTGGGGTTCTTCCCTCCTCATATCTCCAGAGCACTGCTCTGCAGGGTGCATCCGGGCACTGGGCATTCCTTCTTCCCACATTCTTAAAAGTTGCGGTGATACGGACAGTGGCCTCTCTGGAGTACCGCCCCTCATACCTTACCAAGTCCCATCTCAGTTCGGTCGTTATTGATGGTGGAAGTATCAGGTTCCCAGGAGAAACTGGAGTGCCAGGTGGTGGCACCACAGGCTTCACATCCTTTGGAGGCCTCGTTGGCCTTGTTACAGGAGAGCCTGCGATACTGTAACCTACCCATACCAAGACCAGCAGACCTGCCATAAAAGATCCAAGAACCTTCTTCATGTTACACCTCCTGATGATTTAGTCTCTTGTCCTGTTAAACAGGACAGGTATCCAACTCTTATGACCTCGTCTTTCTGAATATAAGTGGCTTTAAACCTCTTTCTGGTTCAAACGGAATTTCTGAATACTATGGAACCACATACCTCCATTCTTTCTGTACATTCCTTCTTCCCGAGGAGGTGATTTCATCCATATAAGTCACCCCATAGGATACCCATGGGACCAGACAAATGGCTGGACCTTAGAGCCTCCAGTGGAGTTTCATCTGAAATCTTCCATTCCGACAATCCTCATCCGTCACCCCTGCTGAATCCCTGTTCTTCAACACCACATGTACCTTACATTTTTTCAGATAAAGCCTTTTAATGGAGAGGTTGGATGTCCTCATGCTCTTCCCCTGAGGATGGGTTCCCTTACTTGATCATCGCATCCTTTAGAACTCTATAGAAGGTTTTGGGCAGACATCCTCCCGCAAAGGCTGTCATGGTTTCCTGAAGGGATGCTCGTAAAATAGGTGGCTCGTTCCATCTGAACATTTGAACACCGGAAGCACGGGATCGAAATACGGATCAAGAAGTGGTTCTACATCCCAGTAAACTTCAATGGAATTGTTCTGTTCGTTCAGTTCTCTCACCCTGTTTCCGACATCCACTTCTACTTTTACAGTCTGTTTTTCAATGGTGTAAAAGGTTACAGTGCGGTGAAGTTCATAAATCGTCCCATAAGGCAGGGTTACATCATAGGATTTTGTTCCATGTCCTTCAATGTAGAATCTTACGTTAAAGGGCCCCACTGTCATCCCGGGGTATTCAGAAAGGTTAACAACCTTTACATGAATATCTTTATCGTTCAGATGTAGTGCTTTCCCCTCCTCGACACATACTATTAAGTCCGGAAACACTGGCAGCATGAACTTTCCTGTTATCCCATTGATAGAAGGGTTGTTTGCCAGTTCGACCCTCATTCTGTAATCACGGGATCTTGAGTAAGGAGGTTTTGTCCCGTTGTCACATATATCTTCTCTGGCATTTATTATCACCTGTTTCCATGAAAGGGGTACCCTTCCATTTTTTATATTACAGATTTTTCTGGGTCCTGAAGCATCTTCTCTCCATAGTGAAACCTGGACTAATTGTGAACGATCCTGTCGGGAAACATTTCTGAAATCCCACGTTAATTGATAAATCCCGTGATTCCCCATAACAGGCCCGAACCGGAGATTATATATCTCGGGCCGGGAAGGCTGTGGAATGGGTGCATGAGGTTTTGTCGGAACATCACGAAGTGATGTTAAGGTAATTACAGTGAACCAGTTTGTATCGCCCAGCGTCTGTTCACCTATGAGTTTTACGCGAACCTTCAGTTTGCCCTGCAGTAGGTTTTCAATTCGACCAGTACGAGGATTTGTACAGGTTGAGGGAACTCTCCAGGTATAGCCAGAACTGCCCTGTATAAGAGGGATACTGGAGGCGATTCTGCATATATATGAAGGTTCACCTTTACGTTTCAGGATTATCTTTACATTCCTGGATGAGGGGCTGGAAATCCCGGTGTAAGTCCAATAGATTCTAATCATCTCTCCCACCATATAAGATGTCCTGGGGGGGTCAATTCGTGCTGAAATAGAACCTGTTGGAAATGCCTCCACTTTAAAGTTAAAAAACAGAAGGGTAAAAATAAAGGTCAATATTACAATACATCTTTTCTTCATCCTCTACCTCCTTTTTTCTCATCCCATTTCTTCAGGTAAGGTTCACCCTTCATTTGCTGCAGTAAAAGGAGTCTGGCTTTGAACTACCTCTTGCGTCAGGACACCACATCCTGTAACCTATATCACCAATCGGACCCATGCCATAGTAACACTCAAAGTAGTCACCACTCTGGTGAATCCTTGCCCCTGTAAAGGGCACATCCACATTTATCCCATCAATCACCTCTGCACCACCGGCTGTGCCCATAACAGAGACGTAAGAAGGAACAGAAGCGTTACTCCTATGACTGTAGTTTTCATCATCTTAGCCCTCCTTAAAAAATTGCTGTCAAGTGCCCAGAATACGCATCCTCATTCCTGACGAACAGGGCTGAGTGTCACTGTCCTTGAGGAGGGCTGGGCTGTCCAGTGTTCTGGGGGTTCGGAAGAAGACCTTTTAACTGTTATCGATGAAGGTCTTAGGGTGAGAGTGTTTAAGTTCTTGAAATATTCCCAGCACTCCCTCTTGGTGGCAGTGTCTTTAAAGAGGAAATAATAACAGTAATAATTATTACGCCCTCGCCTCTGCTCTACGACAAACCCTGTTATTTTACATGAAGAAGGTATTTCTGGAAATATGTTATAAATGAAATAATTTGGAAGCGCGTAGTCGTAAGAGCTTGGAAGACCGGAAATGGTGCCTTCAATTACAATGTAAGAATCACTGTCAGCATGATAGTTAGCGGTATAGCCAGTCGAAGAAGGATCAACGCATCTTCCGGCCAGGACAGGACTCGAAGACCCGAAAAGGAAAAGCCCCAGAAGCATGGTTATGGTAAAAATCCTTTTTCCCATCTCGCACCTCCTAAAATTTTTTGGACTCTTCCTCATAGTTGAACCTCCCTGAGTTTATGGTGGTTAAAGTGGCACGGCAGTAAAGTCCGCTCCCGTTGCCTCCCTGTAACCGGTGCCCGTGGGAGATATGGCGGTGAAGTCCACCCCTGTAGCCTCCCGATAACCCGTTCCCGTGGGTGATATAGCCGTGAAATCAACGCCGGTAGCCTCCCTGTATCCAGTGCCCGTAGGAGAAATGGCAGTAAAGTCAACTCCAATGGCTTCCCGATAGCCAGTGCCTGTGGGAGAAATGGCGGTGAAGTCAACTCCCGTTGCCTCGCGATAACCCGTTCCAGTGGGAGAAATAGCGGTAAAATCCACCCCTGTTGCCTCTCTTTTACCCGTGCCTGTTGATGTACATAAAAGCCTTTTCTGAAGAGTGTTGTTCATCTCGTTCTTCTCTTTCAGGACATTGTCTGTATCTATTGAAACCCTTACAGTGTTGAGACTGACCTCTATCTCAGGAGTATAGATGTGCTCCTCACCAGGCCTCAGTTTCATCAGGTAGGAGTGGTCACGGAGGAGTTTGCCATCCACCCAGAGTTTTAATCTGAGAGGTTTGTCAATCACGGTCTGACCGGTGTTTTTGAATTTCACCTTGAGGTCGCAGTCAACTCCCTGCCTGATGAATATGTCTGTAACGGCTATGTCTGCCTTCTGCTGCACTGCACCAGTCTTAGGGGTAAAACCCGTCACCTTCACCTCATAAACCCCTGCTCCAAGCGGTCTTATCTCAGCGGTGCGAAAGCCGATCTCTGCCATCTTTGACCTGATTATCCCGAAGTCGTCTGTGATGCCAATAGCCCATGCCAGTGCAGAAGACATGACAAAAAGGACGGCCACCAATCCTATCAATATCTTCTCTTTTTTCATCTCTCTCCTCCTGTTTATAGTCTCAGCAGGATATCTTCCCGGTCTTTATCAATAAGTAACAGAACCCCTCCCAAAGGTTCATCTGCACACCGACAGGTCCAGCAGGGCCTCCTGCCACCTGCATATGTCGCCCCTGAAAGGGGGCAACTCACTTAATGACACGCCACTGCCCCTTGCCACTGCCAGGATGCCAGAGACCACTGCCCCTGAAAGGGAGGTCCCGTTCAGGAAGTTGTACCTGTTATCCGGCACGGTGGTGAGGATGTTGGTGGCAGGTGCACAGACATCCGCCTTTCTTGCCAGTTCTTCAGAGGGGTAGAACCTGCCATCCTCGTCCAGTCCCCCGACTGAGACCACCGCAGGATGTGAGGCAGGAAAGGTGAGTTCCTCCTGCCATGGGCTGTTGCCCACTGGTGCGACGAAGAGTATCCCCTTCCTTCTGCCCTCCTGCAGGAGTCGCGAAAGTAGCGGGTCCCTGGCAATGGAGCCAAAACTCATGTTCACCACCTCAGAACCTGCCTGTATCGCAAAGTCAATCGCCTTTGAGACAGAACTGCTGTAACACTCCCCCTCTGGACTGGTTCGGGAGACCTGCCTGCAGGCCCTCAGGGCCAGGAGCCTGCATCCAGGAGCAACCCCTTCTATTCCTCTGCCATTTATACTGGCTCCTATCACCCCTGCCACCGCGGTGCCGTGTATCTCGGCCCTGAAGGAACTGTCCTTTATGAAGTTCTTCACCGCCTCTATCCTGTCTGCAAGGTCCTCGTGCTCGGTGTCCACTCCGGTGTCGATGATAGCCACAAGGACTCCCTCACCAAGAAACCTCTGGTGTAACCTCTCAAGTCCGAGGACCCTGCGGATGTTCTGCATCCGGCCCATCGGCTCCATCATCGTCCTGAAGATGTAGTTCGGCTGCACAATTACCACTCCCTCCTCCCCGGCCAACTCCCTGACCACCGAGGGCACCTCCTGCTCTGTGGAAAAGACCGACACTCTAAGCCCCAGACTCACCAACTCATATGAGTCAATCAACCTGAGGTGGTATCTCCTTCCTATCTCCATTACCACTTCTTTCCCCCTCTCTGCAGGGGTAACCACAATCACCTGTCCTGGCAGGTAGGTGGCCCTCTCCTTAAATGTGAATCTATACAGGGGGCTCTCCGCAATGATGGTGTTCTCTGAGCCGAACCCCTTCACCTTCCAGACATAACTGCTGCCAGGACGGAATATCCTCTTCAGAAACCTGTCGGGCAGGGTATACTCGGTCTTCTTGGTGTAGGCAGAGAAGAGGACCTTCTCACCCTCTCTCTCCATAAACTCAACCAGGTATGCGGTAAGCCCACTCACCCCCTCCCATGAGAATGTAAGGGATGAGTACTCCACCTCTCTGTTGTTTTCAGGGGACAGGAGTCTGATGGACAGTGCCTTCCTGTATTCCTCGGCAGTAACGAAGTAGACCGCCACGGGCAGGGGGATCTCCTGAGACGGTTCAGTGATCACGAACCTCACGATGTGTGTGCCAGAGACGAAGGTGGGGAGGGAGGGGACCTCAGGTGAGGGTATGGTCACGGTCCTGCCGTAAACGAGGTGTTTGTTGACATTTGAAAGGAGCCTGCCGTCCACCTCCCAGTATCCCCTCAGGATACCTGAGCCAGTGAACCTTATGTCTGCGTAGGCCCGCAGGTTGGGCTGGTTCCTCCTCACCGTGATCTCTGCCCTGCCGTTTTCAAAGTAAAGTTGGACCCTGTCAATCCTGAACTCTGCCAGGGCACCTGTGGTCACATTTATCTCCACAGTTGCCACCACCGATACGGATTCTCCTGTAAAACTCCTCTGGTACTGCAGATGGGTTGTACCGAGTGCCTCTGTCCTCTTCAGCACCGCCACGGGTATCCTAATGGTCTCAGAGACACTGCCACTGCCCTCCTGAAGGAGGACATTCAGGGGTGTGTTGTTTTCTCCTATGACCCTGTCGTTAGCAATAAACAGCCCCTTCTGGGAGGTCAGTTGGAGGCTCTGGGAAGATGTGGCAAAAAAGGTGTAACGGAGCACCTGAGAACTCGCCTGCCCCCTGGGGACATTAAATGAAGATGGAGTAACACTTACAGAGACGGTGGTAGGGACAGCCTTGACCACCAGAGAAAATTCCTTTGTCACATACTGTTGCTGAACAGGGCAACTGTCGGTAACCCCAACAGTGAATCCGTAAGTCCCCTCCGCAGCGGGCACCCCTGAAAGCAGTCCTCCTGGGCCGAGGCTCAGACCAGGGGGAAGGCTACCTGAACGGATGGAGTAGGTAAGTGGTGGCGAC